>JAZQOJ010000023.1:0-5910 GCA_045627805.1 Bacteroidales bacterium
CCTTCAAACATAGCGGAAGGCTACGGGCGGAACTCAAAGAAAGAGTACATTCAATTTTTATCCATCGCGAAAGGGTCGGCGTACGAACTGGAAACGCAACTGATGTTAACGGTTCGGATTGGCTACGCGACGGAACAGGAAATTTTACCCCTAATGAATTTGCTTGCGGAAATCGGCAAAATCATCAATGCGATGATTGTCAAACTGAAAATGTAAGTGCCGACTATCCTCTCAACCCTAACCCCTCAACCCTCAGCCCTAATCTTTACCACGTTGATTTCAACTATATTATGGGGAATCCGCCGTTTGTAGGGGCAAGATGGATGCTTGAAGAACAAAAAAAGGACGTCCATGATGTTTTTGGAAAACAATGGGAGGGCGTTGGAGATTTAGATTATGTTTGTTGTTGGTATAAAAAAGCAGCAGATATAATACGTGATACCTATACTGCTTGTGCTTTCGTTTCAACAAATTCTATTACTCAGGGCTGTGCCGTTGCTAATTTATGGAAGCCATTTTTCAATCAAATGGGGATAAAGATTGATTTTGCCTATCGCACTTTCCGTTGGGACAGCGAATCCACTTTGAAAGCGCACGTTCACTGTGTGATTGTTGGTTTCAGTTCAAGTTTTTTAGAAAGAGACAAGATTATTTATTCTCAAGACAAAAAAATAATTGCAAGTAATATAAATGGGTATCTTTTAGATGCATCAAATATTTTTATTGAAAAAAGGATGATCCCCATTTCCAGTGTTCCATCCATTGCTTTAGGCGGACAAGCTATAGACGATGGAAATTTAGTGTTAACGATTGAAGATGCAAGTGAATTGATTAAGAAAGAACCTCAATCTCAAAAATACTTGCGCCCATATATGATGGGTAAGGATTTTATTGAAAGAAAACCTCGTTATTGTCTATGGTTGAATAATGCAAGTCCAGCTGATATGCGGAAATCTCCTGAAATTCTTAGAAGAATTAAAAATGTTAAAGACTTTCGTTTGTCTAGCAAGCGTGCAAGCACATTAAAGGCAGCCGAGACACCCTACTTATTTGGAGCTCCATTTGAGTGTAAAAGTGATTATATTGCCATTCCTAAGGTTTCTTCTGAAAATAGGCGATATATTCCAATGGATTATTTATCAAAGGAAATCGTTCCCGGAGATAAACTTTTTACTATGCAGAATGCCACCCTCTACCATTTTGGCATTCTGACTTCCAATGTCCATATGGCGTGGGTGCGCGTGGTTTGCGGCCGACTGAAATCCGATTATAGTTATTCTAATACTATCGTCTATAACAATTTTCCGTGGCCAACGCCAACCGAAGAGCAAAAACGGAAAATCGAGCAAACGGCGCAAGCCATCTTGGATGCGCGGGCAAAATATCCCGAAAGTTCATTGGCCGATTTGTACGATGATGTCACAATGCCACCGGAACTCCGCAAGGCGCACCAAGACAACGACCGCGCCGTGATGCAGACCTATGGTTTCAATGCAACAATTCTATCCTCTAACAATGAATCTCAAATTGTTGCTGAATTATTCAGACGCTATCAAACAATCATAGAACAAGAACAATGAAAAATGAAAAAATAGATTTCTTGACCATATTAAACATTGCAGAAATTTATCAAGATCAGTAGGGGGCAGATAGTATAAAACTTTATCCTAACCCCTGACCCCCAACCCCTGACCCCTGACCCCTAACCCCTATGAAAGTAATCATCACTGGAACAACGGGCTATGTTGGCGAAGGCGTGCTGCTCTGCTGCCTCGAACACCCCGAAATAGAGAAAATACTGAGCGTTTCGCGCCGCCCAATCCACATCACGCATCCCAAACTGGAAGAACTGGTTGTGGATGACTTTATGAATCTGCAAACCGGTGACGCGCGCTTGGCCGGCTACGACGCGGTGTTCTTCATCGCCGGCATCACCAGCGTGGGCACGCCGGAAGACGTTTATCGCAAAATCAGTCAGACGATTCCGCTGCACTTCGCGGAAATCCTGCCCGACAAAGAACGGATGACCTATATCTATCTGTCGGGCGAAGGCACCAACGCCAAAGGGAAATTGGCTTGGCAGAAAATCAAGGGCGGCACTGAGAACGCGCTTTTCGCAATGCCCTTCAAACACGCTTTCGGCTTCCGGCCCAGCATTATGCGCCCGCATCCGAAACAGACAACGCGCAAATCTTTCCAGATTGCCAGCCGCATCCTCTTTCCCATTATGTGGCCGTTTTGCCAATCCAACACGATGCAGGAAGTGGCCAACGCGATGATTTGCTGCACAAAGTTCGGCTACGAAAAACGGCATATCTCCGTGCGCGACATCCGTAAACTGTCGCGAAAGTTGAAGGAACAAAAGGGTGGCGACGTGAATTTGCATCCGAAAACAACAAATTGACTTTAATTCAACAATTATGAAAAAAACGACCTTTTTATCTGCCTTTTTGTTGATGGCCAACCTCGCTTTGGGCCAAGTCAACATTCCCATCGGTTTTGACGAACGCGCCGACCTGATGAGTCTCATCTTTCGGACCGCCGGCGCTAATGAATACGGCTTCTGCTATTTCGATGAGTATGTGAACAATCTGAAGCCCTATATCAATGAAACCGACGAGGTGGTGAAGCTGGCTCAGAAATATCGCGAGGAGACCGGCATTTCGTATGATGCCGTTGCCGATTTCGCCTTACATCTTAAAATTTCTGAAAATGGGAAATTGACTTTGGACGACGCTTTTCAAGATGACATTGACGAACGCTGGACGGAAGAACAGAAGCAGAATTTCTTGGCCGCGTTAAACGAATATTATGCAAAATCCAATTTTCATCAGGGCTACATTAAAAATGCGGAATTCCAGCAGAAAGCTGTAAAAGCATTTGAGAAAGATGTGTGCCAGAAGATTGATTTGGAATGGTTTGAAAAATTCTTTGGGGCCAACAACAATCCTCAATTCCGCATTGTGTTGAGCATCTTGAATGGTCCGAATAATTATGGTTGTAATGCGCAGATGAAGGACGGAAGTTTCTTGCTCAGTCCGTTCATCGGCTGCTGTTCTCTGGACAGTCTGGGCAATCCTGTCTATATGGCTAACGCGGTGCTGCCCATTGTGATTCACGAATTCTGCCACGCCTACTGCAATCCGCAGATTATGCGCTTCTGGTCGGATATGGAAAGGAAAGCTACAGAAGTCTATAATGCCAATGCATTGACATTGACGCAGATGGCATACGGAGATGCTAAAACGATGATGTGTGAGACTTTTGTGCGCAGCTGTGTGATTCGTTATTTTCTGAATCACTATCCGCAGGTGTCCGTTGACGACCTGCTGGCAGAAGAAGCGGATTTCTACCTTACTCGTACGATGGTGGAATCATTGGGAAAATACGAGCAGAACCGCGAACAATATCCGACCATTGAAAGTTATATGCCGCAGTTGATTAACGACATCAACCAATTCAATCTGAAAAACTTCTTGAAAGAGCAGAAGAAGGACTTGAAAGCCAATGCGCGCGTGGTGAAATGCAGCATCAAAAACGGAGCTAAGAATGTTCCTTCTGGAAAAATCGAATTGAAGATTACCTTCAGCAAGCCGATGCAGCAAATGATTGCCTTGGGATATGGCAATTCTGATGGTGCTTTTTTGGAATTTGATAAAAATATTGAACATACTTTCACTTGGAGCAAAGACTGTAAAACCACTACGATTTTTTTGAATTTGCAGCCGAACACGCACTACTCTTTCAGCATATTAGGAGGCTTGTACCGCACGCAGGACGGACATACCGCCGGTGCGAACATTTTTTATGATTTCTGGACCAAGTGATCGCATATATGAAATCCCGTTGTGCCGTATGTTCTGAATTGATGCATATTTTTTTATCAATGAATTGACTGAAACAAAGAATCACAAAGATTAAAATGTAATTTTCAAAATGAGCAAAAAGGGTTTCTTGGATTATGAAAACATCAATCGGCGCGGCTGGATGGCTGCCATCGTTGTGATTTTGTTTATTGCGGGGATTTTGCAATGGCGGTACATCAACGAGTTCCCCCAGTACATTCACGCTTGGGCGCAGGCCGACTGGTACTCTCTTGCCATCGGCTATGTTGACAACGGACTCGACTTCTTCCATCCGCAGACGATGCTTTACAACAAACAGGACACGGGGCTGTGGGACTCGCCGATAACCTCGGTTGATTTTCCCATTCACGAGTATGTCGTGGCCTTGCTGATGAAATTGCTGGGCACTACGTCGCCGTGGGTGTTCCGGCTCTGGACCCTCGTCATAGGAATGGTCGGGATGTTCTTTTTGTACAAGTTAACGTATTTGTTTACAGATGATTGCATAAAATCGTTGGCTGTGGTCGGCGTGGCGATGACGGCGCCTGCCTACGCTTACTACTTCAGTGGGTTTCTTCCCGCAATACCATCGGTAACTTTCTCTATCATCGGACTTTGGGCGTATTTTTCTTATGTTAAAAAGAAAAAAAACGCGATGTTCCACATTGGCCTTGCCAGTCTTACTTTGGCGGCGATGGTTCGCACTCCGCAGTTGGTGTTGCTGGTGGCCGTATGCGGCTTCGAGGCGTTGCGCATTTTCCGTGGCGAAACCGGCTGGCGCGACAAGGTGCTGACGATGGCTTTGTTGGTATGCTGTTTCGTGGGCTTTCACCTTTGGAACCGACATTTGCAGTCGGCTTATGGTTCAATGTTTCTGGGGTCGTTGATGCCGGCGCGTAATCTGGAGGAGGCCCGCGAAGTTTACCAGAACATACACGACCGCTGGATGTTCCACTATTTTCAGCGCGTGCAGCATTGGCTGGTGCTGACGGCGGCGCTGGCGGCCATTGGCTGGGCGCTGGTGCAGGGCGTTCAACGTCGGCGTGGTTCGATTTCGGATGCGGATTCTCGAACCGCGGCCCTTTCGCATTGGTGGTTCTGGGGCATCTATCTTCTTGGCGCGCTGCTCTATGTTGGCGCTATGCTGCGGCAATACAGCGATCACGACTATTATTTCATCGACAGTCTGTTTCTCCCGATCGTTGTGTTGCTGATTCTGGCGCTGGCGGAATTGCCCAGGATTGGGAGCGTGAAGTGGGGCGCCGTTTTCGGCTTTCTGCTCGTGATGTTGCTGGCGGTGATGGGGCAGGAGGCGCGGCAGATGCAGCAGTTGCGGCGCGATGCGAACGATGGCTCGCGCCGTTGTTACGAGCATTTCATCGGTGCCGACCAACTGCTCGACCAGGCGGGTGTTTCGCGCGATGCCAAGGTGGTGGCGCTTTTCGTCTATCCTAAAAGTTCCGCCTTCATCCAGATGCGTCGCCGTGGCTATATCGTGCTGGATACCAAAGAGGAACTCGTGCGCAAGGCCCTCTCCACCGACCACGACCTCATTGTTATTGAGAACGATGTGCTGCGCCAGGAGTTCGACGCACACGGCTACGCACTCAAATACCTCCGTCCGGTGACGGCCAATGAAAACATTATGGCCTGCACCTTGTCTGACACGCTGATTGCCGACACTGCGGAAGATTTGATTGCTCTTGCCCAGCAGTCGGGCAGGCATTTCTCTTCCCGATAAGCCACAATAAAAACAGCGGCGCAATGGCCGCTGTTGAATTCCGGAAGGGGAAACCGGAATGCGAGAAAAAGGGGATTTATTCTGTTTTTTGCTCTACCCAGATGAGGTCCGCCTCGTTGTAACCGCGCGCCTTGATGCGCTGCATCAGGAAGTTGAGGTCGTCGGGAGCCATAACGGGCGTGCGGCTCAAAATCCAGAGATACTTGTCGGTTTTGCTGCCCACAAGGGCGTAGCGGTAGTCGTCGGCCAGTTCCAGCACGTAGTAGTCGCCGTAGAAGTTGGCGAAGAAGGCCACCTCGAGTTTGCCGGGCTCGTCGGCATTGG
>JAZQOJ010000024.1:0-6630 GCA_045627805.1 Bacteroidales bacterium
ATTAACCGTTTAACCGACGTTAACCGTTTCCACGTCTCATAATTCCCATTATGCGAACATCTCGCTCCGATCATTGTGGCATTTACAAGATGAAAGGGGATGATTCCGAAGATTTTTACAATCGCTGACACCGAATGCTTATGTAGCATCGCTCACCGCTCACCGCTCACCGTGCGTTTCAGCAGCTCGACGTTCCCGCGCACCACCTTTTCCGACTCGTAAAAGCGGACCGCATCGTCGGCGTCGAGTTCCAGCTCAATGACTTTTTCCACACCGCCGGCACCCAATACCACCGGCACACCGAGGAAGATGTCGCGGAGGTTGTACTCGCCGTCAAGGTAGGCGCACACCGGAAACACGCGCTTCTGGTCGCACACGATGGCCTCGATCATCTGGCAGATGGCTGCGCCCGCAGCGTGCCAGGCGGAAGTGCCCAGCAGGTTGATGAGCTCGTCGCCCCCCATCCGTGTGCGCTCAATCACCTCGTCGATGGCCGCCTTGTCGAGCCACTGGCGCAGCGGAATGCCGCCGATGGTGGTGTAGCGCGGCATCGGCACCATCGTGTTGCCGTGCCCGCCCAAAATCAGCGCCTGGATGTCCTTGGTGGAGACGTTCAGCTTTTCAGAAATGAACGAACGATAGCGCGCAATGTCGAGCAGCCCCGACATTCCCATCACGCGGTTTTTCGGAAATTTCGACACCATAAACGCACAGTAGCAGAGCACGTCGAGCGGGTTGGCCACCATCAGGATGATGGCGTTGGGCGAGTGCTGCACGAACTGCGGCACCACGCTCGAAACGATGGCGGCATTGGCCGTGATGAGGTCGTTGCGCGACATCCCCGGCTTGCGCGACATCCCGGAGGTCACCACCACAATGTCGGAGCCCGCGGTGGCGCTGTAATCGTCGGTGACACCGATGACTTTCGTGTCGAAACGCTGGATGGCAGCGGCCTGACGCATATCAAGCGCGCGACCTTCCGCCACGCCCGGCTTGATGTCCAATAATACGATTTCGTTCACTAAGCCCTTCTGGGCCAGACAGTAAGCGGTGGAAGTGCCTACCGCACCCACGCCGATGATGGTGACTTTGCTCATACGTTTCTCGTCTGATGGTTAAAGTTATGCTTCGTTTGTGGCATTTCCCAATGGCGCAAACTTGAAATGAGATTGCAAAATTACACATTTTTTAGAAGATAGTTTCTTTTTTTTCATCATTCAGTTCCATTTGCGTATTATAATCTGCTTAATATTAATAAGTTGTGATTGTTGTCTTTCGTCCATTCGTCTGTACAACCGTTCATTTTAGCCAAAAAAATCGTAATTTTGCACCCAAAAATCATTACTATGTACGAAATCGATCCCGCGCTCACCCCAAGAGCCCAAAGCTACAAGGATTTTATTGTCGCTCCGATGCCGATGGTGACAATGTTTCAGGAAAAGGATGTCACCCGATTGGCGCGCAAAAGCCGTAAGGGTTACAAATACAATATGCTGATGTGCTATTGCATCGGGAAGGCCGCAATGAAAATGCCCGAGATGCTGCTGCAAATCCGCGATACCACGATGCTCAAGTACGACAAGTTCGCCATTGATGTGATTGTGGTCAACAAGAACGGAACCCTCAGCTACTGCGATGTGCCCGTGGTGGACGACCTCGACGAGTTCAACCAGCTTTACCTGGGACGCACCGCCGATTGCGCCGAGAAGTGCGAGAATATGTACCTCACCGATGCCTCCATCATCTGCACGTCGGCCCTCGTGAAATACGACATCGACGGAATCGTGAACCTCTACCACAAAGAATATGACCATCCTTTTCTTTGCTGGGGAAAAAATCATCGGAAGTGGTTCAGAATCAAGCAGAAAATGACGTTCCAGTGGCATCACGTGATTCTGGACGGGGGACACGCCTGCCGCTTTATGGAAGAGCTTCAGCGCCAGTTTGACTCGCTGCGGTGAAGCGCGACGAAGGGATTATTCGGTTAAACGGTGATGCGGTTAAATGGATAAAGGGACGAATGTTATCATATTGTGCTGTGAATGAACTGGTTAGCGCACCGCAGCGTTAGGGATTGAAGCACATTTATGAGCGGCGTTCTGGACGAAGGAAATACGGAGGTAAGGGCGAACGGGCGAACAAACGAAGGCGATAGGGCAGGCAGGGCGATGAGCGAAATTAGTGCGGAAAGCCCGACGGCGACCGCAGGAAGCCGGAACGCCCAAAGAAACGAGAAAGACGAGAACAACGAGAAGGATTTGAAGAATGGCGAGCGCAGCGAAATGATGTGGGCCGTTTCGTCAGGACAAGGGATGGGGTGAATTGAAAAAGATGGAATTGAAATAAAAATTTGAAAGATGAGATATCAGTACAAAACCGAGGGAACTTGTTCTAAATTTATTGAGTTTGAAATTGAAAACGGCCTTGTTCACAATGTCGTATTTTTTGGCGGTTGCAATGGTAACTTGCAGGGAATCAGTAAATTGGTTGAGGGAAGGCCCGCCGAGGAGGTAATCGCCCAATTGCAGGGAATCAGTTGCAGCGGCGGTCCGACCAGCTGCCCCGACCAATTGGCCACTGCTCTGCGCGAGGCATTGTCGGCAGACCACTGATGTGTGCTAACAGGACTCCGTTGACGGGCTCAAGCCGCGAGCAGTGAGGCACGACGGAAATTCAAATCCCTTGCGCATCCGTTCTCGTCGTTCTCGCTGTTCTCGAAACAAGTCTCAAGTCAGTTCTAATCGCATCGCAAACCTGCGAAACTCAAATGGTTTATTGGTTGGCCGGCTCCGGCAGCCACTTCATTTCCACCAGGTCCTCGTCTTTTGGGAGCAGGTAGGTGTGAAGTCCCACACGCTTTGCGGCTTCGATGTGGCGGATGGTGTCGTCGATGAAGAGCGTTTCGTCGGCGAGGAGGTGTTGCTCGGTCAGAATGCGCAAGAATCCTTCGAGCGAGGGTTTGCGCAGGTGCATCGTGTGCGAGAAGTAAGCTTTCTCAAACAGTTCATCGAAAATGTCGTAACCGAATTTCTTGCGTAATTGAACTGTGAACTTATTGTAATTCAGTTGGTTGGTATTGCTGAAAAGAAAAATCCTGTACTGCGATTTGAGTTTTTTCAGCATCTCCACTCGTTTTGCGGGCACATCGATGATGATGGAATTCCAGGCGTCGTCGATTTGCGAGTCGGTGAGCGTGACGGGCGAGATGGAGCGGATGTAGGCGCGGAATTCTTCCACCGAGATGTTGCCTTCTTCAAAAAGGTCGATGGGTCCGCTTTGCGCGGCCTGGGTATATATTTGGTCGAAATTCGGGAATCCAAACTGCGCAAATGCCTCTAGCACATTTTGATAGCGGATGTCGTAAATCACACCGCCTAAGTCGAAAATGATGTTTCGGATCATAGGTTTTCTTTTTGGAATGCTTGGTAAACTAAGATTTCGCCTTCGTCGCACAACTCGATGCCGAATTGGTCGCCCAGCGACTCGTTGAGCGAGCCCTCCCACAGTTCCGCGAAACTCCGTTTTTCCACGGGGTATCGTAATCCGCTGAAAGTGAGTCTTGTGGCAGGTGTAAAACTGAAAACGGAAACGGCTTCGCCTTTGTGCGAACGGAAGACGGTGCTGCTTGAGATGGGAGTGAAAATGCCGTAATTGGTCACCATCACCACGCGGGTGGAGCGGGCGTGGCGCATCAGCAGCGATAGGTTGGCGAAAGCGTGGTCATCGCGAAGCCCCATCGCTCCCAAAATCGCCACGGGCGACAAATTGTGCTTGGCGGCATAGTGAAAAGCTTTCGTCAAGTCGTTGTATTCCTGACATTTGTCGGTGACGATGCGGTCGCCGTATCGCGCTTTGACCTCGGATGGAATGGAATCGCCGTCGCCCACAATCACCGTGTGTTGCAGCTGCAATTTCTCCAGATGCCGAACCGCTCCGTCGCAGCAGATGATGGTGTCGGCCTTGCGCAGCATTTCCATTGCGATGGGATGCGTGGGCATTTCGCCGTTGGCCAGTATGATGGTGCGGTAGGGGAGTGTATCAATCATTTTTTTTTGATAATTGAGGAGAAAGTTTTGAAGATGATTTTGAAATCTTCTATAAAAGATTGATTATCAATATATTTTAGATTCAATGATAATTTGGCGGGCATAATTTCCTCAATGTAGGTGCGTTCGGGCTCAGCGCTGTTGGCCAGGAGCTCGCTTTCGGAAATGTACTCGATGGAGGCGTAGTCGGTGAGGCCTGGCTTTACGGTGAGCACCCGTTTCTGTTGCTCGTCATACAGGTCAACATAGCGGCGCACTTCGGGGCGTGGTCCCACCACGCTCATCTCGCCTTTGATAATGTTGAGAAACTGCGGAATCTCGTCGAGTTTGTATTTGCGCAGGACGCGGCCGCTACGGGTGACGCGCGTGTCTTCGCCTACCGTAATCAAGGGGCCGACGGTATCCGCTTTTGAGCGCATTGTCCTGAATTTCAATAGATTGAAATCCTTATTGTCTTTTCCAACGCGCACTTGCTTGTAGAAAATGCCGCCTTTTGAATCGCAACAGATCCAGATTGCGATGGCCAATTCCAAAGGAAGTAAGAGCGTGACCGCCAAACAACAACTCACCAAGTCAAACAGACGCTTCATTTATTATTTATTTATCCATTCGTCCCTTCGTCCATTAACCGTTTAACCGGACAATCCCTTCGTCTATTTATTATATTTGTAGTAGTCGTAGGCATTTCCGCCCCAGTAGTCTTCGGGCGTGGTGATGTCGGGGTTGGAGTTCGGGCTGAGGCGTTTTACGAGTTTCATTTGCCAGCCCGGGTCTTGGCGTTCTCCAACGTAGTCGGAGTGAAGCAGTTCGTAGTTGTTGGTGGCGAGGTCGCGGTTATAGAACACGAACTTGATGTTGGTTTGGTCGCCGAGTTCGTAGTAGTGCCAGATTTCGTAGGGGTACGATTGCGGGTCGTAGGGTTCCTCGGTGATGTTGGTGGGCGGTCCGTAGCGGAGCCACACGCGGCCGCGGTCGGTGCGGAAACCTTTGACTACGGCGCTGCCGAACTTTTTCTGCACGTATTCCAGTTTTTTCTGGTATTCGTTCCACGCCTGCTCCGGATTGTTGGGGTCGCGTTTCAGCCAGAAACTGTAGAAATAGCGTTGCAGCTGCTCAAGCGGCACTTTTTTCATCCTTTGGTTGAAAAATTCCTGCTCCATTCGGGAACCGATCGGATACAAAGAGGCCACATCTTCCTGCAATTTCTTCAGGTCGGTCATTTTTTCTACAAAAGTCTCTTGTACAATCACTTCGTCGTAGCGGGAAAGGTCCAGCTGGATGGAGGGATTGCTGCGCTGAAAGAAGGTTGAGGAGCTGGCCACCACGTTGGAGTCCTGGTCCAGAATGTACACGTCGAGGTTGTAGTTTCCGGAAGGCAGTTTGTAAATGTTGAATTGGTGGAAAAAGATGGAAAGCGGTTCGGCCGTCATCGTTTTGTATGCAACATACTCTGTCTCAGGTTTGTAGCCAGGTTCGCAAATCACACTTTTCACCAGATATTCTTTTCCCGCTCCGAAATATTGGTCGGCGTTGTAGATTTCCATTGTGAAGGGGATGGCGTAAATTTTTTCGGGCGCATACTGTTGAAACAACGGAGTCACGGCAAAACCGTATTTCTCAAAAGTGCCGCCTTCGCCACTTCCATTGAAAGTCTCCCACATTGACACGGCAGAGGTGGCGAGTTTGTTTTCCGGATAGTAAACTTGCAGATAATCAATGTACTTGATGGTGTCGGTCTGCCCGTGAATGTCTTTCAGATAGAAATAAAGGTAGTACTCGCCGTTGGGCACTTTCACGTTTTGCACATCGCTGAAATAGGTGGGAGCGGTTTGCACTGAGTCCCAAGTCTGCGGACTTACCAATATGTAATGCAGGCCATCCACCTTGTTTTCCGTCCCGTCGTCGCCTTTCTGCGTGATATCGACGCGGATTTCCACTTCCGACAGGTAGGTTCCCGTCTCGGTGCGCACATACTGCGTGGTGCGTCCGTCGATGATGAACTGGAACTCAATGTATGGTTCCAACTCGCTGGTACAGTATGCGTTGTAGTTGAGCATACCGAGCATATACGGACTCTTGTTTTGTGCAAAAACCGTGCTGACACTCCAAGTCGCCAGCACAAGCAATAAAATTCGTATGCAGATTTTTTTCATTATAAATTATTGATTTTTAATACTTTATTGATTTTATATCCCGCGCATCACTATTTCTTCGTCGCTCCAATCACCTGCTCGTAAGAGTTCCCGGTGCTGTTGTCGGTGATGGTCAAATGAATGATGCCATATTCCTGACCTTTCGGGAGGGAGGGGAGTTTGAGTTTCATCGCTATCGTCTCCATCCGTTTCTTGGGCGTGATGGTTTGCGTGATGACATTGTCGTCGCCTTCCATTTGGACGCTGACCGTCAGCGTGGTGGCGCTGTAGTTGGCCATATAGTAAGCGGTGCACGTTTTCTTTGTCGCGATGTTGCTGGTAATGAAAAGGAAGTTGAGACTGTTGACGGTATGCATTTTGAGCAGGTTGTAGGCACTCAGGAAATTGGTGACCCCGGAGCCCATATTGTCGGTGGGTGCGTTGTGAAGGTG
>JAZQOJ010000025.1:0-13374 GCA_045627805.1 Bacteroidales bacterium
CTTTTTGCTCGCTTACTCGCGGCTTTGCCTCTTTCTTTTTCTCAAGAAAAAAAGAAAGAGGAATTGCTGTGAACTGACAATTCGGGAGTTGCGATGTGTTGAGCGGTAATTCCGCAGTGCGGATAATTCCCATTATCGGAACATCTCGCTCCCATCATTGTGGCATTTACAAGATGAAAGGGGATAATTCCGTTTTTATTGTTAATTGGACAATGTGGTCATTGTCGAACAATCACAAATGAAATCACTAAATGTTCCCCTCCACCAGCCGTTTCATCGCGCGCGCCTCGCGCCGCAGGAAATGGGGAAGGGAATTGCGCGGCCGTTGGCGTAGAAGGTGATGGTGGAGAAGCCGGCGAGGGGCGTGTGAATTTAATGACTAATTATTTTCCAATGGCATCAAGCATTTGCCTCAAACGGTCAACCACCGCTTCTCCGATGAGTTGAATCATTGGTGAAGCGTCCTGTTCTTTTGTGTAAGCGTCGAAAGCATCATAGTAGCGCCGTCTGTCTGCAAATTTGATGCTGACAGGAGGTAGTCCGTTCTGGACAAGTTGCAGATTCATCAGCAAACGCCCTGTTCTGCCGTTCCCATCAATAAATGGGTGAATACTCTCAAAACGGAGGTGGAATAGTGCCACTGATTCAATAATGTGCCGTTTCTCATTCCATAAAACAAAATCAGACAACAATTTAGAGACTTCTGTTTCTATAAGATAGGGTTCAACGGGTTCGGTAACTGCTCCTGCAATGCGAACCTTGACGCGACGGAACGTGCCGCGATCTTCAGGACGGTCGGACAAAATCAGCGAGTGAATGCGTTTTAGTTCAAATACGGACAATGGCTCTTGGCTTTTGGCCAATTCTTCCACATAGACAAAAGCGTCTTTATAGCCGACAATTTCCAGATGGTCCTTCAGCGGTTTCTGGTCGATGGTAATGCCTTGAAGAACGAGGGCTGTTTCCTGCATTGTAAGCGTATTGCCCTCAATGGCATTGCTATGGTAAGTGTTTTCAACGAGGAAAACCTCGCGAAAGGCCTCTGCTTCGGCGGGCGTCAGTGGACGGCATTGGTTCAATCTCGCTTTCAGGACATCAATTTGTTCCAAGAGAGGGACGTAAGCTTTGGCCGGATTTTTCTTTGCGTATGAACGTGCGTCGTTTGGTTTTGGCGCATCATCGGGAATCAGGTAGAGATTGCCCTTGCGTGTCACGCCGGCAATGCGGTTCTGTTCGCACAAAATTCTGACTCTACGGGCGGAAATATTCCATTTGGCAGCCGCTTCGGATACCTTGATATAATTCATATCATTCCTATTTTGTAAATATCAGCTGCAAAAATACATATTTTATTCCTATTTTTCAAATTTCAGGAATAAAATATTATCACCTTTCCTCCACCAACCGCTTCATCTCGCGCACCTCGCGCTGCAGGAAGCCGTGTACGGGAATCTCGCGGCCGTAGGCGTAGAAGGTGATGGTGGAGAAGCCGGCGAGGGGCGTGTGAATTTAATGACTAATTATTTTCCAATGGCATCAAGCATTTGCCTCAAACGGTCAACCACCGCTTCTCCGATGAGTTGAATCATTGGAGATAGTCTTGTTCTTTTGTGTATGTGTTGAAAGCTTCATAGTTGGAACGGCGGTACAAATAGGCGAATATTAAATCAGCAAATGCGTCAATAAGTGGTCGTTTTCATATTTAATAATTCGGAATAAGTGGCTATTTTTATAGTTAAAAAAACAGAATAAGTGGTTGTGGCTGTTTGTAATCTTGTATAAATTAGTATTTTTGCAAAAAAATTCAAACGACTATGCTAAAACGTAAATTCACAGCTTACATTCAATCTTTCTTGCAAAGAGAAAAGCATAAGATTTTATTAATCAACGGAGCGCGCCAGATTGGTAAATCCTTCCTTGTTCGCTATGTAGGACAGCAACTTTTTTCACACTACATTGAAATCGATTTGCGGGCCGACAAGGAGAATATAGGTCATTTTTCCAAAGTGCATAGTAGCGAAGATTTTTATCTGCAGTTGGGCATTTTATATGGCAATGATCTTGGTAAAAAGGAGGACACTCTGATTTTTTTAGATGAAATCCAATGCTATCCGCATTTGCTGACGCTGCTGAAATTTCTGAACCAGGAAGGTCGATACACCTATATCGCAAGTGGTTCGCAATTAGGGGTTGCCTTATCAGAAAGCACTTCTGTTCCATTGGGAAGCATCGAAATCCAACAAATGTACCCGCTTGATTTTGAGGAATTTCTATGGGCGATGGGATGTGGAACAGAAGCGATAGGATTTATGCGCGGGCAGTTCCTGCAAAATTTGCCATTGGATGAAACCACTCATCAGTATATGCTGAAAATGTTCCGTTATTACCTGCTGACAGGCGGACTACCCGATTCGGTGAATATCTTTGTGGACAACAAGAACATAATGGCTATTCGAACACTACAGCAAAACATTCATAATCTTTACAGCATAGATGCCTCACAATATGACCAGGAACGCAAATTGAAAATACGCCGCATTTATGATATGATTCCCTCCACTTTGGAGAACCGAAAAAAAAGGATTGTTTATCAAAATATAGAAAACAAAAAGGGGAAGGACCGTTCTGATTATGCCGATGAATTCGATTATCTGATTCATTCCGGCATTGCATTGGAGGTGAAGGCCATCAGCAACCCGCGTTTCCCGTTGATGGAATCCCAATCTAAGAATCTCGTCAAATTATATCTAAATGATGTCGGATTGTTGACCCAGTTGCTATTTGATAGAAATGCGAACGCCATTTTAGAAGACGAACATTCCATCAATATGGGAACAGTTTACGAGTCCGTAGTGGCACAAGAACTGCATTCGCACGGCCACAAATTGCATTACTACGACAACAAGAAGAATGGTGAAGTGGATTTTCTCATAGATGATTACGACACCTTGTCCGTATTGCCCATTGAGGTGAAATCGGGCAAGAATTACAAAGAGCACAGTGCCATCTCTCATTTTATTTCCACGCCAGACTACCACATCCACAAAGGCATTGTGCTTAACCAGCAAAGAGAAATCATACAGCAAGATAAGATCACCTATCTTCCTATTTATTATGTGATGTTCCTATAACGGTTGTCTGAAAAAATCCCGTTTCCTCTCCCGCACCTCGCGCCGCAGGAAGCCGTGGACGGGAATTGCGCGGTCGTAGGCGTAGAAGGTGATGGTGGAGAAGCCGGCGAGGGGCGTGTGAATGTCTTAACGCTGTTTCAAGAGCCATTCCGTAACAGCACGTATGCGCACGTCAAAACCTTCGACAGATACATTTTCATTTTTTGAAAATGACAGTAAAGTTAAATCGCTACAGTTAAGCGCTTTTGCTGCATTTACAAGTGATTCTATCTCACGTTTGTATGTCTTCTTGTCGTCAATTCTATAGGCCACTTGGATGAGTTTTGTCACAATGTTTTGACGGCAAACGACAAAATCGACTTCTTTGCTGCGGGACGTCGGCTTGTAATAATAAATATCTTCCGTTTCAGAACGATAGCGGCGCAGAAGTTCTACGAACACAACATTTTCTAACAGCCAACCGAAATTATTTCCTAAAAGATTGTTTTCACGATTGGCAATAAATCCGGTATCCGTCACGTAACACTTTTCTCCGCGTATCCTTTCCGCGCTTTTGAATGAGAATTTTTGTATCCGATGAATAAGAAATGCTTGCGAAAGGTAGGACACGTACAGCTGTGCTGTTTTCAAACTTTTCAAGCCGGCTATTTCGGCCAAGGTTTCATAACTAATAGTTTGGCAGGTATTGTTAATCAGGTGATTGGCTATTCGCCGGATGGCCTCCGTGTTGCGGATATTGAAGCGTTTGGAAATGTCTTTTAGTATGATGGTTTCAATCAAACTTTCGACGTACATTTTACGAATATTCGAATTGGGAAGATTTGAAATTTCGGGAAAACCACCTTCATTCAAATAGTTAGTGAAAGCCACTTTCCTGTCGGCCTCGGCTTGAGACGTGATGTCGAATGTGTCCACACGGTAATATTCGCAATATTCGGCAAACGAAAATGGGTACAACTTGATTTCGTTATAGCGCCCCGTTAAATGAGTAGCCAATTCCCCGCTCAAAAGTTTGGCGTTGCTTCCTGTGATAATCAGATGTTTCCCTTGGCGTAGCAAGCGGTTGGCAAACAAATACCAGCCATCGATATTTTGAATTTCATCAAAGAAAAGATAATCTACCGTTGAACCGTACAACTGATAGATACAGCCCAGAAGCGTGTCAAAATCTTCCGTCCTGAAGCCGTACAAGCGGTCGTCGTCCATATTGGCATAAGCATAGACAATGTGGTTTTGCAGCAAAACCTTATGGCAAAGCGTGGACTTTCCGCTGCGACGCACTCCAGTCACGACCTGTGCAAGATTGCTATCCAACAAAAACAAAGACTCTTCGCGACGCGAGCACCACGCTTCGCTGCGATATTGTTCTACCTCTAATTGCTGCTCCCTCAGCACTTTCAAAATTGTTTGTTCTTCCATTGCTTATTGCTTAATACCGATGCAAAATTACACTTTTTTATAATATAATACCTTAAAATGTAAAAATAAAATATTATATTACCTTAAAATGCGCGTTTTAAACATCAGACGGCAGTTTTCCTCTTTCCTCCACTAACCGCTTCATTGCGCGCACCTCGCGTTGCAGGAAGCCGTGGACGGGAATTGCGCGGCCGAAGGCGTAGAAGGTGATGGTGGAGAAGCCGGCGAGGGGAGTGTGGATGTGCACGCTGGAGACAGCCCCGTACGGGATGAACTCCGTGTTGTGGTGTAGCAGGGCGGGCTTTTTTATTGTGATGCCCTCATCATTGAAAACGATGGCGGGCGGGAAAAGCACATTCGATTCGGAAATGCGCGAGGCGGTAAAGGTGATGTACATAGTGGGAAAATTATTTCTTGAATCTTTCCTTAATGCTTTCCCAGAAGCTCTTGCCGCGGATTTCCGGGCGTTCGCTCTTGAGCAAATCGCCGAATTGGCGGAGAAGGGCTCTCAGATTGCCGCCGGTAAGTTGCATAACCCTGTCGGGATTTTCACACTCTTCGGCAAGTTGGGATGCGATGCCGTTGATTTCCGTCAAAGTGTTTTCGTACTTGCACCAGCCGTCGGGCGTGAATTCGTCGCTGTGTGCTTTGAGCAGCGAGTTTGCTGCCCGGCCGAGTTCGGCGGCATATTCTTTTACACTTTCAGAATCGTCTTTTTCCTGCTGCATCTTGGCAGCGATAGCGCTCAACAAGGAGCCGCCTTGAGAGATGATTTCGTAAAGAGATGGTGTCATAAAATGTTACAATCTAATTTTTTGATTCATTATTGTTCTTATATACTGCTTCAAACAAAATGCAAAACATTTCTCATATTGAATAAGTGCTTGTACAATCAAATATAGTATTCATTGATGAAATCTTCAGAATACATGATTCTATCATCAACTATTAGCCATTTTTTAATCTGTGGTTGTTGTCCGTTATTGGTAATAGAGACATTACACTCACCTTTCACTGTAATATTTGCAGGGAATAAAGGACACAAATTCGGATTTTTAATTGTGTATATTTTTGAGTTATTATATAATGTTACCGGCATATATAAATCTTCGTTAATATTTTTCCTACTCTTTTACAGGATTTTCGGTTTTCTCCATTTTTGATATGAATATTATTATTTCACATTCGATTGTAGAGTTTACATAAAGGCACTTTTAAACCACTTTGCAAAAAGTTCTGGTGAATTGACCCCATATCTGTCTGCCGCTTCTCCAGGGTTAACTTCAACCACTAAACTCGGTGTGGCATCTATAACATAGTATTTTGATCCTAATTTATTAAGCCTTTGTGCTGCCTCTCTAACGACAGGTGGAATTTCATTCTTTCTATAATATATTTTCCCATTTATCACCCAATATCTTTCTTCCTCATTGAAAATATCAGGTTCCAAATATTTTCGAACAGCATAGAAATCATTTTTAGGATAATATCCAAGCCCCGTTATTATATTGTCTAATGTGTTGTCTGGATACACGGAAGCCATCGTACTAATATTTTTCAATGATTTAATATCGTTTTTGACAAATACTTTATTCCACCCCAATTCGTTCATTTTAGCTTGGATTTCATTATTTAATTCTTTCACAAAAAATGTTGGGATAGAAATATCTTTGACAAGTGGATAATACACAGACATTTGCATTGTTGAAAAATATTCTTTTACCCCTTGTATAAATCTTTTATCTTTGGGATACTCTTCAGGAGAATACATTGCAAAGCCCCTATATATAAGAGTCTCAGCTCTGTCATTGGGTTCTGTTCCAACAATGAATCCAACCCTTTTCATAGCTTCTGCTTCAAGAACAAAATAGTTATGAATTTCTTTTGGATTTTCATCTTTTGCAGAATAAACAATTTGAATAATTTTACTACTCATCTTTTCTAAATAAAGAATGCAGCCAGACAGCTATTGAAATTTTAGAACAATAATTGCAATATGAGGAAAATTCAAGATTAAATACATTTGTATTGAAAAAATCACGTGTGGATTCTGGAGAAAATAGTTGGTGTTTTAAAAGATCATACGCCTCTTCAAATAAAATCTTTATCTCATTTCGTGCATCCCATAAACCACTTTTATCTATGCCAAAATAGTCACATTTGTAATAATATTCTGAAAGTTCGGTTGGGAGTATGTGGTGAAAAAATCTCCGTGCCCATTTTTTTATCGGGTCATTTTTCTGATTGTATCGTAAACTATATAAATGATCAATAATTGTTTTGTCTGCATAAAATGAATGAAGTTCACAATGATTCGGACTATAATTATTTACATCGTCCCAAGGATTTAAAAACTCGTTACCAATATTAAATCCCGAATTCGGAATAGCTTCGTAAAATAACGAGTCGCCTCCTTGTCCATTAATAACTATTTCCACACCAGCTTTATGAAACGCTTTTGCCAAAGCAAAACTTGCATTATTCATCATTATATTGGAATCAGGAATCTGCTGTTTGGGATTGAAAGAGAGTTTTGACCAAAGAGGATAATCCTCAAAATCAATCAGTTTCCCGTTCTCTCCCCATCCCATAAGTATTTCCTGAATATGTCTTTCTGTCCTAAATTCGAACCTATTACATACCAAACCAATAGGAGTAAAAGGCACCCCTAAATATTTAAGAAGACAAATTATCAAACTAGAATCAAAACCACCACTTAAATGAACGCCGATTTTTTTTCCCTTAAATTGTTCAAAATATTCTTCAACAACACTAATAAACTTTTCAAAAGAGCTATCAACATATTGAGGATAATATAAATCTTTAATTAAACGATTTTGTTTATTATCCCACTTAAATCCTGGATAAATAGGATAAAAACCTGGGAAAACCTGTTTCCAATGCGATTGATCCACTTCACCAATCTTATCGTTGTATAAATAATTTTCAATACTAATGTTTTCCCATAGTCCAGATTCCAATTCATCCCAAATATCATTTTGAATAATATTCTTTGAAGTATTAAAGAACTTCAAGTACGGCTGGTTATTTGTTCGTATTACATTCATTATTTATACCATCATTGAAACAGGAGTATATAGTATCCAATCAATATCATATCGGTCTGCAATGACATTCTCTTCAATCACCCACGCATGCATATTGCTTGACGGCAAGAAAACGCCTATAAACATCGCTCCTGATTGCTTGAACTTTTTGGATGTTGTGGCAATGAATATTGAGCGGGGTAAACAGAGAACTTTTTGATTCCCTGAATTTATGATTTTTCTAAATGCTTCTGCCGCTTCGCAGGCATTTTCAAAAGACTTAAATCTTAAAAAGCTCATAAGATAGGCTACCGGATAGCAATTTTTACACAAAAAGACAAGTAACTTCGCATAAATTCTTAAAAACACATTAATCTGCCCTGAATCGGTCTTTATGTATTTCATATTGTATGGAGAAGTAATGAATTCATATAATCGTCTAGCCTTACCAGAATGCGCCTTGCTTATGTCTTTCAAATCATCACCTCCGATAGGAGATGATAGTAGCACTCCTATTTTCTCTTTGAAAGAAAATTTTTGCTGACAAAATAATACATCAATTGGTATATACATTAGATATTCGAAATTAAACTGGTAGGAATATTGTTGAAATTTCCTACCAGTTGATAAAGATTAGAATTGATCGTGATAGCTACCGTGATCAATGTAAAAATACTTGAATGCTGTACCTCCATCTTTAGTACCGTTTGATTTTTGACCTTTAATGTTGGCAGCAGTAGCCACTACGCTCTTTTTGAAAAAACTTAAAAATTTTTTCATAGTACTTTTGTTTTTTAATTTTGCCTACTCTTTTAGGTTTTCGGCTTCCCCTTTTTTTCGCTTGCAAAAGTAACACTCTTTCCCTCATGCACTTAGGTTCTTTTTAGGTTCTTATTTTGGGGCGGAAATGCGGACTGCGTTACCCCGTTTTTCCCACCAAAATTGAGCGTTCGGTTTGCAAAGCACAAAAGTAAGTAATAGTTTTTTAGGATTCCGTTTTCGCTGCCCACTGTTGCTTGGCAGTCTGCAACGAATTACTTTGCAAGATGGACAAACTTGGCCAATTATCCATCAAAATATTGCCTACCGCCGCCCCGATGGCGTGTTCGTGGTGCCGATAGCATGTTTGAGGCCGTAGGATTGTTCGGTGGAATTCGGTTAAACGGTTAATTGGGCGAAAGGTGGAATGGTGGAATGAGCAATTTGCAATGGACAATTTGCAATGATAATGGGGCTCGTCGATTCAACAACAGCTCACAGTTCACAGATCACAGAATTGCCAGTAGGCGGCGGTAACTAGACAAATTTCCTGCTCATTTCCTTAAAATTTCCTCCGCATTTCCTCTTTTCCGCCAAAGGCGGCCGTGGAAGTTATCGTCAAATTGTCAGTCAAGAAAACTATCTGGCTTGATCAGCAACCGCCTCTACGCCGCAATCCTTTGCTCAGGTCAGCGAAGAAGTCGTAGCGTAAAATGGTGGAGATTTTCATCAGTGTTTCGGTGTCGATCCAGCTGCGGGAGTAGATGAGATACACGTTGTTGCGATGGCAGCCCAACTGCTCGGCCAGCCATACGGCGCGCCGGCCCTGCCGCTGCATCTCGGCCTTGATCAGTTTGCCAATATGTATCTCCTCGTTTTCCATTAAAAAATGATATTGTAAAATGGCATAAAAAAACCGCGAACTTCTTGTTAGCGACTGAGGTTCGGGAAAACCTATTACCACAAACAAGAAAGCCCACGGTAAAAATCCGTGAGCGCTTCTCCTCTCTTTTGTGGTAATGATTGAAATTTCCCGATTCCAGTCCGCCAAAGAAAAGCGAAAACGCCGTTAATATGTATCTGTTTCTAAGTTCTTTTTAAGTTCTAATGTATTCTTTTATAATTATTTATGTTAATAATATCCGCAAAACCAATTTGTTGCGAATCTGTTGGCAAATGTACAAAAAATAACGGAATCATCCCTTCTCGTCTTGTTGATTTGTACGCCGAAAAATTTAAGGGTCTTCTGATAAGGGGAATTGTGAGACGTGGAAACGGTTAACGTCGGTTAAACGGTTAATTGGATGAATGGTGGAATGGACGAATGGGGAAATGGACGAATGCCGCCTGCGGCGTGATAGAGGAAATTCGCAGGAAATTTCAAGGAAATTATCAGAAAATTCATTCTCGCCGTTCTCGTTTCCCAAGTCCTAAGTCTGTTATAATTATTTTGTTAACTTGCGAAACTTGTGATATTAAGAACCACAAAAGAACTGTCTGTTTTGTCCATTTCTTTGTTATTTTTGCATTCTGAAAAAAACAATTCGATGACCATCAATCCGCAACATATCACTTTGCTTCGCCAATGCGTGGAAAAGTCGGCCGATCATCCCATCGCCACCTCCAACGATTTCATCTTTCTGTCGGGCGAAATCCAGGGCCGACTGAAGGAAACGCTAAGTGTATCAACGTTGAAGCGGTTGTGGGGCTACGTGGACGGTTATACCACGGTGCGCGTCACCACGCTCGACATTCTCGCCCGCTTCGTCGGCTTTCCCGACTGGGAGACCTTCGTCTCCGACTATTGCGAGGTGGAAAGTGTACAGTCGTCGCGCCGCGTGACCAACCCGTCGCTCTATGCCAACGCACTCAATGCTGACGACAAGGTGGAAATCTGTTGGAATCCCAACCGCCGCTGCCTGCTAACGTATCGTGGTGAAAATCTGTTTGTTGTAACCGAGTCCGAAAATGCGAAACTGAAAGCGGGCGATTCGTTCCTGTGCGACCGCTTCACGCAAAACGAACCGTTGTATGTGTATAGGGTAGGGGAGGACGGCTCCACCGAACTCTTCGTGATGGGCAACAAAGGCGGCCTAACCAAAGTGTGCAAACTTTAATTCTTGGCCGTCTCTTTTTCCAATTGCGCCGAAAGTCTGTGAATTTCTGCAACTCCCTTTTCATCTTCTTCCCGCAATCGTGCGAATTCTTCTTCTGGCAGCTTGCCATTTCTGTGCAGGTTTTCAAAATAAGGATACAGTTCGTTCCCGTTGCGGTCGGTATAAGGATATTTGGCGGCATAGCGTTGCCACAGGTCTTGAGCGTATTGTACGAATGAGGCCTGTTTCGCCTGCGGCAACATCTGCCGACGCTGCTGAATATGAATGTGCATTTTCAACAATGTGATTTGCAGATTGTTGTGAAAAATTTCGCGGTAAAGGTCCTTGCCTTCTTTTAATTTTGTATCCAATGGTTTGCAAATGCTGTCGAACTCGAATTTCAGATTGTAAATGTATAGCTCCAGCATTTCCTGTGCGGCTGATTCGTTGGCAATATCGTTTTGAATGCCGGTTATAGCATTTTTCACTTCTGTTTGGATGTCTGTTTTCTCGTTTTTTTCTGCCGAAAAATTGTCTCCTTTTGTCGGATTCAGCATCACAACACGTTCTTTGACGACATTTCCAGCATTTTCATTATGCTGATTATAAAAAAAATAAAACGAAAAAACGGCCAAACTTGACAACAACAGCAATGCGCAAAGTGCTATCGGGAACCATTTGCGTTGGCGGTCGGCACGTCGAATGGCCAGCGCAATCGCCTCTGCGGTTGTGTAGCGTTTTTCGCGTTGCGGCTGAAGACATTTTTTTGCGATTCCGTTATATCGTTTGGGGAAAATCTGTTGCAGAATCAGGCCGAAGGCGTAAAGGTCGGTGCGGTTGTCGATTTCGCCGCCCGAAAGCTGCTCCGGCGCGGCGTAGGCCTTTGTGTAGGCCGGCTCTTTCAAGATGGCGTAGTCACGACTGTCGGAAAGTCCGAAGTCGATGATTTTCACGTGATTGCCATCGTTTGTGATGAGAATGTTGGAGGGCTTGAGGTCTTGGTGTACAATCTGTTTTTTGTGGAAATAGGCCATCGCCGCAAGCAATTCGTCCACCACTTTCCGGCGTTGCTCCGTCGCTGGCTTTTCGGAGAGGAAGTCCGACAAGGTTCGTCCGTCAACGAACTCCATCACGATGCAGGAGCCCCAATCCGGAATCTGTTCCGTTGCGTAAGTGCGCACGATGTTGGGATGGTTCAGCCCCACCATCAGCGAGAACTCTTTGGAAATCATCGCGCGGTATTGCTCTTCCGGGGCGAACTGCGGTTTCAAACCTTTCAGCACGTGCCACACGCCGTAGCGCTGCGCCTTCGCCAGCCGACAATAACCTTTGGAAGGCAGTTCGGCGAATTGCGTAAAGTCCTCCGAAACGTGAAACGGCTGCGATGAAACGGGACCCGAAGTTGAAGTATCGTTGTCGCTTTTGCTTTCGGACATTGATTCCTCTCGTTTTAATAAAATGTTTTTATTCAATTTGTTGCGCAATTTCAAGTGCATTGTGGAAACCCTAATGGATTTTCCTGCCGAACTAGCAAGCGCGAACGCAAAACCAGAAATTATCTCAGGGTCATCACCACTTTCTTCGTTTCAATTCCTTTGGCTGTTTGCACGCGCACCACATAAGTGCCGGGAGCCACATTCAGCGATTGACGGAACTCACTGGTGGAAGGTGCAAACCGCGCAACCTGACGGCCTTGAATGTCGTAAACCTCAATCTGCTTCAACACCGACCCCGACTCATCGTTTACCACCAACACATTGCCCGACGCATATATGCGGAGCGGTTGCTCCACCACATCGCGCACTCCCACAACGGAAAGATGAGCCACGATAGTGTGGTTATCTGTCACATTTTCAAATATATAAGAGCTGACGGCACCTACGCTCACGCCATCCACTTCCACCTCCACGATTTCGTAGCCCGGGAAAGCGAAAATGGTGTAGTTCACCGTGTCGCCGTAATCCACCACGATATTGCCATAAGGTGTAATCTGGCCGGCATCAATCGGATCAACGGAGGCCGCGATAATGTACTGATTGATAGCGAAAACGACTTCAATATTAGTATCGGAAACGATATTATGCAAAGTGAAACTGTCGGTGGCTGGAGTGCCCGTTGAAATGCCGCCCACCAGCACGTCCTGCACAAACCAGCCCGCGTCGGCTTGGAAAGTGAGCGTAAGGTCGGAACCACAGGCCAGCGCAGTGTCGCCCAGCACGGAAACCGTTCCATTGCCCTGCGCACTTACCGACACGTTCACCCAACGAGCCGTGAGGTAGGCCTCCACTTCCTGATTTTCGTGTACTTGTGCAAAGTTCACGAGAGCCGTAGGCGTTACTGGAATCCCGTTAATTATCAATGAATCAATTTCGTAACATTCAAAGAGCGGGATTTCCAACATCGTGTCAGCACCACAAAGCACTGTGAGTCCTTCCGTCAGCACCAAATTATGATCCAAGAAAACGGAAGCGGAAATCTCGTATTCGTCTTGTGCGAAGGTGGCGGTCAGCGTGCTGTCTCCGCGCACATTCTGGAGGGTGTAACTGTCAACCGCGCCCACGTTCACGCCGTTCACCCAAATGCTTTCAATATGGTAGCAATCAGCGGCGGCGATGCTCACCGTAACGTCCTGTCCGTAAGTCACATCGCTGCTTTCAGGGGAAACGCTTCCGCCGTCGCCTGCTTCGGCCGTCACGGTAAAATGGAGCTGGCTGAACGACACGCGGATGCTGCTGTCGGTGCGCACATTCAGGAACTGGTATTCGGCCATATTTCCAACGTAAACGTCGTTCACCCAAACGGAATCAATGGCGTAACCCTCGTTCGCTTCGATGACGTAAGTTCGTGATTCACCGCAATTTACGATTGTTTCGCCATTCGGCGTAATGCTGCCGCCAATGCCTGCCGAGGCCGCAATCGTGT
>JAZQOJ010000026.1:0-34015 GCA_045627805.1 Bacteroidales bacterium
ACAAGAAGGAGGAAAAGACACGAAGTGGCTTAACATAAAGGAGGAAGAAAAGAAGCGCAGCTTCTTAACTGATGAGAACAACGAGAATGAATGGATTTGCCATCATATTTCCGATTCCGACTTGAAAAGTCGTAAGTCAAATGTCGCAAGCAGCCATTACAGCAGAAAAAAAAAACGGCTGACAAAGTTGAGTAAATAAGTTCCGAATTTTGAAATGAAAAAGTTGATTTACATAACAATACAATGCACTTGGGGAATTCTGCAGAATGTGGTCGGCGGGTTGCTTTTCCTGCTCAACATCCGGCACCGCCACTTTTTCTTCAAAGGCGCCGTGGCAACGTACTGGTCGTGCGATTACAGTTTGGGCTGCGGAATGTTCATTTTTCTTAGCGACCACTACGCTTCCAATCTGTCAAACGCCTACAACCGCAAACTGCACGACGACCTTCTGGCTCACGAATACGGCCACACCTTGCAGTCAATTGTTCTCGGACCGCTATTTCTGCCTGTCATCGGACTGCCATCACTGGTTTGGGCCGCCTGCTTCCAAAAATGGAGGCAGCGCAACAACGTCTCCTATTATGGGCTTTATTGCGAAAAATGGGCCAATATCTGGGGCGACAAGGTGTGTGGGAATGTGCGTCGGCAAAATAAAAAGTAGCATCGCACCACGAAAAAGCGAATGCTTATCGAGTTGTTTTTTTAGCCGAATAAGTTTGCGACATTCTTTTTATTACGCCCGCAATCTCTTTACGAAGCCATTGTGGTTCAAGTACTTCCAACTCGTCGCGGTTCCAAAGAAGTTCCTGCTGAAAGTCGAAGGTGGGGCGCACGCGCACTGTGAAAATGCTGTGCTCCTCACCACGCTCCACCTCCACTTGCGATGGATGAAGCGGCAAGTCGCGGAGGTAGTTGGCCTGCTGCGCGCTCACCTTCAGTTTCACCGTCTCCACCTTCACGTTCTCATCGTTGATGATGCCGAAAGTGCCATCGAAATACTCCTCCGGCGAGAAATCGGCGGGATACTCAAACGTGCGGCTCCCCATACGGAACTCACGGATGCGGTCAAGGCAGAAAATCGCATCGCGCTGTCCCGGCCAAGTACGCCCCACCATATACCAACGTTGCCGAAACAATTTGATACACAGCGGCATAACATATCTGTCGCTTTCGGCATTGCTGGAATAACTGTAATATTTGATATGAATAAAACGATTCCGCTTCATCGCCTCAATGATGGGCTGCAAATGGTCGCGGCCGCTCGGAATGTTTTCCAACAGAATCCGGTCTTTAATCGCCTTGCTTTCGGCCATTGAATTGCAAATCGAGTAGGTGTTCAGCAGCCAACTCTCCACACTTCCGTCTTTCAAAATCTCATCGTTGGCGATGTAATATTGGTAAGGCGCAATGGGCTCGCACTCAATCTGAATGCCGAATTCGTAGTTGATTTTTTCTTTCCACTTGTGAAAAGTGCGCTTCAGCATCTCCAATCCTCCGCTAAAATCATCATCGTCAATCCATTTTTCATTCAGTTCTTCAAAAGTGATTTTGCGTGCTTTGCGGATGGTATCTACAATCCAAACAAGTTTTTCAATTTGATTTTTTGCCATAATTCTGTTTTTTTATGCTGCAAAAATACAACAAACGTATGAAATTTGAGGGCAAGGGTAAAAAATCGGAATTATCCCTTTTAGTCTTGTTGATTTGTACGCCGAAAAATTTTAGGATCTTCCGATAATGGGAATGATGAGACGTGGAAACGGTGAACATCGGTTAAACGGTTAAATTGGATGAAGGGGCGAAGGGACGAATGCCGCCTTCGGCGTGATAAAGGAAATGCGCAGGAAATTTCATTCCCGTTGTTCTCTTTATGGAAACAAGTCAACAAAATTAGTATGAACCGCTCAAAAAGTGTCAACCAAAATCAGGAAAAGTCACAACTGTGAGACGTGGAAACGGTGAACATCGGTTAAACGGTTAATTGGATGAAGGGGCGAAGGGACGAATGCCGCCAGTGGCGTGACAAAGGAAATGCGCAGGAAGTTTCATTCCCGTTGTTCTCTTTATGGAAACATATCAACAAAATTAGTATGAACCGCTCAAAAAGTGTCAACCAAAATCAGGAAAAGTCACAACGTTCTCGTCGTTCTCGTCGTTCTCGTTTCTCAAGTCTCAAGTCCCAAGTCTCAAGTCCCGAGTCTCAAGTCTCAAGTCCCAAGTCCCAAGTCCTAAGTCTCAAGTCCTAAGTCCCAAGTAACTGCCGTGAACTGACAATTCGGGAGTTACGATGTGTTGAGCGGTAATTCCGCAGTGCGGATAATTCCGAAAAAAACTCCCCGCGGCAAAACGCTGCGGGGATTCGGGGAGTTGTTTCAAAATTAATAGAATCTTTAGGACTGTTGCGCTAAATCATTAAAAGGTGTCACAACATTAGCGATATTTGCAAAGCATTCGAATATAACGACCACCGGCATCCTCGTTAAGATCGACTTGATCACAGTACCTATCTTTATAAGTTTCAATTTCACCTGTGCTCTCACTAATCATCGGAACAGCAACAATACCGTCTCCCATAGCTGAAACAGGAATCCTAAAATCATAATTTCCCGTATAAATGCACATATTTACGAGTCTATGATTATCGCCAAAGCTTTCCTTGGTGTACATAAGGTAGAGATAAAGACCACCGGCATCTTGGTTCAGGTCGCCGTTAAGCCCACCTTGACCATAGGTTTCAACTCTATAGTATGTTCTGCCTTTGTATTTAAAGGTGTAGTTCTCGTCCCTTGCAACTGAAGTATGAAGAACTATAACATCTGTAATAGGTGACTGAAGATAATTATTATAAGCACCGTGAATGTAAATGTACTTTCCTCCCGCACCCTCATTCAAATCCGCATCAATTGCCAAATTATTATAAACATTGGCCTCTTCAAACCAATTGTCCACTTGAATTTTATAAATAAAGCGTGCTTCACTCGACATAGGTATCGTTTCATCCCATCCGTCATTGTCTACAAGTTCATGCACTTTTAACCAATTACCACCTTGAACCAAAGGAGTGCCCAATTTAGTGGATAATAATTCAGTGCTCTCCTTTTCGTTTTGCGATTTAAAGAAGCCAACGATGTAAAAGCCCTGCAATTCGGTACTGTTCAATCGCTCTACCACCTGCTGGTTGAGTTCTGAAACCTTTGTTTTGAGTTCTTCCTCGTCTGTGGCAGTCAATATGAAATTGAGACCGCGGTCCGCATCGAGCACTTCCATATATGTTCTTAATACCGACAAATATTCTTTATTAAAGGAAGCTGCCATCAATGAATCCTCAGTGTCGGGTGTTTCTTTTTCAACCTTAAAGAACAATGTGTACTCGTTTTCTTTAGGTTTGCACGAAGAGAATCCTATGCACAATAACAAGGCAAGGATGGGAAAAAAGATTGATTTTTTCATAAAAATAATTACGGACTCCCAATATTACATATTTCAAACCGTACCTTCGAATTTTGCGGAGTCCATTAAACAAAACCCAAAAGTAAACGACGCTGCAAAAGTACGAATTATTTTCTCATTTTCAGCAGTTTATACAAAAAAAAAATGATGTGTGTGTAAATATTGATATTCAATACAAATGCAGCAATGCTTAGCGCAAGATGTTCGCGTAATGGCAACTGTGAGACGTGGAAACGGTGAACATCGGTTAAACGGTTAATTGGATGAAGGTACAAATGCCGCCTTCGGCGTGATAGAGGAAATGCGCAGAAAATTTCATTCCCGTTGTTCTCTTTATGGAAACAAGTCAACAAAATTAGTATGAACCGCTCAAAAAGTGTCAACCAAAATCAGGAAAAGTCACAACGTTCTCGTCGTTCTCGTTTCTCAAGTCCCAAGTAACAGCCGTGAACTGACAAGTCCTCTTGTCGTATAAGCTACTCCTTCATCAGTTTCTCCATTGCCAGCACAACACCGTTTCGTTCCACTCTCAGCAAGTACATCCCAGATGCCAAGCCACTCATATCCAAAGTGTTGTCTATTGAACACATCTCAGTAGAAAGCACCTTGCGGCCCATCATATCGTACACGCTGATGACAGAAGACGTCAACGACATTTCGCCACCGCTGACCGTGCAAACCGATGACACCGGGTTGGGATACACGCGGAAAGACGGCTCCTCGCGCTCCTCGACTGGCAACGGACGGTTCACCTGAACACACGCCTCGTTGTTTGCCGAAACAGGATCCGTAGCCGTGCCCTCCAACCGCATTTCAAAACACAAACTGAATGCCGTCATCACATATTGGTCCATCGCGGCGGCCGTGAACAATGAATGGGGAAACGCAATCGTTCCCTCCTGCCCCGGCAAAATACTCTGCAGTTCAGTACCCGCCACACTTACCGTGCCGATGGAATCGTAATTGTACTTCACCACAAATATCAATCGGTCGCTCGTCGCAAGCATATCGGGACCATTGTTCTTAAATTGTATGTGCACGTTCAAGTCCTCATTCGAGGCCAACTGCCAATCATTCAGAACCTGACCCTCTTCATTTACGAAACCAATCAATTCATAATCAACTTGTTGCGCTGACACACAGCCCAAAACGAGCATTGCAGCAATGAATACGAAAAATTTTCTCATACTATAATATTTTTATTTGTTTTCAACCTCGTCCTGCTTTCCAGGTGTATAATCAATTTCAACATCCGTGTCGCGCTGCCAATGAGCCAACAGCGACACTCTTCCTCCATACACTGTTACCTCCATCATTCCTAATGAATTAGGAATAAAGTAAGGTTCTTCATCCCTAACATAGCGGTCGTGATAGTGCGTAATGTGATTGGAACCCACTCTCGCATCGATTTTGCCTCCACGCACCGCATTTTGGAACATTTCCACCGGAATATTCGTCAGAACGTTGTTTTGGGCATCAATATACATAACGTGCCCCGAAATACGGCGCTGGCTCTCGTAATGATTGGCCTCAAACGGTCGTTTTATCCGGTAATCGCTGTACACTTCCGTACACGTTTCCCACGTCCCCGCCAAACAACTCTCAGCCAGGGCAATCATCTTCGCCCAAAAGCCATTCTCCGTACCCGTGTACTGATAAATTGTCAAGGGTTCCTCTTTGGAAAAGAACATCAACGACAGCACTTCGGTAGCCGGGCTGATGAAAAAATGGCCGTCTTTCACCGCCAGCATAGGTTGATTTTCATAAAAGTCGGTGGCACCCACCAAATCAATATGCACCGTGCCGACCTCAAATCTTTGATAGCAATTTTTCAATAAAAACGACACCGTATTCACGTGCATCACCTCAATGTTGTGAGTCAAGTCAAAAAGGGTCGCTTCTGGAATACGCGACAGCAGTTGTCCCTTGAACATTGCCAGATAGGGATCCTGCATTTGCCAATCGCTAATCAATGTGATATTCTTCATAATTCTACGTTATGGATTCATTCCTTTATAAATCTCCTCGTGCACCAACAAGCGCAACCTGCTTTTCGACAAGTTGTTGGGTTCGGCATTCGGGCAAACGCGGTTCGATAGGAACACATAGATCAAACCGCTGTCGGGGTCACACCAGAAAACAGTGCCTGTAAAGCCCTGATGCCCGTATGTGCGTTTGCTCGCCATCGACGGGATGATGGTGCTCGGTTTTCCACCCGAAGGCATATCGAAGCCCAAACTGCGGCGCTCGCAGCCGTGAAGGGTCCACACCTGCGTGAACTTCGCCACCGTTTCTTCGGTGAAGCAGCGATGCCCGTTCCATTCGCCGCCGTGCATCAGCATCGTCAAAATCGTCGACACTTCCTGCGCCGTGGAAAATAGCCCCGCATTGCCGCTCACACCCCCAAACACGGCCGCCGACGGGTCGTGAACATAGCCCTGCAACTGCTGCATCCGGAAATAGGTGTCGTACTCCGTTGGCGCGATGTTGCCATCGTTTACAAATTCCAACGGATGATAGCCCGTACGCACCAAACCCAACGGGCGGTACACGTTCTCCATCACATACTCATCTAATGACTGCCCCGTGATGTGTTCTACTATTTCCTTCAAAATAATGAAATTCAAATCACTGTAAACATACTTTTTCTCCCCTACCCTACAGTGAGACACCATCTGCATCGCGGTGTCAACAAAATCCTTGCGCAGATAAACGCCCGCAGCCGCCTCCACCGAAAACAACGAATCCTTCACACTGCTCACCCAGTTCGGGTCAAACTGCTTTCCCTTCATCACACGCTTGTAAAAGAGAATGCCCGGAGGCAAGCCCGTAGTGTGCGTCATCAGTTCCGCCACCGATACATTGCCCACTTTCGTGCCCTTCATATAGTCCAGATGCTTCAGCACCTTATCGGTGATTTTGATCTTCCCTTCGTCGTACAACTTCATCACCGCCAATGTCGTTGACAGCGCTTTCGTCATTGAAGCCACATCATACATCGTCTCCGTATTCACCGAGTCAGTTCCTTCATACGTCAACTTCCCATAATTACGGTAGAACAGAAGTTCATCATTGCGCATCGCCAGAATCTGGCATCCAGGCAAAATCCGGTCATTGATACAACGAGTAACCATTGAGTCAATCCTGCAATTCGTGCGATCCGATAAAACGGAAAAATTGGTGAACAAGGGATGTGTTTCAATCTCAACAATCTGCGCCGTAGGGTGCTGCAAACTCGTGCCGGCAGCGAAGCCGCCAACCGTGACGGGCAGACTACCCGTAAAATTCCGTTCGCCACACACACAACGCAACAAAGAAGCCACCGCCGACTTGGTCGCCGTATAGCCCACAATAATGGAGGAAAAATCTTCCAAATGCTCAACATAACTCAGCGCGTAAGGATTCGCCATCAACGCCAGCACGGACCGTTTTCCAGGCAAAACGCGATGAAGAAATTCCAACGACTCGTCGGTGATACCATAATGAGACTTGACCACTTGCGAAGTGTTCAGCGTAACGACCACAACCGTGCTGTATGGCGCCATCTTCTCCGCTAAGTCGTCAAACTGCTTCGGCTTCACAGTCCTGCTCACTTGCAAGAAACCCATTCCGTGCGCCAAAGCCAACTGATGGTAATAGCCCGTATCTGACTGCCCGCCAAGACAAAGCAACAAGGTGGAAGACAGCTCGCTTTCCATTAAGGGCACAACATTATCGTTATTGCAAATCATCGTATGAGATTCCGCCTCAATCGAATCAATCAAGGCCTCGTCTTCTTCCAAATTCATCGCACGATAAATGCCATCCGCCGAAATGGGCTCAAAATGGTCGAGCCCCATCTTCTGCTTGTATTGCAAAACACGGCGGCAACGCTCATTAATCAAATCTTCAGATAGAATGCCTTTCTTGACCGCATTCTTGATTTCAGAAATCACAATGTTCAACGACGAAGGCATCAACAAAATATCAACACCCGCCAATAACGCCTGAACTTCGGCTTCACCATTATGCGAATAACTATTTCGCACACCTTTCATTCCCAAAGCATCGGTGATAACCAAGCCGTCATATCGCAAATCATTACGCAATAATTCGGTAACGATGGCAGATGACAAGGAAGAAATTGAATTGGCGGATGAATCCAAGCAAGGCACGCGGAGATGGCCAGCCATCACAAAATCCACCCCTTCCGCCGTGATTTTACGAAACGGATATAACTCCATCCGTTCCAATTGCTCTCGCGACTTATTGATTACCGGAAGTTCCAGATGTGAATCCACATAAGTATCACCGTGACCAGGGAAATGTTTGGCACAAGCTCCCACTCCCTGCGACTGCATTCCGCGCATAAGTGCGACCGACATAGCAGCAACCTTCTCAGGATCCTCGCCAAAAGAACGGCTATTAATCACAGGGTTCAAAGGATTGCAGTTCACATCAACGCAAGGTGCGAAATTAATATGCAATCCAAGAGCGTGGCACTGACGTCCGATGGCAATACCCATCCGCTCTATCAAACCATAATCAGAAACGGGAAGAGCTCCCAAAGTCATCTGACGAGGAAAATAAAGACAACTATCCAATCGCATCGAAGGTCCCCACTCCCCATCAATAGCCATCAACATTGGTACTTCGCTCAACTTTTGCAAACGGTTGGCAATACCAATCTGACGAGAAGGGCCGCCACTGAAAAAACACACACCGCCCGGATGATACTTCCGAACAGTTTCATAAACACTCTTCAACTCCTTAGTAGAAGCATCAGAATAAACCTGTATCATCAATAGCTGTGCAATCTTTTCCTCAAGCGACATCTTGCGAATCTGATCTTCCACCCAAGGAGAAAAAGACTCCGGCACCGGACGGTGAAAAAACAACGGGGAAGTCAAATCACGAGCAGGCAACACAGCGCAAACAGACAGCAGCAAACCAAGAAAAAAGAGTTTCAACCTCATAACGTAGAAAATATGCAATTAGATGCAAAATTACTTGATTTTTTAGTTGAAAATAATCAATGCGGAACCAAGTTTTTAACAGATAAATGTAAACAAATAAACAAAAAAAAGACCGCCTTTCAGCGGTCTTTGAATGTATTGGAAGTAGGATTATTTCACAATCACAACTCTCTTCGTTACGATGGCATCCTTCGTGCGAATGGTTACCATATAAACGCCCTGAGCGAAATCAGAAGTGTTGATTCTAACGATAGGAGTGCTCTTCGTGTCAGGAATGTTGATGGTGTGAGTCTTCATCACCTTACCGCCAGCATTGCTCAACTGGATGCTCGTTTCACCTTCAAAACCATTCACTTCAACTTCAATGTAATCGCGAGCCGGGTTCGGATATACCAGTGCTGACGGAACAGCAGAAGCGGGAGCCGCCATTACAATACCTTCCATCGGATCCACAGCGGGCATAACCGGAGCAGAACCTTCCTTGATTTCGAAGAACATTGTGATACTACTGAAAACAGTGTCATTAGTACCGATTACAGATTGGTGGCCACCGATTTCGCCATCAGCAGGAGAATAACCGGGCTGGTAGAAAGCATTCCCACCGCTGCGTTCTTGCAAGGAAGCAACAATCTTATACTTGCCTTCTGTTTCAAAATGAGTGAAAGCAATGGTATTGGCACGGCCATAAGGATAGAAAGTACCTGACGTAGTAAACGGAGTGTTATGTACATAGTCATAGCCGGAGTAGGTCGGAGTCAACCAGCAGAGGTTGAAGTAATTGAAACCGTTACCAACGAAACCACCTAAACTTAGGTCATGATAATCTCCAGGTACTGAAACATAACCATTCTCATTATCATTCAGAGGTGGCAATGACCACATATCCATATAAGTACGATAGGTAGGAGTGAAGAAGGTAGTTACATTGTCACCAATGAGAACGTAATCGGCCAAACCTTCATCATAATGATACAAGTGATAGTCAATAGAAACGTGTACATTTTCTTCGCAACGGGTACAGTTGCGCTGTACGAAGATTTCGTAACCAACGGTATTGGCAGCATAATCACCAGTAGTGTAAACAGTGTCCAAATCGTTCTCGGTCAAATGAGACTGATCTTCGCCAATGTAACGGACGGTCAGGTACGGAGTGTTTTCATTACGGAGAATCAAAACGTGGATACTGTCGCAACCATAGGTGGCAGTCAAATCGTAATCGTAGAACGTGTAAGTGCTGTCCTGAACAGGCATTTCAGAAGCGGCGATAGTGCGGTGACCAACCCATTCATAATCGGTATCGTAGCATACATGGGCAGTATCGTAGATCAAATAAGTAGGATGAATGTCGATGGCAACGGTATCAGTAGCAACACAACCACGATGGTCGGTTACACTTACGGCATACTGGAATAAACCGGCAATGGTATCGTGCTTGAATTCAAAGTTAACAGCATCAACTTCCTCAGCTGTGTTCAATTCAGTAACTTCAGAACCATCAACGAAAGTCCAAGTGTAGGTGTAGTCAGGAGTACCAGCAGTGTGAGGAGCAGCTCCCAAAACAGTGGTGATGGTAACTGTATCATTGTCACAGATGGAGGCATTGTCCAAAGAGATAGCGACAACCAAGGTATCGGGCTGCAAGACCTCAATAGGACTGCTTACGTCACAACCGTCAGCGTCAACGGCCTTGACAACATAATTGCCAGCAGCGACACCAACGGTATCAGGTCCGGAAATCTGAGTAGCACCAAGGAAGTAGTTGTACGGCTCAGTGCCACCGCTAACTGCGAAATGAATTTCACCATTAACTTTAGCATAGCACCGAACGCTGTCAGCATAAACGGTATCCATTACGAGAGCAGAAGGAGTGGTAACATAAACAACGGCAGTCTGTTCATTATCACAGCTATCAGTGAAGGTAACAGTAACCTCAATCGTATCGGGTGCGGAGATAACAGTACCAGCAGTAGGAACCTGAGCAAAGGTCTTCAAAGTGTCAGAGCAGTTGTCAACAAATGCAGAGCCAATTTGAGCACCCAGATCAGGAACGGTGAAAGTACAGCTGCCAGCGGAAACAGCAGCAACAGTGTCAGGAGCATCAACCAACCAAGGTTTGATGGTATCAACAATATTGATGTGCTGTTCAATAGTAGTGTCGTTGCCACAAGCATCCCTGATGGTGTAACTACGGGTGATGTAGTTGGCAGTACCACCGCAAACACTGTTGTCTCTGATTTCCACATCGGTAGGAGCGAGAACGGTCCAAGTGTGGCAATCCTCAATGGTGACACCAGCGGTCAGGATAGTGGTTTCATCGTAAGCAGGAGCAAGAACTTCCAAAGAAGCTGCAATGTCACAGGTGCTGTCAGTGTAAACAGTCAGCTCAGCAAGCGTGCCGGAAACGGCAGGTGCAAGAGTATCTTCCACAACAATACGCTGTTCAAATACGGTCACATTGTTTGAGCTGTCTCTTACAGAGTAGAATCTAACGATAGTATCAGTGCAAGCAGGAATCGGTGAAAGTGCATCCTGAGTGGAATCGTGAGTGATGACTTCAACCAACAGGCAATCGTTAATGCTGTTCATACCCGTGAATGAAGTGTAGTTAGCCCAAGTGATGAAGTCAACATCGGGAACCAGGCAGGTAGCAGCAGCACCAAGGTAAACAACTGTATCCTTAACCATCGGGAAGCCAGTAGTAGGATCAACATAGTCGGTATTGACAACAGGAGCAAAGGTATCCTGAACGTAGATGACGTGTGTGAAGTTGCTGGTATGTCCACAGCTATCGCTTACTTCGTAAGTTCTCGTAATCGTGATGATGTTCGGACGGGAAGCGGAAGTGTAAGCGGTGTCGGCATCAACCAGAATAACAGTGTCATTCAAGTTGCAATCCTCAACAGTAATAGTAGCAGGGAGCAGAGCCACGCTGTTGAACGTATCAACAGCAGGATAATCACAAGCTGAGTAATCATTCATATAAATGGTAGAGTCATCAATTGAACCAGAAATCTGAGGTTCCTTAACATCCTTAATGTTGATCACCTGAGTGAAGGTATTGGATGAAACATTGTTACACTTGTCATACATCTGGTAAGTTCTGGTAACAACACGCGGACAACGGTTGGCAGAAGAATCAACAGAGACGAGTTCAACAACGCAGTCATCATCAATGTTACAATCAGCATAAGTGAAGTCACCACCCACTGCGGTGAGGTAAGCGTTGACATCAGCAACAGTTTCAAAAGTATCAACAGCGGCGCTGGTGCAACCAGGTTCTACCAAGTCAACTTCCTTAACGTTGAAGCCACCAGCAACAGCGGGTCCGGTAGTGTCTTTAAGGATGATGTTGTGAGTAATGGTATCGGAAATGTTGCCACAAGAGTCTTTAACAACATACTTTCTTACAACGGTGCGTTCGCAAGCCATTGCGGAAGTAGGAAGGGTATCAACACGGGCAAGATTCACGTTCGATTGAGTAAGCTCAATATTGCAATCGTCAACGTCGATACCAGCCGCAACCAGTTCGGATGCCTTGGTGTAAGGAGCAACTGCAGGAGCCAGACAAGCGGTGGGGTCTCCCAAGTAAACAATGGTGTCAGGCAAAGTAAGAGCAGAGAGGGCAGGTCTGGTGGTATCTAACACAACAGTGGTGATACTGAATTCAGCAGACTCGTTGCCACAAGAATCCTGAACTGCGTAGAAGTAATGGACTTCAAATTCACAACCGAAAGCAGTGGTATCACCGTGCTTGAAGACAACAACCGAATTGTCATCAACGTGACAGTCAGTAACAACGAAAGCGGGATCCCAAGCGTGAATGTCACCAAGGGTAGCGGTATCGAAGACAAACTGAGCGTTAACCGTATATGCACAACCTGCAGTAGGATCAAGCAAATAAATAGTATCGTTAACAAGGGTGTCAACCGTGAGTTTCGGAGTAACAGTGTCAAGGATGACAAGGGTGTGCTGCAATTCGGCCTCATTATCGCAAGCGTCCTTTACGGTGAAGGTAGTGGTGATAATCTTTTCAGGACATCTGCCTTCTTCCGTATTGGAAGCACCACGAGTAACCGTCATATCACTGCAATCAGTAATATCTAATTCAGGATAAGCAGCCAAAATAGAGGCAACATCAGCAAACTGAGCATAAATGTTGTTAGTGTCAGCAACATTTACATCACAAGTTGATAACGAATAAACGGTATCCGTAACTGAAGTGGAAACAACAGGAGCAAGCGTATCCAAAATCGTGATGGTTTGTGTAATAGTAGTATCATTATCGCAGAGGTCCTTGATAATATAGGTTCTAACGACCTGCTTGCCACAAGCGAGAGAAGTGGTATCGGCAGAAGTAGCAGGAACCAAGGATACAGCCGCAGTAGTAGAATCAATATTGCAGTCAGTGATTTGAGGATCAGAAGCAGTAGCATTCATTTCCATAATGGTAGTGAATACCGGCACTGAAGGATATTGACAATCTGCTGTCATATAGATAGTAGTATCAAGGTTGTTCACATACTTAGGAGCGATTGTGTCGAGAACCACAATCTTGCCTTCGAATGAAGCAGTATTGTGGCAAAGGTCAGTAATCGTATAAATAACGCGATATACGTCACGGCATTCAACAGATTCAAGCAAACTGTCAACAGTGAACATCAATCTTGAACCGTCAGAGAGACTGCAGTCTTCAAAATGATCAATGCCATAGTCAGCAAGAGTAAGTGAGGAAAGCCGAGTGTTGAAGTTTGCGGGCAGAACCACGCTGCAGTCCTGAGCGAAATAAAGGGTGTCGTTGATAACATCGTTACCACCGAGAGTGTTAACGAGAACAGGAGCAACGGTATCAATAATGTAATAGCTTGATTGAACAGTGTTGTAGTTGCCACAGCCGTCCATTGCTTTCCATTCGTAGTCATAACGACCTGTAGCATCGCTGCAAGCTGAATGGAAGGAGAACGTACGGGTAATGCCGGCGCCGAGCACCAAAGTGTCGTCCGGGCAAACATCAACGGCCTGAACATTGGCAGCCCAAGCATCTCTCAAGGCATCAGTGTAAAGTTCGCAGGAAATGGTATCCACCTGAGGAACGATGGTGAAATTCGGGGCTTCGAGGTCAGAGATTCTGAAACGCTCACGGGTGGTGCTTTCGTTACCACAATCATCGACAGCGTGCCAGATGATATCATAGAAACCGCTGCAAGCGCCATCGGTCTGCCAGCCAACAAGGTGTGCATCATCACCAGCAATGAAGGCGGTAGTGTCGAAATCAAACTCATCGTGTCCGTTATAGGTGTATTTGAAAGTGACTTCAATAGAATCACCAACACAACCGTCAGTGGCTTTGGGCTGATTCAACCAGGTCATAAAGGCTTCGAGGTTGCCAGCGCCATCGCAGTTGACAGTGGTATCCAGAGGAGCAGGATAAATACGAGGTCCAGTGACATCGCGGATGGTGAACGAAGCGGAATCCTGCGCAATGTTGCAACCGTCGTCGATGGTCCAGGTGAGCTTGTAAGTGCCAGTGTGGCCACAAGCGGGAGTCCAAAGAGTATCAATCGTCATTACGATTTCAGAAGTGGGGACACAATAGTCTTCGTAAGTGACTGCCTGCTGCCAAGAGTCAAGCACGTGGTCAAAATCGCAGATGGTGTCAGCGTCAACAATGACATTGTTGAGCGCGGTACCCGTAAATCTGGGTTTCAAAGTATCTTTCACAGTGAAAGATGCGAAAGCGTCGGTAGAGTTACCACACTTATCCCAAGCAGTGAACTTATAGTTCAAAGTGAAAGATGCGCTGTTACAACCAGGAACTGAATCAACCAAAGTATTCTGAATGCTATCAAGAGCACAGTTGTCAGTAGCGACAGCATAGTTCAAGAAATCATTGAAGTAGAGATCGTAATCATCATAGAAACAATAAATAGTATCATTCTTCGGCTCAGTGGTGAACCAAGGAGCGATAGAGTCCTTAATCGTAATGGTTTGGTAAGCGGTATCAGCGTGATTGCCACAAACGTCTTCCAAGGTCCAAGTTCTAGTGATAACGGTTTCACCTTCGCAAGTGCCAGCATTAACGGCATCAGTATAAGCCAAGCGAGCTTCCAATTCAGCAACGGTTGAACAGTTGTCTGCCAAATTGCTTGCATTGCCAGTAACAGCAACGGTAGCATCGTAAATACAATTGGAATCCGTGTACAGAACAGTGTCAGCAGGAACATCGAAAGTAGGTTTGACAGTATCTTTGATGGTGAAAGTGTAACTGAAGTCAACACTCAAATCGCACTGGTCAGTGATAGTATAAGTTCTTACAACAGTGGTCGGGCAGGAGCCAGAAGCAACATCGCTATAAGAAACGGTAAGGTCAGCATCAGCGGTGCAGTTGTCAGAGATTTCAAGACCAAATTCGCTTTCAATGTCAGCAACGTTGTCCAAGAAAGCAGGAACTGTGGCGCTGTCGCAACCATAAAGAACAGTATCGTTAACCGTACCAACGATTGCAGGAGCTTCGGTGTCGTAAATTCTGAAAGAAGTGCTGTCGGACGCTTCGCAACCGTGGTCGTCAACAACCTTGAAGACAACTTTCAAAGTGGTGTCGCAGCTGATGATAGACGGAACGTGGCTGTAAGCGTCAGTGGTATCGGCAACATTGGTGTTGGCCTGAACCTCAGTGCCATTCACAGTCCAAGTATAATTGTAGTTAGCGGTACCACCACCATTGGTAGCGGCTGCGAATTCGTAGGAGGCCTGACGCGGGCAGGTGCTGTTGGCAGCATCAGCCATTACGGAAAGAACTTCCAAAGTATCGGGCTGAGTAATGGTAACTTCAGCGCTATCCAAACAGCCGTGATCATCAGTAACAACAACTCTATAAGTAGCAGCAGTCAAATTAATAGCAATTGAATCCGTACCAGCAGAAGCATTGGTGGTCAGGTTAGTCCAAGCATAGCTATAAGGCAGCGTGCCTCCGATAACCGTAACGGTTGCACTACCATTGTTTTCGCCGTAGCAACGGACATTGCTAATGACGATTTCGCTGGTGGTTTGCAAGCTATCGGGTTGTTCCAAAGTAACAGACTCGGTTACAACGCAATTAGAATCGTCAGTAATAGTAACCACATAAGCAGCAGCGTCCAAATTCGTCATCGTAGTATCGATGTCTTCATTAGCGGTCCAGCTTGCAAAGTCGGCACCGTCTTTCGTGATCACCACGCTGAACGGGAAACGACCGCCATTGGCCTTGAAAGCGAATGAACCAGAAGCATCGTTGAAGCAACGGAGGTCAGTAGAGTCGGTGAGCTCCATTGTGAGGATAGCAGGATTGTTCACATTGAGAACAGCGGGAGCAGCTTCGCAGTAGTTGGAGTCAACAACAGCGATATCCCAATCACCTTCACAAAGACCGGTGAAAACGAAAGGACCTACACCGTGTTGAGTGTAAGTATCAGCACCCTTAGTGATGGTAACATCGTAAGGAGCGTGACCATCAGCAACGGTAACAGTGATTTCAGCATTGCATTCGCCAGCGCACTTCACTTCAGCAGTAACTTCAGGAACGAAAGTCACAGGAGTGTAAGTAACGGCAACCATAACGGTAGTGTCGGTAGTATTGCCGCAGAAGTCAGTAACAGTCAAAGTCACCACGGTGCTGTCGGTAATGATGGTACCTGCAGCAGGGGTTTGAGCAACTGAGCTAACGAGGATGGTATCGCAGTTATCATTGATGGTATCAATCAAAGAATGAACGTCGGGCAAAACGTATGCGCAAGGATTTGCGGCATCGTATGCGGGAGCTGCATCAATGACAGTGTCATTCAAAGTGAATTCGGGAGCTTCGGTATCGTTAAGATTGAATTCGAAGCCGATTTTACCATTCCAAGCACAATTGTGCGCATCAACGATGGCAGTCAGCGTATCTTGGAAAGCAGTGCCACAAGACTTGGGAGCATTGATAGTGGAAGTGAAAGTCTGAGCATCGACTTCGGTATGAGTGGCGGCAGTGTTGGTCCAAGTCAAAGTGTAGGGAGCCGTACCATCGGTAATAGCGAAGGTAGCGGTATGGCTTCCGTTGCTCGGGCAGAAGGTTTGACCTTCAGCGTAAGCAGCGCCGTCGAACTCGGTCATTGCAACGGTAGGAAGCGTATAAACGACAACAGCAACGGTGTCGCTGTTTGCGCCGCAGCCGACCTCTACATCATAAACAGTATGATGGAAGGTGTCAGCAGCCACTGCATAATATTCGCCGGCATTAGCCGCGATAGCTTCAGCATTGAACGTGTAAGCGTTCAAAGTGTCAACGAGAGCGCCATCGTGATACCAAGCGAAATATTCGTAAGTGGTGGGATTCAATTCGAAATTGAAAATGCCGCCTTCGCACTGTGCGTTGGTGTCAACGCTTACCACAGGAGTGGTGGTCGGGTAAACTTCAACGAACACTTCGAGAGTGTCGGGGCTCACACAACCTGACAATGTATTATAAGATACAGCGAACACAGAAGTGTTGGCGGTAACGTCAAATGTATAGGCGAGACCTGTGAAAACTGAATCGCCAGCTGCGTTGTACCAAATGCAGTTGTCAGCCAGTTGAGGAGTAGCCGTAATCGTGACGCTGCCACCGTCGCAAACGATGAGATCGCTATTGGTGGTATCCAAAATAGGAGCGATCGGGTTTTCAACATTGAGGTGGAAGTTCACGACACTATCCAAAGCGTCGGTGCAGGAAGACACGCCGTGATAGATAGCGGTGTAATCACCGGTGACGAAATAAGGAGTGAGCGGGTTGCCCATCCAAAGGGTGTCGCCAACGCAGATGTACTGGTCAGGAAGGTTGATCGTATCGATAGCGTGAAGAGTGTCGGAAGAAATCAATTCGCAGCGGACGCTCTGATGGCCACCGACATAGTAACGCTGATCGTTGTTCATCGTGACGAGGTCCCATTTTGTACCGTTGCATCTTTTCCAGATCTGGAAAACGAACTGATAGTCGCCGTCTTCCTTCACATTATATACTAAGCGGAGGCCAGAGGCGGGATCGGTGAAGAAGCGGACATAGAACCAGTCGAACTCGAAGCCCACCTGCTGGGTGTTGAAGTTCATACGGTCGCTGCGGTTGATGATGGGGTTGAAGTGTCCATCGCGCTCGCAGGCGTTACCGTCGGCCAGGTTGATGGTGGGAGTATAAGCTCCGGGGAAGCTACCCCAACCATTTCCGTCGTAGCAGTACTCGCTAACGTAAGAATCGCCCCACCAGTCGGTATGCTGGCCGACGGTGTAGCGCTCTTGGAATTTGAATTCGGTGAAATAGCGTGACAATTCGCCAGCGGGGATGGTGTCACCGTTACGGAGGACTGCCCATTCGATAGAGATACTATCGGTGGGGAGCAGACCGAGTTCGTTGAAACACCCGGTGGGCGAAAGGTAAACCGTGTCGTACTGGTTGAGTGCGATCGGTGATGGCAAATTTGCAGGATTCATCTGCAAACCTGACGGTGCTTGAGCTTTTACGCCTACGCAAAATAGCACTAAAAGCACGCTAAAAACGCAAAAAGATAAAACTTTTTTCATAATTAAAAAATTTATATATTTATTTTTCTTTCTCAATATATTATCTATCAATAACTTACGATTTTTAGTCTAAAATATCTTTTTCTTTTTCCAATTCTGCAAAAATACAATATTTTTTTTTTCTACGAACAATTTTATTTTTTGTTAGCATTTTTTTTATTTCACATAAAAACAACACCCCCACTCATTTTTGCGTGACACGCTCAAAATGAGGGATAAACGAGATTCTTCTATGGGCTTTCAGCATTCTTATCAACAAAAAAAAGTGAAAAAATTTTATTTCCAAACAGAAATAGAAACCGTTAGACAACCCGTGCAAAACATCGGTTTAAAAGATTGAAAAACAAGTCGGAAAAGATTTCTTTTTAGAAGCAGAAAAGGAGGCCATATGCTAAGGCAGGCAGTGCGGCCAACAGCACGGAATCCATACGATCGAGTGCGCCGCCGTGCCCGGGCAGGATGTTGCCCGAATCCTTCACGCCGCAATCGCGCTTAAACAAAGACTCAACCAAGTCGCCCAGGGTTCCGAACAGAATAACCACAATGGCGAAACCCACCCAATACAAGGGATGCACAAAGAGTCTGGAAAAATATGGGATGTAGTAGAAAGCAACAGACGCACCAGCCGTCAGCACCAAGGCGCCAACGAACCCCTCGACCGACTTTTTGGGCGAGATGCGTTCGCACAAGCGATGCCGGCCAAACAAACTACCCACGCAGTAAGCAAGCGTGTCGTTCAGCCAAATCAGGATAAAGAAAGCGAGAACGAATTCAGGAGTGTCAGCCGCAGTCAAATAAAGCAAAGCAAAAGGAAACGCGATCCAGAAAAAAGGCAAGTATGTAGTTGCCACATTAACTATGGGATTCTCCTTTTTTCTGAAAATCTCGACAACAAGAGGTAATATCAAAAAGAAAACACAAGCGATGAACAAAATAGTCGAAAGTTCATACAAAATGTCCGAAAATTCACACCAATAAGCATCATCACAAAACAGAGCGAGGGGGAAAGCGATTGAAAAGGCGACCGATACGGCAGTTTGGGGGTGGTATCCTTTCTTCTGGCACATCCGCATCAGTTCTATGGTAGAGGCGGCAGAGAAAAACAGGAGTATGGCGCAAAAAACGTACGGGAAATCCTCGAAAAAGAGGATGCTCAGGACGATGGCAGCCACATAGACGATGCCGGTAAGGGTGCGGAGGAGAAGATTTTTCATAAGTGAGAGGTGAAAAGTGAGAGGTGAGAGTTATACAATATATTATATATGTTACTTTTCGACGAGGAGGATGAGGGTGACAAACGGATGTGCGGGCGTGGCCTGATCCTTTTCAATGCCGGAGGGGCGGAAAAGTTCGAGCATATCGGTTTTCAATTCCACCTCCTCGGGGCGGTTGTCTTCCTGAATACGCTGCGTGCTATGGCGCAACACGTCCTGCAAATCCTTCACGAGTCCGCCGTTGCTTGCCAGCACAATCAGGTTGGAGGCCAGGTTGCGGACGGAAGGATAGAGCATCAGGTCGTTATGCTGGGAGAAGGCGATGGTTCCGGTGCGGGCGACCAAATATTCAGCATAAAATATGGCGGCATCGGCATAGGACCCAGTGGGCACCGAGTTCACAAACGGGACATTGTACTTGGTGAGCACCGTGGCCAATTTGGGAGAACCGTTCAGGACGGAATTGTAATGTCCGAGCTCGATTTCCAGATTCACATAGCTGTAGATGTCGTTCAACTTGGCATAAGCGTAGTTCGGGTCGCGCATACGGCTGTGGTCCAATTCAAAAACCACGCACTTTCCTCCTGCGGCCTCAAACTTCTCCACAAACAATTCCAACGGGTCGGAGATTTCATCGAAAAGGGGAATTTGCCGATTCAAAGGCGGCACATTGAACTCTCCGGGAGATGCCAGCGCATTGCGAATCTCCTCATTGATTGCATTCTTGCAGTTGATGCTATGCGTTTTCACGGCATCCGTTACGTTGCCAGAGAATTTGTTTTCGCTCATATCCAACTAATTTTCAATTTGCTTTGATGTGGGAAATTCTCTTTTCCCATAAATTTTCTCAAGGTCTTCAGCAAAAATCACTTCGCGTTCGATGAGGAGGGAAGCCAGCTGATTGAGATTTTCCTTCTGGCTTTGAAGGATTTCCTTGGCCTTGCTGTACGCGGACTCCACGATTTCGCGGACCTGCTTGTCGATTTCCTCGGCGGTTTTTTCGCTATAGGGACGATTGAAGGCGTACTCGCTTTGACCGGTGGAATCGTAATAGCTCAAATTGCCAACAGTTTTACTAAGTCCATAGTAAGCCACCATTGCGTAGGCCATTTTGGTGGCGCGCTCAAGGTCGTTGAGGGCACCTGTAGATACCTGTCCGAATGCGACATCTTCTGCGGCGCGGCCGCCCACGAGGGAACAAAGTTCGTCGAACATCTGCTCGTAAGTGGTAATCTGGCGTTCCTCAGGGAGATACCAGGCGGCGCCCAACGCTTTTCCGCGCGGTACGATGGTCACCTTCACGAGCGGAGCGGCGTGCTGCAACAGCCAACTTACCGTGGCGTGGCCCGACTCGTGGTAGGCAATCACACGCTTTTCTTCAGGACTGATGATGGATGACCTTTTCTCCAGGCCGCCGATAATACGATCGATGGCTGCGAGAAAGTCTTCCTTATCAATCGACGACTTCGCGTGGCGCGCTGCTATCAAGGCCGCCTCGTTGCACACATTGGCGATGTCGGCGCCAGAGAAACCGGGAGTCTGCTTGGCAAAGAAGTCGAGGTCAACATTTTCCGACAATTTGAGTTTGCGCACGTGAACTTCAAAGATTCCCTTTCGTTCGTTAAGGTTGGGAAGTTCGACGTGTATTTGTCGGTCAAAACGGCCGGCGCGAAGGAGAGCGCGGTCGAGGATATCAGCGCGGTTGGTAGCGGCAAGGATGATGACACCCGCGTTGGTGGAGAAACCGTCCATTTCCGTGAGCAACTGGTTCAGCGTGTTTTCGCGTTCATCGTTGCTTCCGCTGATGGCGTTACGTCCGCGGGCGCGGCCGATGGCATCAATTTCATCGATGAAGATGATGCACGGAGCTTTCTCCTTTGCGGTTTTGAAAAGGTCGCGAACGCGAGACGCGCCCACACCGACAAACATTTCCACAAAATCGGAACCGGAGAGCGAGAAGAACGGGACCTTGGCCTCACCGGCCACCGCTTTTGCGAGCAGGGTTTTACCCGTTCCTGGAGGGCCCACCAGCAAGGCGCCCTTCGGGATCTTACCACCGAGTATCGTATATTTTTTCGGATTTTTCAAGAAGTCAACAATTTCCTCTACTTCTTCCTTGGCACCTTCTAAGCCGGCAACGTCTTTAAAAGAGATATTGGAAGACGACTTTTCGTCAAAAAGCTGGGCCTTCGACTTGCCGATATTGAACATTCCATTGCCAGCACCACGCATTGCGCGAAACATCGGTACGATGAGCAAGAGGAGCAGCAAGACAGGGAAAATCCACATCAGGACATCGCCGCTTCGGTCCTTACTATTATCCTGGCTGATAGGGAATTGATATTCTTTTCGGAGTTCTTCTTTCAAAGCGTCCTCACTGATTCGGGAAGTGGCGAGCGAATCGCGCTCGGCTACGGCTACGCGCTGCAGTTTGCGAAGCGAATCCTGGGCGAGCACCGTCACGCGACGGTCAACCGTCTTGTCCAATTCCTCCTTGAAAGAGCGAAGGTCAGACTCTTCCATATAGAAATGAGGTCCTTCCAGACTATTTTTCTCACGGAACTCCTTATAATCGTCATTACTATCAATGACATCTTTTTTCAGATAAACGAAAACGCGGTTGTGTTTATGAACATATTCCGCTTTTGCGACATCCTTGTTCAGAACGAGTTCCATCATTCGCTGGTCGTCGATTTTTTTCGCAGACTGGGACGAGGAATTGTCACCTCCGAACAGGGTTAATGCCAGCAAGCCCACTCCAATGATGAGGTAGATCCACATCACATTGAACTTAGGCCGTTTGCTCTTATTAGGTTGTTTTTGTTCGTCTTGGCTCATAAAAAGAGATTAAAAATGTTTCACATCGGCATCACTCCAAAGGTCCTCCAGTTTGTAATACTGGCGGGCATCGGGTTGGAAAACGTGTACGACAATATCGAAGAAGTCGAGGAGCACCCATTCTCCATTGGCGAGGCCTTCGACGGCATCGGGTTTAACACCCGCTTCGCGCTTCAGCACTTCCTGCACATAGTCGCAAAGGGTTTCCACGTGAGTGCGGGAAGTTCCCGTGCAGACGATGAATTTATCAAAATACACGTGTTGAATGGATTTCAAATCAATCAGGGTAACATCCTCCCCTTTTTTTTCCAGAAGAGCTTGTACAATCAGTTCACTGAGGTCGCCTTGAAACAGGTCGTTTTTCTTCGTTGCTACTTTTCTTTTTCCCATTATTTCTTTATTAAATTAGCTGGCAAAATTACGAAATTTATTTAAAAATAACATTAATAAAAAAGTCAATCTTTTCGTCAACATTCAAAAAAATATTCTTACCTTTGCACGCTCAAAATATCAATCAAACGAACCATTTATGAAACAATTTTACATATCGCTTTGTTCAGTCATAGCTCTTATTTTCTCGCTCGGAAGCATTTCTGGGCAGACGTTCGACGGAAGTTTTCCAAAGAGTTACCAAAGTGTTGTTAGTTATGCTGATATTCAGTCTGTTACAGTTATGCCAGCAGATGCGCAATTCATCGCTAACACCATTGCGAACACCAATAAAAGCGGAACGTACATCATTGCGCAGTTAAAAGATGTGGATGTCAGTCCGGTAGAATCCGGAAATTGGGAAACGCTGGAAGACGGAACGGTCATTTGGCGTGTGAAGTTGAGAAGTGAAGGTGCGAAGGCGCTGGCGCTGCACTTCGACCGTTTCAACATTCCTGTAGGCGGAAAAGTTTACGTTTACGATGAGGGTCGGACGCAATTATTAGGCACTTTCACCGAAAAGGACAACACGGGAGACTTAGGGTATTCCATCGGTTTGATTTTGGGCGACTGCATTGTGTTTGAGTACGATGCGCCCGCACTGCTCACGCCTGGTACGAAAAAGGCAATCTTAAATGAAGACATTGAAGTCCCCGACATTCACATTTCACAACTTTCGTATATTTTCCGTGGAGTTGAAGATTTGCAAAATGCCAAAGACGTTGGCGACAGCGAAAGCTGCGAAGTGAATGTGAAATGTCCGGAGGGTAACAGCTGGGACAAGCAAATCCGTTCAGTTGTACGCATTTACGTTGTCGAAGGCAACCAAGCAGGATGGTGTAGTGGCACTTTGATCAACAACCTGGCCAACGACGGCACACCCTACGTTCTCACAGCCAATCACTGTGGTCCGAATGCGACTGCCGCTAACTTCAACCAATGGAAATTTTATTTCAATTTTCAATACACTTCTTGCACGGGCAGCACCGTTCAATCGCAGAACAATGTAAGCACGGGCTGTTCCAAGAAAGCGGAAGGCAGCATTGATGGCGGTTCTGATTTTTACTTGTTACAGCTCAACCAGGCGCCGAACAATGCGTGGAATCCGATTTATGCGGGCTGGCGTCGCGACAACACGGCAGCCACCACGGCCACAGGCATTCACCATCCGGCCGGCGATGTGAAGAAGATTTCCTCTTCCACCACCATCGCCACAGGTTCTTACACTGGCTGCGCGAGCAGTGCCCATTGGAGAATCACCGACTGGCGGCAAACTGAAACCAACCGCGGCGTAACGGAGGGCGGCTCGTCCGGCTCCGGCTTGTTTGACCAGAACGGATACTTAGTAGGGACCCTTACTGGCGGACAGGCATCCTGCGACTATCCTCACAACGATTACTATGGGAAATTATACTACCATTGGGACCAAAACGGGAGCAACAGCTCGCAACAAGTCAAGCCGTGGTTAGACCCCAACAACACTGGTAGCACCACTTGCCCTTCCTACGATCCCAACGATCCCGACAACCCTGATACACCTGATACACCTGATACTCCTGATACTCCTGATACTCCTGACACTCCTGACAATCCTGGCTCCGCCGGCAATTGCCATAAGGCACATTATCCGCTGCACGGGACACTGGTTTCCTACAAAGCAGAAGAAAACGGCTATTTAGCGGGCACCAACTCATACGGCGACAAGGCGAAAGCCGACTATTTCACCAAAGACGCTGCCACCGAGTACATCGTGAACCTCACTATGAACTTTGCGCAAGCAAGTGGAAGCGGCAACGTGACCTTCTGCATCTGGGCTGACAATAACGGCGTTCCAGGAGAGTTGCTCGGTTCCAAGTCTGTTTCGCTCGGTTCCATTTCATCGCACAGTGCAATGGTGAATGATCCGCAAATGCCGAGCCCCTACCCTTCCTTATGCCGCAGATACACTTGCCAATTCAGCAACTCGATTCCCGTAAGCGGCAACTTCTTTGCTGGCGTGCTGCTGCCCACTTCCGGCACTTTCGCACTCGTGACCAACAGCAACGGTGACGGCGCAAACACGGGCTGGGAACAGAAAAGCGACGGTAGCTGGGTGCCCTATTCCGACAACAATTCCTGGGGAATCTCACTATCTCACGCACTGTTTCCACAATTGTGCGACAATGCCAACGCCACTGACATTGAAGAGGTTGCAGAAGAAGACGGCATCAGCATCTATCCCAACCCCACCTCTGGAAATGTGACCGTACGCACAAACGATTTCCGCAACAGCACCATTGAAGTTTACGATTACACTGGCAAACTGGTGAAAGCACCGCAACAGCACAACGGGACTGAAACCACCATTCAATTAGGAGGATGCGCACAAGGCATCTACACAATCGTGGTTCGCAAAGATAACGTGCAAATCATCACAAAGAAAATTTCACTTATTCATTAAAATCAATACAGATGAAGAAAACTTTAAGTCTTTTTATCGCTATTGCCTTCTGCCTGATCGGTTATCAAGCAAAAGCGCAAATGAGCTACGGCGGAGAACCCTACACATTTAAGTGCAACACTATCTCATTAGTAGTACCCACAGTTGAGGTGGAAGCACTAAATGCTGATTCACTATTGGCTGATGACGCCATTATGAGAGGGAAAGGCCACGCATTGCGCATTGGTGTGACGAAACCTGTTTTGTACACGCCCCAAAACTCAGGACGTATTGACATACTTCCCGACGGAGGCAGAATATGGCGTTTGGCTTTCCATATGGAAGATGCGACCTTCACCTCTATGCATTTCTCCAAATTCAACATTCCGGAAGGCGCAGAATTATTCTTATATACTCCTGACAGAGAGTATGTTATTGGTAAGTTTACCGATAAAAACCAAATGGAAGACGGCACTTTCTATCCGCAGGAAATGCCGGGCGAAGACATTGTAGTGGAGTATTATGAACCAGCGAACGTTCCTTTCCACGGGGACCTGGCCATTGATGAAATCTCGCAAGGCTACTACGACTTCTTCCACATTTATGAAAAGGAAGTGGAAGGCGGCATTGGCACGGCCGCTGGCACCTGCCACCCGAACGCCATCTGCTACGACGCACAATGGCACGACCAAATCAATGCCGTTGTTTGCTATACGCAAACATCTGTTAGCGGCGTATATATGTGCTCTGGCACACTGATCAACAACACGGCACACAACAAAAAGCAGTATGTGCTTTCGGCCAATCACTGCTATGAAGGCGGCACCTGGAAATTCTATTTCCAATACCAGTCCTCTACTTGTACTGGAAACAATGGTCCCACCCTCAAAACCGCCGTGGGAGCCACTGTGCTCGCACGCGATAACGATCAACAAAGTTCTGACTTTATGCTGGTACAAATTACGGGGCAAATTAATCAGTCATACAATCCCTATCTGGCTGGCTGGAACTGCAGTACGACTACTCCCACCGACCCAACTTCCTGCGGCGCCATTCACCATCCTGGCGGCGACATCAAGAAGTTCAGCGTTCCGAAAACTTTGAGAAACGGTGCGATGGTTTACAGCAATACCACACGCTACTGGGTCACCACGTGGGAATACGCCACCGGCACTACTGAACAAGGTTCCTCCGGCTCCGCTTTATTCAACAAAGACAAGCTGATTGTGGGACAATTATGGGCAGGAAGCAGCAGTTGCGTAAACGATGGCACTCAAGGTCACGAAGGTCCCAGCGGCGAAGACTTCTATGGCAAGCTGTCTAATTCCTGGACAAACAACAATGCCACATCCAACGCCAAGAAGCTGAAACCCTGGTTGGATCCGAACAACACGGGAGCCACCACGCTGCAAGGCGAATACCTTTACGGAACGTCCGGCATTGAAGAATCCGGCATCAACGTGCTGAACGCCTATCCGAATCCCACCACTGGCCATATCACCATTAGCGGCAGTTTCAACACTGAGACGGGCGTATGCCACATTTTCGATATGATGGGCAACCTCGTGATGAGCCGTGAAATCAACTTGGCTGGCGAAACCACATTGAACCTCAGCAATTTGTCGAACGGCATTTATGTAATCGAAGTTCAAGACAACACGCAAATTTTCCGTACCAAGATCAGTCTTACAAAATAATGGAAACAGATAAAATCGTCGTCACGACGGCTTATCTTCCGACGATTGAATACTTCGCTTTTATTGCCAAAAGCGAAGTATTTTTTATGGAAGATTCAGAAACATACCAAAAGCAGACCTACCGCAACCGGGCGAACATATTGACCGCGACGGGCGTGCAGACGCTCATACTCCCCGTGCGCAAAGAAACGCAGCGATCGCTCATTCGCGATGTGAGAATCGACTACAAATGCGACTGGCAGCTCAAGCACTGGCGAGCCATAGAAACGGCTTACAGCGGAACGCCTTACTTTCTCTATTTCAGAGATTTCATCGCTCCTTTTTTTGAAAAAAAATATGAGTTTCTGTTTGATTTCAACTTGGAATTGACAGAGGCATTAATGAAGTTATTGAAAATAAAAAAGGTTCCCGATCTGACGGGAACCTTTGAGAAGGAATATACTGATAAATTGGATTTGCGAAATGCCATTCATCCGAAGCGGGAGCCGTTGCTGAAGGAAGTACCTTATCGGCAGGTTTTCGACGACCGGATTCCCTTCACGGGAAACTTGTCGGTGATTGACTTGCTGTTCAACGCGGGTCCTGACCTGAGCTATCTGCTTAATCTACAGACGGAATAACGCCGAACAAGAAACCGTCGGCATAATCCGCTTTAGGAATTTTGGGAGTGGCCGGCTCCATCAATTGCGTGGCACGCTCTTTGGCCACCTGCTGACGCTCGATAGCGGGAGTTGAGACAAACGCTTCGAAAGTGTTCTTGTCGTCATAAAGGGGATTATTTCCCTCATCAGAGATATGAATGCCAGGGATAAACATATCCGATGTTGGATTGGGCTGATGATTTTGCTGGGGAGCGGGCTGAACCGGCTGAACCGGAGCGGGCTGTGGCGCAACATATTGGGGGGCAGGAGCAGGACTCTGCGGGGCCGGCTGGCTTTTCTGCATTGTCTGCTGTTCGGCCTGTTGTTTCGTTGCCTCTTCAAAATCGAAAACAGAATCGGGGGTAATGTCCTTCGCCTGCGGTACCGGCATCGGTGTCACTACTTGAGCACGATCGCGCAACGGATTGAAATCGTCAGGCGTTTCGTTTGAATAATTGGTAACGATAATAGAGATTTTCACCTTGTCGTCCAGAGAATTATCGATTCCAAAACCTCTAATTACAGAAGCATTCTTATCAATATAGGTTCTGATTTCATCGTTCAACTTATTCATTTCCTTGCCCGTGGGGAAGTGTTCTTCGCTGGCTGAGATGAAGAACAGACAGGCCTTGGCATTCTGGATGTGCTCGTCGTCGATCAAGGGGCAAGTGAGGGCTTTTCTCACCACTTCCTCCACGCGGTTTTCGCCTTCCGCTTCTGCTGTGCCCAGCATTGCCTCACCACTGTTTTGCATAGTGGTCAATACGTCATTAAAGTCCACATTCTGGAAAGAAGTGATATTGATGATATCGGAGATGCACTTAACGGCGTTGCCCAGAATATCGTTAGCGAGCGCGTATGCCTTTAGCATACTCATTTCCTCGTATTCCTGCAAAATCTTTTCATTTTGGATCAGGATCAAAGAATCCACATACTTGCGAAGTTCAGCGATACCGGCGTCGGCTTTTTCCTTGTAGCAAGGCCCTTCGCTTTCGTAAGGATAGGTAACGATGGCGACGGTAAGCAGTCCCATATCGCGGGCGATTCTGGCCACAACGGGAGCGGCACCTGTGCCCGTTCCTTTTCCCATACCAGCGGCAATGAAAAGCATTTGTGCCTTTTCGCCAATCAAATTCCTGATTTCATCTTCGCTGTCTTCGGCGAACTGACGAGACACGGAGGGGATGGTGCCAGCTCCACGGCCGACCGTGCCGAGGCGCATTTTGTTTGCAGCGGGAATGTTGGTGCGCGCCAGCACGTGCATATCGGCATCCATAGCGGCATACTCCACACCACTGATGACCATTTTCACCATATGATTCACTGCGTTGTTTCCTTCGCCACCAACGCCCAAAACCTTAATCAGTCCCTGTTCATACTCCTCGGTTTCAAACTCAAATCCATTGGAATCGGGATTCTCGTACTGCGGAGTGAAAGTTAATTCGTCATTATTTTCGTTCATAATATATTTATTCTTAATTATTTACAATAAATTAATCAATACCTTCTGATTCATCAAAGGTAAAATTCTTCAGCCAATTTTTAACCACATCAAAGACTTTGGTAGCCGCGTTCGATTCCTTTGAGGTATTTTTTCCAGAGGGGGTTACAGGGGCTTCGGTTTCCACGAGGCCTGAGAAGGGGGTTCCCTCGCTGATGCAACCAGCGCGGAGCAGGCCGAGAGCGGTGGAGCAGGTCGGGTCGTTCAATGCCGACTCCACGTTCACGAATCCGTGCACGGGCATACCGATACGGGTTTTGCGCATAATGATGTATTCGGAGAGGATTTGGATGTCGCGCATAAGAGCGCCGCCGCCGGTGAGCACAACGCTGCGCACCTTGTCGGCATAGCCAGAGGCATCGATTTCCTTCTTCACTGCGCCCAAGATGTCGTTAGCGACGCGGGCATTGATAATCTGGGAAAGATTGAACTCGCTGATTTTTCTTGACTCGGTATAGCCCGACTGTTCAGGTATGGTAACGAAGTCGTTTTTGTTAGCATTGTCCACGAAGCAGGTGCCGTGCTTGATCTTGATGGCTTCGGCCTGTTCGTAGGAGAGGTTGAGCGACTGGATGTCGCGGGTTACAATTTGTCCTCCGATAGGGATCACCTTGATGAAGAGCGGGACGCCCGACTCAAAGATGATGACATCGGTAGTGCCGCCGCCAATATCAACGAGGGCGACACCCTGTTTCTTTTCCTCCTCGGTAAGGCACACGATGCTGGAAGCGACCGGTTCAAGCATAAGGGAGCGAAGATTCAGGTTGGCGCTATTGGTGGCGAGTTTGATTTTCCTAACCTCTTGCGTATCGCCCGTGATAATCTGGTAGGAGCCGACTACTTTTTGGGCGAGGGTGCCGGCGGGGGTCATCGTGCGTATTCCGTCCACCTCGTAGTACTGCGGGATGACGGAAATGATGTCGCATCCGGGGATGGAGTACTGCTCCAGTTCCTCGGTCATTCTCGCGATTTCCTCGTCTTCCACCAGGTTCTCAAGACCGTTGGTGCGGGTGGTACTGTTGGTACACGCGCGGCTCTTGATGTGACGGCCAGCGACGCCGACATACACGTCAGAGACTTCCTGATCGACATTGGTTTTCAAATCGGCCATTGCAGCCAGAATGGAATTGGTGGTTCCCTTCACATTGAACACGAGTCCATATTCCACACCGCTGGAGGGGGCTTTCCCGTATCCGCAGATTTCTACCTTTCCGTCGTCGCGGAGGTAACCCATCACCATCATTATCTTAGTGGTACCGATGTCAAGACCGACAACCATTTTCGGTGCCGCGTTCTCTTTTGATTTAGCCGATTTTCTCATTTGTGTATGTATTAAAGGTTAGGTTATTGATTTTGCTTTTTAGTGGCGAAGATTCGGTCCTTGAAACGGGCGTCGATGCGGGAGTACTGTTTGGAGGGGAGATAGACGAGTGCTTCGGAATAGACGGTTTGAAGGTTCTCGAACTTTTCGGGAAGGCGTTCAGCGTTTCCGATGAGCACGACGTGCTGAGACACATTATTGTAAAGTTCGATTTCGCGATTGTTATTGATGAAGATTTGTGAGTACTGGGCCTTTTCAGTCGGATGTTTACTAATGTAAAGGGCTGTTTGAAAGGCGTTCACGAGAGCGGCTTCCTTGCAGTTGGAGATATTCGCGCCCACAGTGTACTGGGTGTTCACCAATCCGTTCACGAGGATGAGGTGGTAGGCGACGCAGGGCGGGATGGGGAGGAAATCGCCGTTAGAGGAGATGAGGTAGGGGTTGCCGCTGGAAGGGAAGACCTGGACGAGCGGCACGCGCGTGGCGACAGAGAGTTCCACCTTTGAGCCGTTGCGGCTGAGTGACGTGATGGAGTCGAACCAAACGTTCTGGCGGAGGGCCTTGTGGATGTCGTCGCGGTCGATCTTGCCCAGCGGCTTATTGAGTGGGTATGTGCCCGTGTTCTTCAAGATCTGCTCCACGGTTTTTTCGGTGAAATTGGGGTTCGGCGCCTTATTGGAGAGGGTAATCGCAACAGAGGTGCATTTCTGATGACTGGAACGCACGATACCCACCACCACGAAGGCAACGACCACAAGGGCCAAAAGCACCATGAAAATACGTTTGAGTTTCATTGTGGGAAGGAGAATAATGGTTTATTTTTGGAGCAGTAATATGAGTTTATGCGAATCGGGAACAACACCAACCGCACAGGAAGTGCTTGTATAGATAACTTGCAAAGATAATTTTAATTTTCAAAATATTTTGAACTTTTCTTAAAAACAAACAAACAATGAATTGTTTATATTTTTTGTATTAAAAATATTCTATATCAAAACATTGCTAACAAATTAATGCAAGCCCACCCTCTCCACCTCAATGTGGATTCCTGTCAGATTTACATAAAATTTAGGCAAAAAAACGGCACTAAAACGCATTTTCGGCACCGCAAAAAAAATTGTAAGGGAAGTCGTTTGCTGTATTGAAAAAAGTTGTATTTTTGCACCCCAAAAATTATCAATAATTTATCAACTAAAAAACAAAACATTATGTTGAATCATTACGAAACCGTTTTCATTATGACTCCCGTTTTGTCTGAAGAACAGATGAAGGAAACGGTTAAAAAGTTCGAGAACTTCCTTCTCGAAAAAGGAGCAGAGATTGTGCACCAGGAGAACTGGGGATTGCGCAAATTAGAGTATCCGATTGCCAAAAAGACCTCTGGTTTCTACCATCTTTTTGAATTCATCGCTGACGGCAGCGTAGTAAAGGAATACGAGCTGCAATATCGCCGCGACGAAAAAGTGATGCGCTACCTCACTGTTTTGATGGACAAACACGCCATCGCATACGCAGAGAAGAGACGCAACCAGAAAAAAGAAGTGAAGGCCGAAAACGCGCCCGAAGTTCAAAGTGAAACCAACGAATAAGGAGAAGAACTATGGCACAACAAACCGATATCAAATACTTGACCCCCATCGCGGTCGACATTAGAAAGAAAAAATATTGCCGTTTCAAAAAAAGCGGTATCAAGTACATCGACTACAAAGACGGTGAATTCTTGAAAAGATTCGTCAACGAGCAAGGCAGAATCCTGCCCAGACGTTTGACCGGTACCTCATTGAAATATCAGAAAAAAGTGGCACAGGCAGTAAAAAGAGCCAGACATCTTGCTTTACTCCCGTTCGTGACCGATAATTTGAAATCTAACAACTAAGGAGGGCACATTATGGAAGTTATTTTAAAACAAGACGTTCAGAATTTAGGATACGCCGACGACATCGTAAAAGTAAAAGACGGCTATGCAAGAAACTATTTGATTCCCCAGGGCTTTGCCATCGTTGCTAACGAAGCGAACCGCAAACAGCTGGCTGAAACCAAGAAACAACGCGCTTTCAAAGAGGAGAAAATCCGCAAGGAAGCCGAGTTTATGGCTGGCAAAATCGACGGTCTCACCGTCAAGGTCGCTGCCAAAGCCGCTGAAAACGGAACCCTTTTCGGCTCCATCACCAACATCCTGGTGGCCGACGCCCTCAAGGAGCAGCACGATATCGAAATCGACCGCAGAAAAATTATGTTGCAAGACGACCACATCAAAATGGTGGGCAACTACACCGCTCAGGTGAACTTGCACAGAGAATTCAAAGTGAACCTCAACATCGAAGTTGTAGCGGAAACTGCTGAATAATGATTTTTCATCGCTTGATGAATATCCATACGAAAACAAAGACAGGGGTCGTTCATACAACGGCCCCATTTTTTTATTGAATATGAAAAAACTGAGAATCCTTCTTCTTGCCGCCTGCGCCATCATCTTTTGCCAGTGCCGGTACGAGAACAGCGCCAGCGAGCCATTGTACGACAACATCGAAATTGAAACCGCCGACAGTCTTCTCATCTACTATCCTTCATTCGGAGAGCTGGACTTGGTGTACGGGAAAGAGGTGCCCGACGACGGCGACATCCTGTTCTGCTGCGCCGGTGCTTTCACAGCCGCTTGTCTGAACCAGTTCTGCCACGAGAACATCCGCTGCAACCACGTGTCGGATGGCGTTCTCTACGAAGGTTCTGACGAGCCCGTATGCACAGGCGTGTTCACCTACTACGACGGAAAGGGGCACTTCGACTTCGCCAACCAGGCCGCACTTGACACGGCAGTCGAACACGGTGGAATGGGCTTCGAACAGGTGCTCGTCATCAAGAACGACACTGTTATTTACGCCGACACCGCCAAAAAGACATTCTGGATCGGCAAGGAGTACGTGTTCCGCGTATTAGCAGAAAAAGACGGCCGCCTTTGCATTGCACAGTCGAGAAAAGCGGTCCCCTACAAGCGCTTCGTTGAGTTCCTGCAAGCGTACGGAATCCGCAACGCCATCAACCTGGATATGGGCGGCTGGAATCACACCCGCTACACCGACAACCACGGAAAACTGGTACAAACGGGCTGTAAACCAACACAGTATGCGACCAACTGGATTGTTTTCCGCAGGGCGGAAACATTGGCTGAAAACGAAATCGAACCCTAATTTCCATCTTTTCACAAAAATCAATATGAATCCTGCTTTTGAAGAAAAAATACGCCAAGACCTGCAGAGTTTCCTGCTACTGCGCAATGAAATCGACGCTCGTTTCCCACAAGCCATCGACATTGAAGAGAAATGGCAGAGCATCGGAGAAGCGTACATCCCCGACGGGGCCAGAGAATTCGGCAAATATCCTACCGCCAGTCTCGCCTGGATGATGTATGTGGGGATGGCTGTTGCGCAATTCTGGGACGAGAACTGGGAATCCTATGGAGCCCTGGACAACATTTATGAGCATTTGCGCGACAAAGAGGGCTACGACACGATGGACGAGCACATACGCCGCGACGTGCTTCATCTCAAGGGAGAATCATTTGATGCAACGGAGGCGTTAGTGGAAGAGTGTGCGGCCCGCTCGTACGCAATACTTTGCCGTGAAAACATTGAGCCAGGCACACGCGACGCGTTTATCGCATACGTGGCCTGCCTGCACCAACTCTACCTGATGGGGATGGCCGTACAGTTGCACCGATTGGGATATAAAATGTCATCACAAATATGAGAATAAGAGTATAGCGAAAAAAACTTATCAACAATTTTGCCGATGCCGTTTTTTTGCCGAATCAGGTAAAGAACGGCATTTTATTTCGGCAAAAAGAACACTCTCCCCAGCATTTATTACACATTGCGCGAAGCGGTTTCTCTCCCCTTGATTTCGCACTTGAAATTCTGTATCTTTGCAGTACTTCATTTAACTATTAATTTCTAAATCAAGCTACGATGAGTGAACCTTTATTTCAA
>JAZQOJ010000027.1:0-5688 GCA_045627805.1 Bacteroidales bacterium
GAATACGATGAAAAAATCCGCAATCGTGTGCGAGAGAAAGCCATTCATCTTACTGAAATTTCTCATTTCAAAGGCCTGCCAATTTGGCTTGCCTGTTATATAGTTTACGACAGTCATTCGGAAGCCAGCGATATTCAGAAGTGGGAAAAACCAGAAGACATTGACAAATGGTTGAAAGACTTCAAGCAGCATTCCATGCGGAATCCCATTGTTGAGCAAGTTGTTACAGAAACTATGCGTACCGTGCGCGACATTTGGAAACAAGTGGGAAGTATTGATGAAATACACGTCGAGCTTGGTCGCGAGATGCAAAACCCTGCCGACAAACGCAAAAAAATGACCGAACGAATCAATGAAAATGAAAACACCAACCTGCGTATCAAAGCGATGCTGATGGAGTTTCAAAATCCCGAATTTGGCATTGAGAATGTTCGCCCATATTCTCCTACCCAGCAAGACATTTTGCGAATTTACGAAGAAGGAGCTTTGCTAAATCTATCCAACGACGACAATGATTTTGAGTTCATTTCCAAAATATCAAAAGCCGCACAACCATCTAAAAATGACGTGCTCCGCTATAAATGCTGGTTGGAGCAAAGATACCAGTCTCCTTATACAGGACAAATGATTCCGCTGGGCAAACTTTTCACGCCCGCTTACGAAATAGAACACGTCATCCCGCAATCTCGCTACTTTGATGATTCTTTCAGCAACAAAGTCATTTGTGAAGCAGAAGTAAACAAATTAAAAGACAATCAATTGGGATTTGAATTTATCAAAGAAAATCATGGACGAAAAGTCACCCTTACTGGAGGGAAAGTCGTTGAAATCTTTTCTATTGAGGCATACCAGGATTTTGTCAGAAAGCATTATGCCAAAAATCCATCCAAGATGAAAAAACTGTTGATGGATGATATTCCCGACAAATTCATCGAAAGACAATTGAACGACAGCCGATACATCAGCAAGTATATCAAAGGTATTCTATCCAATATCGTTCGTGAAAAAGATGAAAATGGCAACTTAGAGCAAGAAGCTGTCTCCAAAAATCTCATTTCCTGCAATGGAAGCATTACAGACAGATTGAAAAAAGACTGGGGCATGAACGACGTTTGGAACCGTATCATTCTGCCGCGTTTCATCAGATTGAACGAGCTGACCCATTCCACACATTTCACCACTACCAATACGAGCGGAGAAATCATCCCTGCTATGCCTTTGGAATTGCAGAAAGGTTTCAACAAAAAGCGTATCGACCACCGCCACCACGCTATGGATGCCATCGTAATCGCCTGCACCACCCGCGACCACGTGAATCTGCTCAACAACGAGGCTGCCTTATCAGAACACAGAGAAAACCGATATGCGCTTTCTCACAAACTGCGCCGAGTTGAAAAAGTTACTTACAATGGTTCTGAACATCCCGTATTCAAAGAATTCCTCAAACCCTGGGAAACTTTCACACAAGACGCACAAAGAGCATTGGAAAACATCGTGGTCAGTTTCAAACAGAATCTGCGGGTCATCAACAAAACGGTTAACCATTACCAGCATTTTGAAAATGGCAAAAAAGTGATGGTCAAACAAGAAAAGGGCGAAAGTTGGGCAATACGCAAATCTATGCACAAGGACACCGTATATGGAGAAGTCAACCTGCGTTTCAAGAAAGAAGTTTCGCTGAATGAAGCGCTGAAAAATCCAAAAGCCATCGTCAACAAAGATTTTAAGGAGAAAATTCTTGAACTTCTCAAAGAAAACAGAGATGCTAAATACATCAAACAATATGTTGAAGAAAACAAAGATGTCTGGTCTGATATCAATCTCAAAAAAATAGAGGTTTACTATTTTACCAAAGACACCAAAGAACGGTATTTTGCCACCCGCTTCATCAGTGATTTGGTTTCCTATTTTTCAAATGTTTCCACATACGATGCAGCCATCAAGAAAATTGAAGGAATCACCGATACGGGCATTCAGAAAATTCTCACAGCACACTTAGCAGCCAAAAACAATGACCCGACATTGGCATTCTGCGCCGATGGCATTGATGAAATGAATCAAAACATTGTTACGCTCAACAACGGAAAATTCCATAAACCCATTTACAAAGTTCGCCGTTTTGAATCTGGCAACAAATTTCCTATCGGACAGACAGGCAACAAAGGAAAGAAATTTGTGGAAGCAGCAAAGGGAACGAACCTGTATACATTCTTTTATAATAAGCAAGAAGATGATGGAACCATTACACGTAAATTGATTCCGATTTCTTTTATTGCGACACTAAAATTCCAAAAAGAATTTGGCTGCGGTTGGATTAAAAAGATGGATGAAAAAATTAAAGCAGATAATCATTTTGACACAACATATTCTTTGAACTTCACATTATCACCTATGGACTTAGTATATGTTCCAACTGAATCCGAAATAAGCACGCATTTATTTGACTGTAACCCAGATAACATATACAAAGTAGTTTCTCTTGACGATGAAAATCCCAACTTTATTCTTGCTTCCATTGCATCTATGATTATTGATAAACAAGAATTCACAAGACACAATAAAACAAGTCGTTCTTTAGACGGCAAACTTATTAAAAACTGCTGTATCCCCATTAAAGTAGATCGTTTAGGCAACATCATAGGAATCAATAATTGCAGCGCAGAATAACCAACTCATTCATTAACTAAAAAAACTAAACTATGAGCAACATCAAACTGTTTCAAGAGAAAGAGATTCGTTCCGCTTGGAATGAAGAAGAACAACAATGGTATTTTTCCGTTGTTGATGTGGTAGAAGCACTGACCGATTCTGCAGACCCTAAACAGTACATCAAAAAAATGAAAATGAGGGATCCTATTCTCCAATCCTACTGGGGGACAATTTGTACCCCAGTAGAAATGATAGCATTGGATGGTAAAAAAAGAAAAGTACAATCCGCCAACGTCAAAGGTCTGTTCCGCATCATCCAATCCATTCCTTCGCCTAAGGCGGAACCCTTCAAGCTCTGGTTGTCGCAAGTGGGCTACGAAAGATTACAGGAAATTGAGAATCCGGAACTGGCACAGGAACGGATGAAAGAACTTTACGAAAAGAAAGGTTACCCAAAAGATTGGATTGACAAACGGTTGCGCGGCATCGCCATCCGCCAGAATCTTACAGATGAATGGAAAAAACGCGGCATCACGGAAGAACGCGACTATGCCATTCTTACCGCAGAAATCAGCAAAGCCACCTTCGGAATGACGCCTTCGGAATACAAGGAATTCAAAGGGCTCACAAAAAAGAACCAGAATCTGCGCGACCACATGAACGACCTTGAACTGATTTTCACAATGCTCGGAGAACGTGTCACCACCGAAATTTCTGAAAAAGAAGAGCCCGACACTTTTGATGAAAATAAAAAGGTGGCCCAACGCGGCGGGAAAGTTGCCGGAGTAGCCCGCGAAGCCACGGAAAAAGAAATCGGGCATCCGGTATCCACACCTGAAAATTTCCTGCCCTTTTCAGAAAAATCCATAGAAAAACAAGATGATTAAGCGCACCCTTTATTTCGGAAATCCGTCCTATCTGTCGCTCAAAAACGACCAATTAGAACTGAAATTGCCCGAAGTGGAAAACAATGCCACAGTGCCCGAAAGATTCAAACAGGCACAAGAACGCACCTTCCCCATCGAAGACCTGGGAGTGGTGATCCTCGACCACAAACAAATCACCATCACGCAGGCGCTGATTTCGGCGCTGCTGGCCAACAATTGCGCCATCATCACTTGCGATGAACGGCGAATGCCCACCGGACTGATGCTTCCTTTGGAAAGCAATATTCTGCAAGAGAAACGATACGCTGAACAGATAGAAGCAACCGTGCCACTGCGCAAACAGCTTTGGCAACAGACTGTTGTTCAAAAGATTGCGAATCAAGCAGCCGTTTTGCAACAGCACACGCAAGCCGCAACCTGCAATATGTCGCAATGGGCGAAAAACGTGAGGAGCGGAGACCCTGAGAATTTGGAGGCGAGGGCAGCCGCCTACTATTGGAAAAACATCTTTACAGATATCCCCGACTTTGTGCGCGACCGAGAAGGCAGTTATCCCAACAACTTTCTTAATTACGGATACGCCATTTTGCGAGCCGTCGTCGCACGCGCACTGGTGGCGACCGGCCTGCTCCCTACCCTGGGCATTCATCATCACAACCGCTACAATGCCTACTGTCTGGCCGACGACGTGATGGAGCCATACCGACCTTTTGTGGATCAGAAAGTGCTGGAACTGATGTCGGCATTCCCAGAAGAGACGGAATTGAGCAAAGCCATAAAGACAGAGCTGCTGCAAATACCGACGATGGAAGTGCGCATCAATGGCGTGCGCAGCCCGCTGATGGTTGCAGTGAGCACCAGCGCCACGTCGCTGCAGAAGTGCTACGCGGGCCAGGCCCGCAAACTCATCTATCCTGAATTATAAGATGGACAGGTTCAGCGAATATCGCGTTATGTGGGTGCTCGTGTTTTTTGATTTGCCGACGGAGACCAAGAAAGACCGTAAAAACGCCGCCGATTTTCGGAAGAAGCTCCTGAAAGACGGCTTCACAATGTTCCAATTCTCGATTTACATGCGACACTGTCCGAGTTCGGAGAATGCGGACGTGCACATTCAGCGCGTAAAGAAGTCGCTGCCCGAGTACGGTCAAGTTGGGATAATGTGCATCACCGACAAGCAATTTGGGAGCATTGAGCTGTTTTTTGGCAAAAAGTCGCAAGCGTTGCAGCCGCCATCACAGCAACTGGAATTGTTTTAGGAAGCGCAAAAATAGGAGAAATGCTTGCCGGGGATGCGCAAAAGTGAAAGCCGTAGGACACGAAAAAAGTGTTCAACGGCTTTCTTTCGAAGTGGTATAAAGTTGAAATTTCTCTTGTTTAGAATGCTTGTAACGCACTGATTAGCTTATAATTGCGCAAGGTGTATTTATACCGTCGGCAAATATACAAAAATTTGAAAGCAACTCACAACGGTCTTCTGTGATTTTTAATAATCTTGCTAATTTATACCGTCGGCAAATATACAAAAATTTGAAAGCAACTCACAACTCTCCCTGTATTCATCGTGTCCGGCTATCCATTTATACCGTCGGCAAATATACAAAAATTTGAAAGCAACTCACAACATATCATTTTTTTTAAATATAACCTACTTTATTTATACCGTCGGCAAATATACAAAAATTTGAAAGCAACTCACAACTTAATATACTTTTTTTTAAATATAACCTACATTTATACCGTCGGCAAATATACAAAAATTTGAAAGCAACTCACAACGCTATAAGAAAGGAGGAGCAAAATGCGTGAATTTATACCGTCGGCAAATATACAAAAATTTGAAAGCAACTCACAACACCTGCTTCCTCGCAATCTTGTACTCGTAGATTTATACCGTCGGCAAATATACAAAAATTTGAAAGCAACTCACAACAACTTTTCATTGCTTCAAATTATTTTAATATTTATACCGTCGGCAAATATACAAAAATTTGAAAGCAACTCACAACGCAAATGCGTACCACGCTTATTCAGTTTGCATTTATACCGTCGGCAAATATACAAAAATTTGAAAGCAACTCACAACAACTCTGCGGCTATCAATTTTACCTTTTTGATTTATACCGTCGGCAAATATACAAAAATTTGAAAG
>JAZQOJ010000028.1:0-11872 GCA_045627805.1 Bacteroidales bacterium
GCCGCTCTACCAAATGAGCTACTACCGCAGTGGTGGGGGGGGGAGGATTCGAACCTCCGAAGGCTAAGCCAACAGATTTACAGTCTGCCCCATTTGACCGCTCTGGTACCCCCCCAAGTGACGAGCCGATAGACGGACTCGAACCGCCGACCGGCTGATTACAAATCAGCTGCTCTACCAACTGAGCTATATCGGCCTGGGTTTTGTTTCAATTTCAAACAACGTTCGTTTGTTTTGAGGTTGCAAAAATACACTTTTTTTCATTAATGGAACATTTTTCAAAAAAAATTTTTTGAATATTTTTAATCAACTGATTTATTGACATTTATTTCTAAAAAAAAGAAGCGAAAGGGAAAAGGGCGAAGGTTAATGACATTATGCTGTGCATAAATTTTGGAACAACTCTTGCAAAATGGCACAAAAACGCGTATCTTTGCAATCAAAATAAAGAGATATGGGAAAAGTGATTCTGATCTGTTTTGCGATATACACCGTCATTCTGTTCATTGTGATGTGGTTTACCGCAAGGAAGGCCGACAACGCCTCGTACTTCACGGGGAACCGCAAGTCGCCGTGGTTTGTGGTGGCGTACGGGATGATCGGGGCCTCGCTGTCGGGCGTGACGTTTATGTCGGTGCCGGGCGACGTGGCGAACATCCACTTCACCTATTTCGGCATCGTGCTGGGCTACATTCTCGGCTACATTGCCATCGCGTATGTTCTGCTGCCGCTCTACTACAAGCTGAACGTGACATCGGTGTACGAGGTGCTCGACCGGCGGATGGGCGGCGAGGCGCACAAGACGGGCTCCCTCTTTTTCATCGTCTCCCGGCTGCTGGGTTCCGCGCTGCGGATGTACCTCATCATTTTCGTGATGCAGACGTTTGTGTTTGACGCGATGGGCATTCCCATCTGGCTGACGGCCACCGCAATGATCCTCATCATCCTCCTCTACACTTTCAAAGGAGGAATCAAGACGGTGGTGTGGACCGACACTCTGCAAACGACGTTTATGCTGGCGGCGCTTGTGCTCACCATCGTCATCATTTTCAAGGAGTTGGGATTCGGACTGAGCGAAGCGTGGGGGCAGATGCGGGCGGCCGGCCACACGCAGGTTTTTGAAACCGACTGGCACGCGCCCAACTACTTTCTGAAGCAGATTGTGAGCGGTATGTTCATCACGATTGTGATGACCGGGCTCGATCAGGATATGATGCAGAAGAACCTGACCTGCAAGAACTTGAAAGACGCGCAGCGCAATATGCTGACTTTCTCGGGCATTCTGGTGGTGGCCAATGCGCTTTTCCTGTTCTTAGGCGCGCTGCTGCTGGTTTACGCACAGAACAAGGGCATTGACCTGGGCGAGATCATCGCCGCGCACAAGACCGACCGCATCTACCCTGAAATCGTGTTCGGCTCGTTAGGCACCTTCACGTCGGTAGTGTTCATCATCGGGCTGATAGCGGCGGGCTACTCCAGCGCCGACGGCACGCTCACCGCGCTCACCACGTCGGTTTGCTACGACCTCATCAAGTTGGAAAAGCTCACGCCCGACGCGAAGAAACAGACCCGCATACGCCGTCTCCTGCACGTGGGCATCTCCATCATCTTCCTGCTCACCATCATCGTTTTCTCGCAACATCACAACAACTCACTGATAACCATTGTGTTCAGCGTGGCAAGTTATACCTACGGTCCCATTCTCGGTATGTTTGTGTTCAGCATTTTCACGAAAAGAGAAATCGTGCGCGCCCGCTGGTTCATACCGGTCATCGCGGTGCTCTCCCCCACCCTGTGCTACCTGCTCAGCCATTACTCGGAAGTGCTGTTCGCTGGCTATCAGTTTGGTTTTGAACTGCTTATTGTAAACGGGCTCATCACTTTTGTGGGACTTTTGGCCATTTCGGGCAAGGTGAGAGGTGAGAAGTGAGAGGTGAGAGGTGGAATCTGACAAGGTGGCGCACCGCAGCGTTAGGGATTGAAGCACATTTACAAGCGCGGGACGGACGAAGGGATTTTCGGTCAAACGGTTAACATCGGTTAAACGGTTAATTTGGAAGAATATACGAAGGAACGAATGGACGAAGAGACGAATGGACGAAGGAACGAAAGGATGACAGGACGAAGATGAATTGGATGGCGGAACTTTGAGCGCGAAGTTAGTGCGGAAAGCCCGACGGCGACCAGAGGGAGCCGGAACGCCCAAAAAGAAAAAATTTGAGAAATGAGAATAAAAGAGAAATACGATTTTCTGATCAAATATTTCAGCGAGCACAATCCGAACGCGAAGTCGGAGTTGGAGTTCAACAACAGTTTCGAGTTGCTGGTGGCGGTGGTTTTGTCGGCACAGTGCACCGACAAGCGGGTGAACATCGTGACGAAGGGGCTTTTCGAGGCGTACCCGACGGCGGCGGCGATGGCGGCGGCGGAAGTGAGCGAGATTTACGAGCGGATCAAGTCGGTGTCGTACCCGAACAACAAGGCGGCGCATCTGAGCGGGCTGTCGAAGATGCTGGTGAGCGACTTCGGGGGCGAGGTGCCGGGCACGATGGAGGAGTTGCTGCGGCTGCCGGGCGTGGGACGGAAGACGGCGAACGTGATCTTGTCGATTGTGTACGACCAGCCGGCGATGGCGGTTGACACGCACGTTTTCCGCGTGGCGCACCGATTAGGCATCGTGAAGGGTGCCGACACGCCGCTGGAAGTGGAGAAGCAGCTCACGCAGCACTTTCCGGACGAGCGGATTCCGATAGCGCACCACTGGCTGATACTGCACGGGCGCTATGTGTGCGTGGCGCGCGCGCCGAAATGCGCCGAATGCGGACTTTGCGAAGTGTGCGATTTTTATGCGGAACAAGTCAAATAATTCATACTTTTTAACCTGAAACAACGTTAAAAAAAGTCAAACCAACCTAACCTGATACGTAGAATATGGGCATTTACATTCCAAACGCGGAATTAGAGCGCAAGACGATCCTGAAGAAATACAGAGAGTTGCTGGAACTGATGTGGAACAAGACCACGTCGGAGCAACGCAAAACCATACACAAGGCGCTGGCATTGGCGGCGAAGGCGCACAAGGATATGCGCCGCAAGAGTGGCGAGCCGTACATCTACCATCCGCTGGCCGTGGCCAAAATCGTGGTTCAGGAGATCAACCTCGGCACCACCTCGGTGGTGTGCGCGCTTCTGCACGACGTGGTGGAAGACACCGAGTACACGCTGCAAGACATTGAGGATATGTTTGGCGAGAAGGTGGCGAAAATCACCGACGGGCTCACCAAAATCGAGAACCTCGCCATCAGCAGCGACGAGTCGATACAGGCGGAGAACTTCCGTAAGATTTTCCTCTCGATGTCGGAAGACATCCGCGTGATATTGATCAAGCTGGCCGACCGACTGCACAATATGCGCACGCTGGAGTCGATGCCGACGGAGAAGCAGTGGAAGATCTCGTCGGAGACCTCCTACTTTTACGTTCCGATAGCGCACCGACTGGGTTTGTACAAAATCAAGAGCGAGTTGGAGGACTATGCGATGCAGTACACCGACCCGATGAATTACCGACTGATTTACAACAAGTTGAAAGACACCGAGGCGACGCGAGAGACGATGATCCGCGACTTTGAGATTCCGATACAGCAGAAGTTGGAGGAAGAGGGCATCCGGGCGGAGGTGTCGGGCCGCACGAAATCCATCAGTTCAATATACCAGAAGATGAAGCGTCAGGAGGTGAACTTCGAGGACGTGTACGACGTGTTCGCGGTGCGGTTCGTTTTTGACGCGGAGCCGCAGGACGAGGTGCGCCGCTGCTGGGACATTTTCCGCATTGTGAGCAACATCTATCCGCACAACAAGCCCGACCGCGTGCGCGACTTCCTCACGAATCCGAAGCCGAACGGGTATCAGGCGCTGCACACGACGGTGATGAGCAAGAGCGGCAAATGGATAGAGGTACAGATCCGCTCGCGCCGAATGGACGAGATTGCGGAGCGCGGTTTCGCGGCCCACTACAAGTACAAGGAGGGCGGCCGCACGCCGAAGGAGTACGACAACCGCGTGGAAGAATGGCTGTCGAAAATCCGCACGATCCTGAAGAGCGACGACGGCAGCGCGCTCGACTTCCTCAACGAGCTGAAGCTCAACCTCGACCTGAAGGAGGTTTACGTATTCACGCCGAAGGGCGATATGCGCGTGCTCAACGCCGGCGCCACCGTACTCGACTTCGCCTACGACCTGCACACCAACTTAGGGAACAAGTGTCTGGGCGGGAAAGTGAACTCCAACATCGTGCCGCGCGACTATGTGCTGAAGAACGGCGACCAGGTGGAGATCATCACCTCGAAGAACCAGCGGCCCACGTTGGAGTGGCTCGACTTTGTGCGCACGTCGCGCGCGAAGGAGCGCATCAAGGAGGCCATCAAGCTGGAACAGAAGAAGTTCTCGCAAGACGGGATGCGCATTCTGCAAGAGTTTTTCAAGGAACTCGACATCGAGTTCTCGCCGCAGAACATCGGGATGGTGCAGGCGGCCACGAAGATCAAGTCGCCGATTGAGTTCTGGAACTACGTGGCGGAGCGGAAGCTGACGCTGGAGAAGGTGCAGCAGATCATCGCCAACAAGAAGAACAAAGACTTGGAGGCGTTCCAGAAAATCGTGACGGACAGTTTGAACGAGAAGTCGCTGGAGACGCTGATCAACGAGCAGTTGGACAAGAATCCGGAGATATTTATGTTGAACGAGACATCGGCGGAGAAGATCCGGCACATCATAGCGCCGTGCTGCAAGCCGATACCGGGCGACCAGGTGGTGGGATTCCAGCTGTCGAGCGACGAGATTGTGGTGCACCGCACCAACTGTCCGGAGGCCATCGAGCAGATGTCGAAATTCGGCAACCGCATCATCAAGGCGAAATGGCGCAAGGAGCAGGAGATCGCGTTCCTGTCGGGCGTGAAGATGGAGGGATTCGACAAGAAGGGGATGATCAAGGAGATCATCGACATCATCTCATCGCAGCACAACCTGAACATCCGCTCGCTGAACATTGAAACGAAAGACGGCGTGTTCACGGGCGAGCTGATGCTATACGTGGAGAACGTGAAGACGCTCAACGAGCTGATAGAGCAGTTGCGTCAGATTGACAACATCGAGAAGGTGGCGCGCGTGGGCTTCGACATCGTGTAGGTGGGAAGTCCCGCCATTTGGCTGAGGAAGCAGCAATGGGGTTGCTAACCCGGCCAGACGTGGTGCGCTCAATCATCCGGCACGCCGAACTTATTTCGGAAGACTCCGCAAGACAGTGGGCTAAAATCAGCCTGCGAACCTTGAACACATAATTCAAGTTTCGCAAGTTTGTGACATAATTATAACAGACTTAGGACTTGAGACTTAGGACTTGAGAAACGAGAAAAGAGAACAGCGAGAATGAATGAATTGACCTTTGGATTTCCAATTCTGATTAGAAAAGTCGTAAGTCTAAAGTCACAAGTCTCCATTATAACGGAAAATAGCGACCTGCGAAAGTTGAGCACATAATTGTATTTTATGCTAAAGCGTTGCTCCTCAAATCGTTATTCACACGAAGAGGTGGCTTAGAAAATATGATTGTTGAACGTCCGTTTTCCGTTCTTGACATAAACCACATCGAGGTCGCCTTCCGTAAAGAGGAGATTGTCAATGTGGATTTTCTGTTTTTTCGGCATCGGACGATTGCGGATGGAAATGCGGACGTGGTCGCCGGGGGCTATTCCCTCGAGCCGCACCCTCACGATTCCCCAGCCATCGTGAAAGGCCTCCAGGCAATTCGGAAGCTGCTCATAGAACCAGTAATGGCAGTTGCCGTCGGGAGATGTTACGGATGCCTGTAAATCAGTATGCCCCATCAGCAGCGACTGGTAGTCAGCGACGGCAAAACTCATCCACACATCATCGTGCATATTAAGATGCCCGTCGAACAACGTCACCCAATTCGATGGTTGGAAGGCCCTGGCGCCAGTGCCTTGAAACGCTTGGTTGCAAGCTTTTTCGTCATACGTTTCAAACTGGAACGCACGGGTGGAATCGCTCAAAAAGAGCCCTTCGGATGTTCCATCCCAACACGCCTGGATTTTTTGTGACATCTGCTTCCTGAGATCCGTCCGAAAGTCGTTCAAGTCGCTGATTTCCAAACGATACAACACGGTATTTCCCGCCGTGAGCAGTGTGTCGGCATACGAAAGCAGTCGTTCTTCGCTGGGGCGTCGCCATCCGTTTTGGGTTGTCACCACCAATAGGGGCCGCGAGTCAGGCAAATCCTTCAGGATATCATACGCTTCGTAAGGTTCCATCGTCAGGGCCAGATTTTTGTACGTTTGCGAAACACTGGAGCGGCTTGCCGATATCGCGTGCATAGGCAGGCCCGTTTTGGCGGCCACATAGAATGCGCTTTCAATGTCCTCATCGGGAGCCCCGTACAGCAGGTGTTCCGAACCTATGCTGAAAAAAGGAAGCGGAAGTATGGATTGATAATCCTGGCGGTTGATCTTTTTCACCCACTGATTTTCAGCCAGTTGATTATCCACATCGACGAATATGCGTTGTGGGACGGCGGGCGAATCGTACAATTTGTAAAACCGGGCGAACGCGCAGTCTTCAACGGCAAAGGCCACCAACACGGCGGTCACAATCAAGGTTGAAAAGAGTTTTCGTTTCCCACATATCCATCGTGCCACCTCATAAACCAATATGATGTTGATGGCATAAAAGAACAGCCATTCGAAACGGCCCAAGGCACGCAGTTGCGCCAGCGGACCCAGATATTGCAGCCAACTTGCCGGAAGCATCCGCAACGGCACACCGACAGAAAAGAGCAACAGCAACACCGAAGTCCAAAACAGCAGGTTCAGAAACACCTGGTCGGTCACGCGCAACAGTTCGCGCCAGCGGCGCTGCCCTATTTTTTTTGCGAAAGCCACGAGGCCGCACACGCACAGCGCCAACGCCGGAATGCCAATCCAGGCAAGCGCCTCCCAGGTCACGAGTTTGTGCAGCACCACCTGTTTCGTCGGGCAGAAGATGCCGAGCAGATTTCCGGCCCACTCATCTATCCCGCGAGGCACCGGCACACGGTCGGCAGCGCTGTTCCCGATTTTCGCAAAAAGCATAACGAGCGCTACCGGAACAACAAATTGGACAATGCACTGGGATATGGCAGCGGTTTTACCCAACCCCTGCCCTTGTTCGCCAAAAACGAAATAGCCCCAGATGACGAGCCAGATTGCGCCCAAAAAGATGACGTAATACGGATGCGCCAATGCGGCGAAGCAAGTGAGCAGCGCCAACGCCGCCGTATGACTCCAGCGACGTGTCTGATGCCAGCGCATAAACAAATAGATGGCACAGGGAAGAATAAAGGCATACCCCAGCGTGATGTGGCTGCCCATACGGGAAAGCTGGGGCGACAGAAAGGTGATGAACACCGCGCTGAACACAGCCATCCACCAGGGAACCGCCAACCCGTACAGGATAAGGTATAAAAACAGGGCACAGGCAATCACTGCCGCAAATGCGAGCAGGTTGACAAACAACAACACCTGCCCCGACAAATCCACAATTCCGGCGCGGCGCAACAGCTGTATGGGAATGGAAATATAAGTCTGGCTGCCCGTATAGGTGACACATTCTCCATACGGATAGTTCATACTGCCGCTATGCGACATCGTGGTGTCGTACCGGGAATGATAATAGGTGTTGAAAACGTCTTTCAAGCCATCGCCCGACGGTCCAAGGGCAATCGTACCGGGATGCAGCAACGGAGCCGGGCCCAGGAACAGAAACAGCCCGCCGATGGCCAACAACAAGGTGCATATCAGCCCGACATATTTTTCCCGCTCGGCTTTCATCCCCAAACCTCCTTGACAATGTAGATGGGACGGCCTTTGATTTCATCAAAGATATAGCCGATGTATTGTCCGATTATGCCGATGACGAACATCTGGATACTGGCGAAGGCGCTCATAAAGACCACCAGGGTCGTATAACCGGAAACCGGCGTGTGATGAATCCACATAATCAGGGAATATATGATCAGCACAATGCTAATCAGGCCGAAAATGATGCCGGCAATAATGCCGAGTTGCAGCGGGGCCTTTGAAAACGAGGAGATTGCGGTAAAGGAGAGGCGGAGCAGTTTGAAGAATGAGTACTTGCTTTTGCCGGTCGCACGTTCAGAGGCCACATATTCCAGGGTGGTCTTATTAAAACCGACGATTTGGACAATGCCGCGCAGGAAGCGCGTCCGCTCGCGGAAATCCGACTTCAGGATGTCGGCCACCCGACGCGATATCAGGAAGTAGTCTGACGCGTTCTCCGCCAGCCGGACATTGGAAATGGAGTTGATCAGCCGGTAAAAGAAACGCGAATTGGCTTTCTGCAAGGCGTTGGCATCCAGGCGGTCGGCGCGCACCATATTGACCACCTCGGACCCGGCGCGCCAGCTTTCCAGCATCGCGGGAATTTTCGCAGGCGGATGTTGCAGGTCGGCATCCATACAGATTACCGCCTCGCCCCGACTATAGTCAATGCCAGCCAGCATAGCGGCCTCGTGACCGAAATTCCGGGAAAAGTTGACCACACGCACCCGTGAATCCTGTGCGGCAATATCGCGCAAGATCCGATCCGTGCCATCCGAACTCCCGTCGTTTACAAATATCATCTCGTATGTACAAGTCAATGAGGACAATACGTTGGATATTCCGCGGTGGCAGTCGGCAATTCCATCCGCCTCATTATAGACGGAAAGCACAATGGAAAGCACCGGAACGGTCGGATTTATAGTCGAATCAATATTTTCCATCCTGTATTTTTTTGCAAAAATACATCTTTTTCAACATTTTCTTTCCGTTTTGCGAAAAAACTTCGCGGGACGCAACAGCTGCGGATGGGAGCCGAAAGTTCAAAGCTGTAAATTCTTCAACTTTCGCAGGTTGCTATTTCCCCGTCATAATGGAGACTTGCGACTTTGGACTCACGAGTTTTTATCGGACAGCAATATTAAAAATTACATTTATCCTTCAAAAAAGTGCATAAAAAGTAGTGAAAAATTCGTACTTTTGCATTACGAATTTAAATACTTGCCTTTATGCCGAACACCCGACTTGCCACCTTGCGCTACCAGGCCCTGGACCGCTGCTTCAGTGACAGGTCCCGCGAGTATTACATTGAGGATTTGTTGGAAGCGGTGAACAGGACTCTTGACAACAACTCCCAACCCCGCGTTTCAAAGCGCACCGTTCAATACGACATCCGCGATATGGAAGCGAACCACGACTGGAACGTCGTGTTTGAGACTCCAGGCCGCAACGGCGGACGGCGCTTCTACCGCTATGAAGATCCCAATTATTCCATCTGGAAGAACGACCTCAACGAACAGCAGCTGGAACAGTTGAAGTCACTGATGCTGCTCCTCCAGCAGTTTCACGGACTGCCGCAGTTCGAGAGAATCCAGGAGATAATAGGCCAGCTCGAAGAGAAGTACGGATTCGAATTGGAGTCTCCTCAAAGCGTGATCTCATTCGATACCAATGAGGAAGCCGCCGGGGTTGAGTATCTCAGCCCGCTGTTCGAAGCCATCGTCAGCAAGCAGCCGCTGAACATCACGTACGAGCCATACGGGAAAAAGTCATACAAAATCATTGTACACCCTTACTTCATCAAGCAGTACAACAACCGGTGGTTCCTGCTGGGATACAACACCGACGGCGTGTACGAGAACATCGTCAATATGTCCTTCGACCGCATCAAGGGCATCCGGCCCGCGCCCGTCGCATTTGTAGAGAACACATTTTGCGACTTCGGGGAATACTTTGATGACTTCGTCGGCGTAACCAGGACCGGGACAGAAATAAGGAACATCGTCCTGAAAATCGAGCCGAAACGACTGCCGTACATCCTTTCCAAACCGTTGCACCCGTCGCAGCGCAACCGCCGCGCTTCCGAAGGAATCATCGAATTGAAGGTGATTCCCAACAGGGAACTGTACCAGCTCCTCCTCTCATACGGCCCTGATCTTGAAGTACTTGAACCAGAAGACATACGGCAGAAAATGGCAGAATTCGCAGAAAAAATGGCGAAAAAATACAAGACGGAGTAGCTTGTGCAAAAAGATTGCACAACTTCGTATTACTTTTGCACCGTCAAACGAAAAAACAAGCAAAATGATACAAAGCGAAGCACAACTTGAGCAACAACTCATTGAAAAATTGGCGGAACTGAAATATGTTTATCGTCCCGACATTCACGATTTGGACGCACTCGAAAAGAACTTCCGCGAGAAGTTCGAGAGACTGAACTACGTTACACTTTCGGACGACGAATTCCAGAAGCTCCTGCACGAGAACGTATCCTCCGACGTGTTCGCAGTGTCGAAGCGCCTCCGCGAAAAACAAACCTTCACCCGCAACGACAACACCACTTTCGACTACAGTCTTGTCAATCTTCGCGACTGGTGCAAGAACGACTACGAGGTCGTGAACCAGCTCAACATCAACACGGCCAACAGCCACCACCGCTACGACGTCATCATCCTGGTGAACGGACTGCCGCTGGTGCAGATTGAGCTCAAGAGCCACAAGGTGTCTCCTATGAAGGCCGTTGAGCAGATTGTGAAATACAAGCAAGACCGCGGCAACGGCTACACCAACACGCTGATGAGCTTTATGCAGCTGTTCATCGTGAGCAACGGCGGCAGCGACACGATGTACTTCGCCAACAACAACGACGAGCATTTCCATTTCGACACCACCAACTGCTATCTGCCGGTCTATCGCGCCGCAGAACCCGACAACAGCAAGGTCGTGCAACTGTTTGATTTCTCAGACCTTATGCTCCAGAAATGCACGCTCGGCCGCCTCATCAGCCGATATATGGTGCTGGTGGAAACCGAAAGGAAAATCCTCGTGATGCGCCCCTACCAGATTTACGCGGTGGAAAGCATCGTAAACTGCGTGGCACAAGACAACCAGAACGGCTTTATCTGGCACACCACCGGAAGTGGCAAGACGCTCACCAGCTTCAAGGCCTCCACGCTCCTCAAATTCAACGACAAGATTGAGAAGTGCGTGTTCGTGGTGGACCGCAAGGACCTGGACAAGCAGACCCGCGAGGAATTCAACAAATTCCAGGAGGGCTGCGTGGAAAAGAACGACAACACCGGCGCTTTGGTCAACCGATTGGAAAGCACCGACTACGCCGACAAGGTCATCGTCACCACGATCCAGAAACTCGGCATCGCCCTTGACCCGTCCAGCAAATACGTCCAGCGGCTGCAGCGACTGAAGGACAAGCGCATCGTCTTCATCTTCGACGAATGCCACCGCAGCCAATTCGGCGAGAACCACAAGGCCATCAAGAGCTTCTTCCCGAAGGCCCAGCTGTTCGGCTTCACAGGAACTCCCATCTTCGAAAAAAACAGCCACACGGTGCGCATCAACGGACAGGACGCGACAAACGTGACCACCGAGGACGTGTTCCAGAAATGTCTGCACCAATACACCATCACACACGCCATCGAGGACAACAACGTGCTGCGTTTCAACGTGCAGTACTTCGGCAACAAGACCGCTGACGGCGAGCCCTCCGACAAGCCGCTCACTAAAAACCAGATTGTCAACCACATCCTCGACAACCACGGCAAATTCACGGCACAGCAGCGTTTCAACGCGCTCCTCGCCACACCGTCCATCCCGGATGCAATCCGCTATTTCCAGATTTTCAAGGAAGAACAGGAACGCCGTACGGCACAGAAAGCGGAGGTCTTCACACCGTCGTGGATCTGCAACGAACAAAACAACCTGGTCGATGAAGCCTGGTTCGGTCGCAAGGACAATCTTTTCAA
>JAZQOJ010000029.1:0-13551 GCA_045627805.1 Bacteroidales bacterium
GTGTTATTCTTTCACCAATTTGATTTGTGAGAATTGATTGGCATTGCCAATGCGCATCAGGTACATACCAGGAGCGAAAGCGCTGAAGTCCATATCGAAGTCGTTGCTTTCCACTGTCTGGCAGAGAATTCTCTTGCCGAACATATCAAACACCTGAATTTCGGCCTGGCTCATATTCATATTCGAAAGCGAAACGTGAACATTGCCGGTAGTCGGATTCGGGAACACTTTGGCACCGAGTGCGTTGTAGTTCACGATGCCGGTCGTGTAGGTGGAGGTAGTGGTGATGGACCACGGGCTGACACGGTTTTCGCTGCAGTTGGCCTGTACAGAAGCAGCGATGAGGTCGCCCTCGTTCAAACCGGAAAGCGTATAGATGTTGTTGGCAGCGTGAACCGTGTCTTCAACGCCATTGATGGAGTAGAAAACGTTCCAGCTGAGTCCTTCGCCAGTGTCTTCCCAAGTAATGGTGCCGTATTGGTCGATGGCAACGTTAATGGGCGCTTCGCACGGCGGAAGAGCCGCTGAGATGCGGATGTCGTCAACATTGGCACCATTGCCGTAGTTGTCGGTTCCTAAGAAGCTGATCTGATAGGTGTTGGCAGGCAGTATCAGGGTGTCTGACTGATAAGCGGTGATGGAAGCGGTGAAGTTGGTGAGGAGCATCCATTGCCCGTCGGCTTCGGTTCTGTAATAAACCGACAGGTAATCAACGGAGCCATAGCTGCTGGGCTGAATGTGCCAGAAAGTCAGCTGCGGTTCGGTGGTGATGCCGGTAAGGTCGAACACGGGCGAAACGAGGCGTGCTACATCGTAAGAAACGAAATAGGCCGACTGCGAGCCGGAATGGGCATCGAAAGGAGCGAGTTCCCAGCCGTTGTCGTCTGGGTCGCTGACTTCCACGGTCCAGCAGCCGAAGGTCTCATCCTCGAAACCATAGTTGTATTCGTTGCTGTCGTCAACCACAACCACTTCGCATTCGGTGAAGAAGGATGCGATGGGCGTGAACAGGGAGGTGTCGGTAGCGGAGCAGAGGGCTGCCACGGAGACCGTGTGTGCTGAGCTGCTCGGCAAGCCGGTGATGGTGTACGGGTTGGTGGTGGCCACCTCGTCAACGCCGTCAACGCGCACTACCCAGGAGGTTTCATCGCCTAATGCGGTCCAGCTGATGGTGGTGGTATTGGTGGTGATGGAGTCAATGGTCAGGTCGGTGGGCATCAGACAGGAAGGCGCTTCCGTGATTTGGAGCGTGTAGTCTTCGTAAATTGTGTAGTCTCCGCTGTAGCAGGGGTCGTAGTTGCTTCCATTTTCAATCGCATTGTCAAAATAACTGTCGGAGCCACCGATGCGCATCGTGTAGCTGCCGAGGGGCGTGTTGGCGGGGATGTAGAATGAGAGATTCAGTGTGCTCGGAGTGAAACTTTCGCTGGTTCCCGTTGCTACTACTTCGTCATCGGTGAACGAGAGGTCGTTGTTCCAGTTCACCCAAACCACGGTTCCGTAAGAGTAACTGGTTGAATAGGTGATGTCGAGGTTGGCGTAAGTTCCGGCTGCTGCATCACCCACCACACTGGTGAAATCGGCGTAAACAGGTGCGTTAATTGGGTGGCCAGAGGTTTGGTTCACTACCTGAGTCTGACCGAAGGATACTGATGTGATGCCGTTGTTGTCAACGGAAATGGGAGCGGGCTCGCACATATAGGTTGCGAAGCTGGCAGTAGCCGACCAATCGGAGTTGTCGGTTTCCGAGCAGATGGCACGCACGCGGATGGTGTAGTCTTCGTCGGCATTCAGGTTGTTGAGCGTGTACGGATTGGTGTTGACGGAAATGATTTCTTCTTCATTGATCTCAATCTCCCAGCTCGTTTCGCCCGACTGAGCTGTCCAGCTGATTTCGGCTGAATTCTGGCTCACATTGTTGACAGCGACACCCGTGGGCTTGCGGCAGGTGGGCATTTCTCTCACCACAATATTGTCAATGTAAGTGGAAGTTCCATATTGTGAGTTTCCTTCGATAATAATGTAATGGGTTCCCGTGAGGTTTTCGATGGGAAGTTCGTAGGTGAACCATCCGTCAGTTGTCTCTGTTCCAATGATGTCTCCATTGATGGAGGAGGCAGCATTGGTGCTGTTGCTGATGAAGCCCAGTTCAGTGGCGTTCTCGTCGATGGTGTCGCTATTGCAAACGAAAATGCGGACACCTTCGTTGTCGGTTCCCCATTCGGTACGGTAAACGTCAATGGAGAATTCGTAACCGCCAGCATAGGTGAAGTTCATAGGAGGCATCACGAGGTTGTGCTTCGAGCCGGCGCGGGTGTCGCGGAGTTGGGCTAACGGCGTGCTGTTGTCGTCTATCGAGTAGATGTAACGGTTCCAAGCTCCGTCAGGATAGTCGGTGCCATAGCCGGAGCCAGCAGCGGTGCGTTCCTGCGACCAGCAAACGGGCGGGAACTGTGTAGAAGAGAAGTCTTGCGTATAGGGGAAAGCGCTGATGACTTCGCATTCGGTGGCGAAATTGATAGTCGCGCTCCAGTCGGAATTGTCGTCGGCAGCGCAGATGGCGCGCACGCGAACCGTGTAATCCGTAGAGGGATTCAGCGTGAGCGTTGCGGGATTGCTTGTCAAGGGAACGATCGTGCCGTTCACTTCTGCTTCGTAGCCGAGAGCCGGTGTCACCAAGTCGGTCCAGGAAATCGTGGCGGAAGTGGTGGTGATGGAGCTCTCGTCAACGGCGAGGTCTCTCGGTTTCGGACAGGAGGGCAGATGCTCAACCGTGATGTCGTCGATGTAGGAGCCGCTTCCGTATTGGCTGATGCCTTCAAATACAACATACATATTGCCAGAGGAGGGGATGCTGGCTTCGTAAAGATACCAACCTTCGGTGGTTTCAGCGGGAGCGAGTGAATATTCGCGATGGATATAGGCGATTTCGGTTCCGCCAACGGTGTCGGGAGTCGTGTTTACCCAAACCTTGACGCCTTCTTTGTCTTTATTGGTGTTGTACTCGTTACGATACATCCAGAAAGTAACCTGATACATATTGGCTTCAGGAATGTTGAACTGGGGAGTTACCAGATCGTTCTTGTTGCCATTTTGTTGGTCGGGAAGGTAAGCAGTACCAGCACTATTGTTGTGAGTTGTGTAAGTAACGCGTTCCCACAAATAGGAAGATGTTCCGGCGGTGTGGTTGCGCTCCCAGCAAACGGGCGGGAAAGTGGTGCCGTCGAAGTTCTGCGTGTACGAATTGTTTTCGGTGATGTAAATGATGTCGCAGTCGGTAGTGAAGTTGAGTACGGGGCTCCAGAACGAAGAGTCGGTTTCGGAGCAGATGGCGCGCACGCGCACGGAATAGTCAGTGGCGGGGGTCAAGCCAGTCAGCGTGTAGGGATGCTCGGTGGCGGTTACGGTCTGACCGTTGTAAATGATTTCCCACTCTGATTCGCTATCGTTGGAGGTCCAGTCGAAGGTGGCGCTATGAGCGTCCATCGTGTCCAATGTCAAGTTGGAAGGCGCTATGCAAGTGGGGGGAGCAGCGATTTGCAGCGTGTAATCCTCGTAGATGGTGTAATTGCCGCTGTAGCAGGGGTCGAAACCCTCATTGTCGGCAATCATATCGTCGAAATGCGCATCCGATCCGCCGATTCGCATCGTGTAGCTGCCGATGGGCGTGTTGGCGGGAATTGTGAAAGTGCAAGAGAGCGTGGTGGGTTCGTCTTCGGTGGATTCACCCGTGAAAACCACTTCGTCGTCGGTGAGTACGCAGTCGTTGTTCCAGTTTACCCAAATTATAGTGCCATAAGTATAGCCGGTATTGTAGGTGATGTCAACGGTAGCACTGGTGCCAGCCGCGCAAACGCCTACCATATCGGTGTAGTCACCGTAATAGGGCTCTTCAGAAGGATGAGTGGTGTTGTGCATTTCCTGAGCTTGACCAAATGTGACGGAGGTGATGCCGAAACCATCAACGGTTGGCGGAGCCGGGGTGCAAAGCGCGGTGCTGATAGTTAACACATTCGACCAGTTGCTCTGTTCTCCATCGTTGCAAAAACTGCGCACATATACGTCGTAGCTCGTGTTGGGAGTCAGCGAGGGAAGGTTGCACGATTGCGTGGTGGTGGAGATGATGGTGCCATTGCCGTGAGTGAAACCGGTAACTCCATATTCCACATCCCAGTTGGCGGCGTTATCTGATTCCCAGGTGATGTCGGCAAAAGTGGGCATCACGTTGATTGCTGCCACGTTGGTCGGTGCTGTGCAGGAAGAGAGTCTTTCTATGGTAATATCATCAAGAACAATGGGATAGCCATAGTTGCCAATGCCTTCGAAAGCGATTTGGAAGGTGGCGGAAAGGCTTGACAGGGAGATTTCCTCGCGAGTCCAGGATGTTATTTCATTGGTGTAATGAGCCAGCTGGGTCCACGCTTCAGAGGGTGAGGTGCGGTAATAGACTTTCAGCGTGTTCTGGTCGCCCAGCCACTTTCCTTGAGCGTGCCAAAAGGAGAGCACGGCAGCGTCAACCGCGCTCAAGTCAATGACGGGAGAAATCAGACGGGTGGATACGCCCTCGTCGTCATAGAAGAACTGCGCGCAGTGCGTCCCTCCGTGAGGCGTCACCACTGGACCGTAGTCCATACTGGTCACGACCTCCCAGTCGATGTTGTCCATTACATACTCAGTTGTCCAGCAACTGATTCCGTTCTCGAATCCTTCGGTGTAAGGATTGCCCGGCGTGACTGCAAAATCACACTGAGCGTGAGCGGCAGGAATGCACAGTAAAAATAGTGCCATCCATACTGCCGACAGCATTTGAAAGAGTTTCATTTTTTTCATAATGAAAAATTTTAGTTAATTTATATGATGCGGCAAAATTAATGTTTTTTTCAATATGAATCGGAATTATTCCTTATAATCTTGTAAATGCAGCAGCGCATTGTGCGAGATGTCTCTGATAACGGTTATTCGGTTAATGGTGGAATGGACGAAGTCCGCCTGCGGCGTGGGCGAACGCGTGCCGACATCCGGCATCTCGGAGAGATGCTACTAAGCGGTGTCGCACCTCTCCGAGGTGCCTTTCCCCAGTGCGGTTCTCCTCCCCAGATTGCGCTGCGCTTATCTGGGGTTATAGGAATCCGACCTCTCCGAGGTCTTCGCTGCAAGCCAAAATAATGCGACTCCATTTTCTTTAAATAAGCAAAATCCTTAAATTTTCAGCGCACAAATCTACGAGACGAAAAGGGATAATTCAAAAAAAATAGTTGACAAAACTGCCAACTATTTTTTTACTGAACGGGAAGGGAAAACTATTCAGCTTGAGCTTCGGTAGCGGGAGCGGCTTCCACTTCGGGAGTGGTGGCCTTCTTACCGCGGCTTCTTCTCGTCTTGGTAGCTTTCTTCTTGCCAGTTGACTGAGTGTAAGTTTCATTGAAGTCAACGAACTCAATGATGCACATCTCAGCATTATCGCCCTGACGGAAGCCGGTCTTGAGGATACGAGTGTAACCACCGGGACGGTCTTCAATTCTGGGACGGATAACGGTGAAGAGTTCCTTCACTGCATACTTGTCGTGCAAGTATGAGAAAACGGTACGCAGAGCGGGAACCTTGAAAGCTTCCTTCTTCACAGTTGACTTAACAGTCTTGCCGTCAACTTTTTCGTAATGTGCAACATCCACCATACCGAGACTTGAGCCCTTGGTTTTGGTTACGAGCGGTTCCACAAACTTGCGCAATTCCTTTGCTTTGGCCAAGGTCGTTGAGATTCTCTTATGCTTAATCAACGAGCAAGCCATATTTGACAGCATTGCCTTTCTGTGGGCAGCTGTTCTACCTAAATGGTTTATTCTTCTTTGATGTCTCATATCAATTACTTATTATCTAATTTGTACTTACTTAAATTCATTCCAAACTCAAGTCCCTTGTTTTTCACGAGGTCTTCCAATTCGGAGAGTGACTTTTTGCCGAAGTTACGGAATTTGAGCAGGTCTCCTCTATGAATAGAAACCACATCGCCGAGGGTCTCAAGCTGAGCCGACTGCAAGCAGTTAAGGGCGCGTACTGAGAGGTCCATATCAACGAGTTTGGTCATAAGGAGGGTGCGCATCTTCTGGGTTTCGTCATCGAACTCGCCCTCGTCGCCAGCAGGAGTCGGAACGTCAGCGAGCATATTGCCATCGGAGAACAGCATAAAGTGCTGAATCAGGATGTGAGCGGCTTCCTTGAGGGCATCTTTCGGAGAGATGGAGCCATCGGTATCCACTTCAATAAGCAGTTTCTCGAAATCGGTCTGCTGTTCCACGCGGAAATTCTCAACGGTGTACTTCACGTTGCGGATAGGCGTGTGGATCGAGTCGATTGCGATGAACGCCTTGTCAGCATTCTCAATGAGCGACTTGTTCTCTTCAGCAGGGACATAACCACGGCCTTTATCAATGTTGATAGTGAGTTCCAATTTCACACTATCGTCGTTCATTGTGCAGATTTCCTGATCGGGATTAAGAACTTGGAAAGAACTTAAGTATTTGTTCATATCACCGGCGACGAATTTCTTCTGTCCGGTGATCACGATACGTGCCTGCTCTTTTACTTCGCCCTCGATTTTGTTTTTAAGGCGAACCTTCTTCAAATTCAAGACGATCTCGGTTACGTCTTCGATGATGCCTTCGATGGAAGAGAATTCTTGCTGAACGCCTTCAATCTTGATGGCGGTAATAGCGAAACCTTCCAATGACGAGAGCAACACGCGGCGCAAAGCATTTCCGACGGTCATTCCATAACCGGGTTGAAGGGGGCGGAACTCAAAGACGCCGTGGGAATCATCGGACTCCAACAGGGAAACTCTATCTGGTTTCTGAAATTTTAATATTGCCATTGGGTATGAATTTTAATTAATTTTTTGAATGAGAATTAGTTACTACTTAGAATACAATTCAACGATTGCCTGCTCGTTGATCGTTTCCGGAACTTCTTCTCTTTCAGGATAATTCATAAACTTGCCACTCATCATAGCGCTGTCCCATTCCAACCAAGCATAGGTGTTGGCGCGGCCAGCGAGTGAGTTGGTGACAACCTCGAGTGATTTGGAGCGTTCGCGTACGGCGACCACATCACCAGGAACCAACAGCATAGAGGGGATGTTAGCGATTTGACCATTGACGAGGATGTGACGGTGGCTAACGAGCTGGCGAGCAGCTGCTCTGGTGGGAGCGATGCCCAAACGGTAAACCACGTTGTCGAGACGTGACTCAATCAACTTGATCAAGTTCTGACCGGTCATACCCTTGCGGCTGGCGGCCTTCAGGAACAATTTCTTGAACTGGCGTTCCAAAATACCATAGGTATATTTGGCTTTCTGCTTTTCCTGAAGCTGCATACCGTATTCTGACATTTTGGCGCGCTTCTTCGACTGTCCGTGTTGTCCTGGAGGATAGTTCTTTCTGTCGAGATATTTGTCAGCCCCGAAGATGGGTTCTTTAAATTTTCTTGCAATTTTGGTACGAGGACCAGTATATCTTGCCATAATTCTAATATTTTAATTTTACTTTTTACAACAATAACTTCAAATTAAACTCTTCTGCGTTTCGGGGGACGGCAGCCGTTGTGCGGCAGCGGAGTTACGTCAACGATTTCCTCAACGGTGATACCGGAAGCGTGGATCGTTCTGATTGCGGATTCGCGGCCGCCACCAGGACCCTTAACGAAAACCTTAACTCTTCTCAGGCCGAGGTCATACGCAACCTTGGCGCAGTCCTGTGCCGCCATCTGTGCTGCGTAGGGAGTGTTCTTCTTGGAACCACGGAAACCCATCTTACCAGCTGATGACCAGGAGATAACTTGACCGTCATTATTGGTCAGAGAAACGATAACGTTATTAAAAGATGCATAGACGAATGCCTTGCCGAGTGCATCTATTCTGACAACTTTCTTCTTGGTTGTTTTAGTGTTTTTTGCCATATTACTTTAATATTTCTTTATTCGTACTATCAGGCCGACAAGCGCCAGCCATCGGAAAAACTACTTGGTCGCTTTCTTCTTGTTAGCAACAGTTTTCTTACGTCCTTTACGGGTACGAGCGTTGTTCTTCGTACTCTGACCACGCAGCGGCAGACCGATACGGTGACGGATGCCTCTGTAACAACCAATATCCATCAATCGCTTGATGTTCATTTGGATCTCTGATCTCAAGGCGCCTTCGACTTTCATCTCACCGATGATGCCACGGAGGGCTGCCAACTCGTCATCGTTCCATTCATCAACCTTCTTGTCGTAGCTGATGCCGGCCTGATCCAAAATCTTCTGGGCAGTGCTTCTGCCGATTCCGTAGATGTAGGTTAATCCTATCTCTCCTCTTTTGTTTTTGGGTAAGTCAATACCCGCAATTCTTGCCATATTCTATTATTATTTTAATTTATTAATTCCGTTGTGTCATTCGATTATCCCTGACGCTGTTTGTACTTGGGATTCTTTTTGTTGATCACGTAAACAACACCGTGTCTTCTAACAACGATGCAGTCTTCACTTCTTTTCTTGACTGATACTTTTACTTTCATTGTTTCGATTTATTAATTTCTTATTTATTTATGTCTGAATGTGATACGTCCTTTGCTCAAATCATAGGGAGACATCTCGACCTGGACCTTGTCGCCGGGCAGAATCTTGATGTAATGCAGGCGCATTTTCCCAGAGATGTGGGCCGTGATGATGTGACCGTTCTCGAGCTGCACGCGGAACATTGCGTTTCCAAGCGCCTCGATGACCACACCGTCCTGTTCAATTGTTGATTGTTTTGCCATATTGTTTCTTATTAATTTTGAGCATTTAAGCAATTTCCCTACAAACCCAACGCCTCTTCTATGTACTGATAGCTTGAAATAACTTCGGTTTCTCCCTTTGAGTTGACAGCGACCATATGCTCGAAATGAGCGGCCGGCTTGCCGTCTGCCGTGCGGGTCGTCCACTCGTCGGCGTCAACGCGGATCTTGCGATTGCCAGCGGCAATCATCGGCTCCACGCAGAACACCATTCCAGGCCGAATGGGCTCGCCAGTGCCCGGCTTCCCGAAATTGGGAACGTCGGGGGCCTCGTGCATCCTGCGGCCAATGCCGTGCCCGCACAACTCGCGGATCACTCCGTAGTGATAGGGCTGCACATAACTCTCGACCGCGTGGCTGACATCGCCAATGGTTTTGCCCACTACCGCGTACTTGAGAGCGTGCATCAGCGCGCCGCGCGTGCGCTCCACCAGCAGACGTTTCTCCTCGGAAATCTCGCCCACCGCAAAGGTGTATGCGAAATCGCCGTGCCAGCCGTCGATGGCGGCCACGCAATCAACCGTCACAATGTCGCCATCCTTCAGGACGTCGTTGTTCGGGATGCCGTGCACGATGACATCGTTGACGGACAGACAAAGGGTTGCGGGATAGCCCATATAACCCTTGCACGACGGAACCCCGTGGTTGTCACGGATGAACGTCTCCGCCACCTGGTCAAGGTAGAAGAGAGGAACGCCAGGCCGTATCAACTTGGCGACCTCACCCAAAGTTTTTCCAACAAGCAAAGAACTTTTCTTAATTGATTCGATATCCGAATCGCTTTTGAGATGTACTCGTTTCAATATTCCCATTAGTAGGCACCTCCCGCGCGACCTTTAATACGACCAGTCTTCGTCAAACCATCATAATGTCTCATCAACAAATGGGATTCAATCTGCTGCAACGTATCAAGAACAACGCCGACCATAATCAGCAGTGAAGTACCACCGAAGAATTGTGCGAACTGTTGGTTTACATTAAACAAGGCACCCACGATAGCGGGCAACACGGCGACCAGGCCCAAGAATATGGAGCCGGGAAGCGTGATCTTAGACATAATGTCATCAATGAACTGAGCAGTCTGCTTGCCGGGCTTAACACCGGGGATGAAACCGCCGTTCTTCTTCAGCTCTTCCGAAATCTGGCTGGGATTGATGGTGATAGCCGTGTAGAAATAGGTGAAGAGGATGATCATAATGAAGAAAACGATGTTGTATCCCCAACCCTTATAGTCGATGAAACTGTACCAGAAGCCGCCGGCCTGAAGGTTCGACATATTGATGAAGGTGAGGGGGAGGAACATAATGGCCTGTGCGAAGATGATGGGCATAACGCCAGCCGCGTTGACCTTCAAGGGAAGGAAGTTGCGGGTTCCGCCGTACTGCTTGTTGCCCACCACTCTCTTGGCGTACTGGATCGGGATGCGACGAGTACCCTGGACGAGGAGGATGCTGAAGCAGATGACGAGCATCAGCACGAGGATTTCAATGATGAAGATGATGGGTCCGCCGCCGTTGTCGGTGATACGAGAGATGAACTCGTATTTGAGAGCGCTCGGGAAGCGGGCGATGATACCGATCATAATGATGATGGAGATACCATTGCCGATGCCCTTGTCGGTAATCTTCTCACCGAGCCACATCAGGAACAGGGTGGCGCAGATGAGGAGGATGAAAGAGGTGACGGAGAATGCCGAGAGGCCAAGGATCTTGGCCTGGAGCATACTCTGAGAGAGCGCGCCGATACCGTACTGGCCTTCGAGGTTGGCGATGTACGCGGGGGCCTGGATGGCTACCACGAGGACGGTGAGGTAACGGGTGATCTTGTTGATCTGCTTACGTCCGCTCTCGCCTTCCTTCTGCAAGCGCTGGAAGTAAGGAACCACCAGGGTGAGCAGCTGGATCACGATGGACGCGGAGATGTAGGGCATAATACCCAGTGCGAAGATGGACGCCTTTGAGAAGGCACCGCCGGAGAAAAGGTCGAGCATACCGAGCAGACCTTCGCTCGACTGCTTGGAGAATTCAGCCAGTGCGCCGGGATGGACGCCCGGGAGCACGACGTGCGTACCCAAACGATAGATAAGGATGATACCTAACGTATAGAGGATTCTCTTACGCAGATCTTCAATCCTGAAGATGTTTTTTATGGTTTCTATAAATCTTTTCATTCTGATGTGATTAAAATGTTGCTACAAAATTTACTCAGCAACGGGGGCGTTGATCAATTGCACGCTGCCGCCGTTCTTTTCGATAGCATCCTTGGCCGTCTGTGAGAAAGCGTGAGCCACCACGGTGAGCTTGCAAGACAATTCGCCCTTACCCAAAATCTTAATCAAATCTTTTTTCTTAACCAAGCCGTTGGCGATCAACACGTCGGGAGTGATCTCTGCGATGTTGGTCTTTTCAAAAATGAGCTGCAAAGTACTGATGTTCACTGCGCTGTATTCAACACGGTTGATGTTCTTGAAGCCGCGCTTCGGAAGGATTCTGTAAATAGGCATCTGACCGCCTTCGAAACCGATCTTACGGCTGTAGCCGGATCTCGACTGGGCACCCTTGTGACCTCTTGTGGAGGTGCCGCCCTTGCCTGAACCTTGGCCGCGACCAACTCGTTTGCTTCCCTTTGTTGAATTTTCTGCAGGTTTTAATGTATGTAAATTCATATCTTCTCTTTCTAAAAATTAGTTAATCAATTAAATTTCTTCAACAGTAACAAGGTGTTTTACCTTTTCAACGATACCCAGGATCTGCGGAGTACCATTGTGTTCTACGGTTTGGTGCATTTTCTTCAAACCTAACGCTTGAAGGGATCTCTTTTGACGCAAAGGACGGTCAATTGAACTTCTTACTTGTGTGATTTTTAGCCTTTTCATCTACTTTATGTATTAAGTTATTACTAAATTTGATTTATCTTCTTGATTCTTATTCTATTTCTCAATTCCTTTTTGGAAACTTTTTCCCACTCTTTTCCGCCTCACCATTTCTTCTTCCTTCCCTACTATATCAACATAAACACTTGAAAATAAAAAAGTTACAGCGAAACATTCTACCCTCAACGCACAATGCACCTTTCATTTTTCAAGTTGGCAAATATACAATTTTTTTTCATTATAACATAAAGAGTGCGAAAAAAATCATTTTTCCGCACTTTTTATAGGTTTTAGACCTGAAATCGCATCACTTCGCTTCCTATGTAAAAATTTTATTTCTGTTTTTCCGCATTCCTCCACGACACAATCAGCCGTCCGTCCTCTTCCAAAAGTGTGAACACGAAAGCGCCCCACAACATCACGGGAAACAGCATCCACAGCATTGAAAGGAACCAGAAGTCGCCAACGGTGTAAAGGTGTCCCTTCTCGGGCCTCTCTTTCGGGTAGCGCACCCGCACCTTCTGGAAAGCTTTAGAAGTCTGCTCGCAAACCGTCACGTGGTACTCCTTCATCCCAACATAATAATATAGTGTCAAGTCGGTCTCATAGTAGCGAAGTGCTTCGCGATCCTCGCAAACGAGCACTCCGTAGGTGAAGTCACTCTTTTGGTACACCACCACGCGCTGAAGGAAATAGAGCGCCATAATGCCGAGAAAGCCGATTAGAAACAGCCAGATTCTTGATATTCGCACTTTTTTAATGGGAATTGGTTAGTAAAATTGCGGGTAGGAAGCAGAGAGGGCGTCGCGACAACGCCCTCTTCGTTCGTTTATTCCTTTGATTCTTCGTTGGTGAGCAGTCTCTCGGATTTGCGGATGACCAGGTCTTCCAGGACATCGTCGTAGTCAACGACAAGCGTTTGCGACTGCACGTTCTCGTTCTGCAAAATCTCTTCAGCGAGCAAGTCTTCCACGTGTTTTTGGATGGCACGTTTCAGCGGACGGGCACCGTAATTGGAATCCCAGCCCTCCTTTGCGAGAAAATCGGTAGCCGCATCGGTAATGGAAACATTGAGGCCCATAACCGCCACACGCTCCATCAACTTCTTGATTTCCAACTTGATAATCTTCTTCACATCGTCCAGTTGCAAACTGTTGAAGAACACGATGTCATCGATTCGGTTAAGGAATTCGGGGGGAAACTGGCTTTTGAGAGCACCTTCCACAATCTTCTGCGCCTTTTTGTCTCTGCCAGCCAAAGTGGCGGAAGTGCTGAAACCAACATCCTGTCCGAAATCCTTCAGTTCGCGCGATCCAACATTGGAGGTCATAATGATAATCGTGTTCTTGAAGTCCACTTTGCGTCCCATACCGTCGGTCAGCACGCCGTCGTCGAAGACCTGAAGCAGAACATTATACACATCGCGGTGCGCCTTTTCCACTTCATCGAGGAGGACGATGGAATAGGGTTTGCGGCGGATTTTTTCCGTCAGCTGGCCGCCCTCTTCATAGCCGACATAACCTGGAGGCGCTCCGATAAGGCGCGAAATGGTGTGTTTCTCCATATATTCGCTCATATCAATGCGAACCATCGCGTCGGGAGAGTCGAAAAGATAGGTGGCCAGCACCTTCGCCAGGTACGTTTTGCCCACACCCGTCGGGCCCAGGAATATAAATGTTCCGATCGGCTTGTTGGGGTCTGAAATTCCGGCGCGGGAGCGGAGAATTGCTTCCGTCACTTTCTGAACCGCTTCATCCTGCCCGACAAGACGCTTGTGCAGATATTCGTCGAGATGCAGGATCTTTTCCCGTTCGCTTTCCATCAGCCGGGAAACCGGAATGCCGGTCCACTTGGCGACGATAGAAGAGATTT
>JAZQOJ010000030.1:0-2481 GCA_045627805.1 Bacteroidales bacterium
CGTCAACGCTGGTGGCGACTTCCGCACCATCAATGTTGTCAACCGCGTTCTTGACTTCTGCAACCACCTGATCCTGTTTCGTGGTGTCGCCGGCGGTGCTGCTCTTGCTTCCAATCTGTGAGGATGTGACAGCAACAATGCGGATAATCTGCTTCAATGCGTCGATATTGTGTACGGTAAAAACGGCTTCACTGGTTCCAGTGAATTTGGTGAGCACGTCCTTGTCGGCATCTTCGCCAATGGCAACAGCAACCTTGATGGCGGCCTTGAACCAGTTGTTGTTTTTCAACATAGCGAGGCCGGAATCGAAGTCGTCGGTGGGTGCGCCATCAGACAACAGGATGATGGCCGGGGCGAATGATCCGCTGGCCGACTGCATAAAGCCACTTCTCGACAATTTGCTCGACAACTCTTTGCAGGCAGCGCCGAGGGAGGTCAATGCTGTCGCTTGAACGTCCTGCCATACGAATTCGCTGGCCAATTTGGGCTCATTGTACAGCCAGTTGCAGGTGGTGGAAAATTCAAGGGCTGCCACTTTGATTTCTGCATCGGGATTCTCTGCGGAAATTTCTTCCAACATAGGAAGCACATTGACGACAGCATCATTCACTGCGCCGATTTTGCTGCCCGCCATACTGCCAGACGTGTCGATAACAAAGAACAGTGTCATGGTTCTGCGCGGTACGCTTACGGTTTCATCTAATAATGACATAACAAATATCTTTTAAAGAATGATTTATAAATATGAATTATCTTTTTACTTGATCTCACCTTTGCAGGTTGACGAAAACGAAATTTTGATTCCGGGCTTGACGGGCATCAGTTCCTTTGGTGCCACGCTCTTCACTTTCCCGCTCGGAGTTTCTGCGGTCCACGTGTCTTGCGACAGATTTTGGATAAGCAGCAAGCTTGAATCCTGCGGATGCGCTGCCACTCTCGCGTCTGGTGTGTTGTCGTAATCGAGATAGAGTTGGGTTTTATTGGTGAGCGGTAGCGTCCTCGAACCGAGCTGCAGGAAATTGGCTACCGGAATGGATTTTCCGCAGTTGATACATTTGTGCTCGGCATCGCTTTCTTCAATGAAAGTCTCTTCTCCGCAATGCGGGCAGATGACCAAAGTGTCGCGCAGCGAGGCGATGAGTTTTTCCCACGACTGCTCAATCATTCGCTTGGTCGGATTTTTCAGCATTTCTTCGCTGAATTCCTGGATGAAAGTGTCGCGGAGTTTTTGTGGAAACACGGGCCAACGTCTGATCACGTTTTGATGAATCCCCTTGACGGGCAGATTGCTCTTGTCATTTGGATTGTAAATGAAAAGTGCCTCGCTGCCATAGAACTTCTTTTCGTAGGATTCTGTCATACACGGGCAGGCCACAACTTTCGCTCCTTCAAATGGATGGTTCGCATAAAAGAGCATAAACAGTATGACTGAAAGGGAGAAACGGTCGCTGTATTTGTCGGGGATGCCTCCGGCCACAATTTCAGGAGCCATATAGCGGGCTTTCCCCATAATGCCGGACTTTTCTCCCTGCGGCATCACATTGTCGTTGTCGCAAATCAATACGTCACCATTCGTCGGATCGATGAAGAAGTTGCCATCGTTCAGGTCCTGGTAACTGTAGCCGAATCTGTGCAGCATCATAAATCCGTTGCAGATTTTCATCGCGGCAGCCATCATCGCCGTAAACGATTTGAAACTTTTCTTGGCCAACAGGTAATTCCCAAATTCAAAATAGTTCTGAGGACGCAATGCCATCACATAGCCATAACTTCCTTTTTGTTTCTCGGTTATCGCTTCCGGCCACAGAAAAGCGTTGCTCGGAGCACCGTTAATGATATTGGCATTTAAATTGTTGTAGAAATTTTGGTCAGGCGCATTGAGATACCATTTCAATGCTTTTTGTTTCCCATTATGATCGACGAGATACACGATTCCCTGACCGCCGCGGCCGAGTTCTCTGTTAATAGTTACAAAGCCACCGTTGAGCAGGGTTACTTTTGTCCCTTTAATAAGTTCTGTCATATTTCAGAAAAATTTTCAAAAAAAACAAACGCAAAAATAGAAAAATAAATGATACAAATAAACACAATTCTACCATCCGCCTTTAATATAGGGAGGCGAACTGGGAAATCTATCAAGCGGGGGGGGGAAGCGTCCCATAGGAACGCTCGCTCGGCAACCCCAGACTGCAGACTCACTTCGTTCGTCTTGCTTTGGGGAAATATGAGCAAACGGCTGCCACAAAACGACAGCCGTTGCAAGTCATTTTCACGCGACGGCGGAGCGGACCGACGACGCGTTGGGAATTAGTGTTCCCAGGTGAATCCCTCCACATCAAACTCGATGATTTTTCGACCGTCCTGGAAAAACGGCGCTTCAACCTTCAACTTCTTCGCTGCGGCGAGTTTATTCAGCACCTTGCTCTCGGAATTGAGGAAAATGGTCTCCGCACTTCCGTCGGCAGCGCTGTTGTAAGTAAC
>JAZQOJ010000031.1:0-31695 GCA_045627805.1 Bacteroidales bacterium
CGCTTTGGACGAATATACATATTCGTTCAACTGCTTTATTTCCGTCTCTCTGCCAATAATATTCTTCATACCAAATATCAATTTTTTGAACGTGCAAAAATAATAAATAAATCTGAGTTTTTTCCAAAACCATATAAAAAATATCAATTTTGGAAAAATCTCAGTTGAGTTTTTTCCAAAACAATATAAGAAACACCTATTCTGGAAAAAACTCAATATTGACAACACCAGAAATTGCACCTCGGCAGTATTTAAAAAAATAATCAATATCAACACAACTCACAGCGCCCAATCCGGAACGGTGTGGGCGCTTTTTTCATAACAAATTTTCAAATTGACTTTTTATAGATCTTTTCCTACTAAATGGATGTCAGACGGTTCACAATCAGTGCAAATGGGAAAGCCTCGTGTGTTTGCAATGTGCTGACGGAAAGCGAGGCGATGGCGGTTTTGCAATCGGTGGCGCAACGGCCCACGGCGGCCAAAACCAGCAACACGCAATGGTCTGTGGTTTACAACCTTACGCGCGGCACGTACACCCTCTGCGTGGGACGGAAATATGGTTGCCTGAAACGCGGAAGCCGATCCGAATTCTCAAAAATAGGCACAAGGCGAAAAGCATCTTCCGTTACGGGTTAGACGTTCTCACCAAGTCCCTTGTGTGTGGAGAAACGAGTACCAACTACAATTCTTTGGCTTCCTGATAGTCAAAGAGATACGGTTAGATGAGGCGGAGTGAAAAAATTATCAAGTACTAAGATTTATATGAATTATTTTTTGCGATGATTGGAACTTGAGCGTAGGGCTTGAAACCTCCGATCTTTGACCTTCAATCCAAAATCAAAAAGCAACAAGTTCTCCCATCACGAACGTACTACAAACCATTTTGTTAAAGCGACACCGGAGCGGGGAATCAGAAGGCCAAATAAAAATCCTTTGTTAACGCTTTGTATTCCGCCGTGTACTCCCCTGCCCCGTCGCGGATGGTCAGCTGCGACGACCTCACCGGCCGCCCGCCGAAATCCATTCCCAAAATCAGCCGATGAGCGGGCTTGGATGGCGTGGGGCGGACTTCCATCCTTTCACAAATATGAAACAACTTCAACGCTTCTTTCTCAAAATCAGCAGCTTCCGAAACCGGAACAATCACATAAAACCTTCCGCTGGGATCAAGCCACTGCGCCACGTGCGAGACCAATTCGCCAAACGGCAGCGTGTCGTCCCTGTGACAGCTCATCAGCCGCTTGCCGTCCTCCGGCTTCAAAGAATGAGCGAAAAACGGCGGATTGCAAACCACCAGGTCAAACAAGGTTTCTGGCACAAACTGCTGTGCCGCAACCTGTTGAAAATCGAAATGGAGGTTCATTCCGTTCGGAAAAAGGGTCGCATTCCTGCGGCATTCCTCAACGGAATCGGCATCCACGTCAATGCCCGCGACAATGATTTCCTCAACCTGCGCGCGCTGCAAACGGTCGGCCACAGCAAAACCAATCACGCCACAGCCACAACCCACATCGCATACACGCCGAACACCTTCCAATGGCACCGCCGCAGCCAACAGCACGCTGTCAGTCCCAACCTTCAACGTGCTTCGCTCGTGATACAATGCAAAATGCTTGAAATGAAACAAATTCAAAGAAGTAACAATTAGTTTCAACGATTCAACAAGACACCTCTCTCAATCTGAAGAAATTAAAACTCTTACGAAAGATAAATGTCAATCAAGCCCTCCGGAGCCACAATGTGCAACTCGCGCTTCTCGCGGTCAACGGTTTCAAAAACATCATCCACCGCTGGCACCAGAATTTCCACGCCTTCGTGGTCAATCTGCATAATCGGATTGTGACTCACCTCAATGAAATCCTTACAGACTCCGATGGCTCCCTTTTCTTTATCAATTACCTGAAAACCAATTACTTCGTGATAATAAAACTGGTTTCCCGTAAGCGGTGGCAGCTCACTGATGGGCAAATACATTTCCGCCTTCAGCAACGATTTGGCCTCCTCGCCATCCACATCCAAAAACTTGATGACGGCTGTCTGTCCGCCTCGCAACTCGATTTTCTCAATCATATAAGGGATGTACTCGCTGCCTTCCTGAATGAAAACGGCACGCAAATCGGCATACTTGGCCGGCTCGTCGGTGTCAAGATACACAAAAAGCTCGCCCTTGTATCCAAAAGGTTTGGTAATCAATCCTAAATAAAAATATTGGTCATTCATATAAAATATTATTAATCAACAACATAAACACGCTGAACTCTTTTTGAGACAGCCGTGAGCAAATGATAGGGGATTTTGCCGATGCTGGCGGCGACATCGTCAATCCGGTTTTCCGCACCGTAAACAATAACCTCCTCGCCTTCAACGACTTGAGTTCCCGACAGGTCGATCATTGCCATATCCATACAAATCTTTCCGATGATAGGCACGTGCCGGCCGCGCACCACCACGCTTCCAACGCCACGGCCCAATTCGGGAGGAAAGCCGTCGGCATAGCCGAGCGGAATGATACCCACGCGAGTGGGTTGCTCAGCGGTAAAAGTACGGTTGTAGCCCACCGTCTCGCCCGGTGCGATTTCCTGCACGTGCGTCACAATCGTCTTCAGCGTGGCGACGTGCTGCAAATGGGGCTGGTCGGAAGCGACGGAAGTGAAACCGTACAGCCCGATTCCGACGCGCACCATATCAAAGTGCGCCTGCGGAAAGCGCGAAATGCCGGCCGTATTGTCAATGTGACGCAGAATCGGATAATCGAATTGCGCCGTAATCATTGACGAAACTTCCTCAAAATAAGCAATTTGCGACAGCGTAAACGCATCCTGCGACTCGTCTTCAGCAGCGGCCAAATGCGAGAAAATGGAAGCCACCTTCAACTGCGGATTCCGCTGGATGTGCGCCACCAATGGCTCCACATCCTCCTTTCTGAATCCCAAACGGTGCATTCCCGTGTCAATTTTCAAATGGATTTTCACATCACGCAATTCGGGATGCAAAACCAACGCCTTCTCAAATTCCTGCAAGGAATAGAAATTGAAGATTTCGGGCTCCAAGTTGTACTGCAACATCATTTCAAAACTCTCGCCCTCCGCACCCAACACGATAATGGGCAATCGGATGTTCTTCTTGCGCAGATTCACGCCCTCGTCGGTATAGGCAACTGCCAGATAATCAATATGATGGTACTGCAGTTCATTAATCAGCTCCACATCGCCCAAACCGTAGCACATCGCTTTCACCATCGCCACAATCTTGGTTTGCGGACGGACAAGACTGCGATAATAATTCAAGTTGTTGACCAAGGCCGGCAAGCTGACACTCAGCACAGTGCGGTGCGTTCGGAGGCGCAAACGCTCCACCACTCGCTCAAAGCCGAACGACCGAGCGCCTTTCACCAAAACCGCCTCGTTTTGGAAATCAATTTGAGCGATTTTCGCAAGCAATTCCGCCGTATCCGCAAAAAAATAGCACGCCAAGTCGGCAAAACAATCGGAATGGGCTCGCAACTTCGCCCCCACCGCCAGCAATCGCGACACGCCCTTCTGCGCCAGCAGCCGGCCCATCAGCACATAGTCGGCACGGGAAAGCGCACCCGCCTGCTCAAAATCCGACAGCACAACCGTCTTCCGCTCATATCGAACCTGACTTTGCAAAAAGTCTAACGCAACCTGCAACGAATTGAAATCCAAACTGTAAGTATCGTTAATCACAATGGAATCGTTGAGCGCCTGCTTCACTTCCAAGCGCATTTCCACCGGGCTCAACAACGAGAGTTTGTGATTGATTTGGGCGGCTGAAAAGCCAAAATCCAACATCAGCACAATAATGTGCAACGCATTCTCAATAGAAGCGGAATCCACAAAAGGAATCTCGAACTCACTGTTTCCCAACGTGATAAACGTATGAGTAGAGGTCGCACGCGTACCGGCAATCACATAGCGCGCCGCAGCGTCATTTCCCCACGACAGCAGCTCGGCTCCCGCAGGAGCATTTCGCACCACTTCATCTCTAACAAGTTGATTATCAAAATTATAAATGATTTTCTGGCAATGTTTGAAAAGACGAAGCTTCTCGCGCGACTTGCTTTCCCAGTCGGAAAAAAACTGGTCGTGAGCCGCCCCGATATTGGTCAGGATACCGATGGTGGGGCGGATCACATTTTCAAGGCGCTCCATCTCGCCAGGTTTCGATATACCTGCCTCAAACACAGCAAGTTGATGTTTGCTTTGCAGTTGCCAAACCGACATTGGCACACCAATTTGCGAATTATAGCTATTGGGGCTGGCGACAATGGAGAAATCGTCGGCCAGCATTTGCGTAATCCACTCTTTCACAATGGTTTTGCCATTACTGCCCGTAATACCCACAACCGGAATCGAGAATTGCGCGCGATGGGCCGCTACCAGTTGTTGCAAAGCCAATACGCTGTCTTCCACGCAGATGAAATTGCATTCGGGAAAATTTCGCACATAATCGGCTTCGTTGGTAACCACGAAATTCCGAACACCCGCGCGTACGAGCGAAGCGAGGTAGGCGTGTCCGTCTCCATTTTCAGTTTTGATGGCAAAAAAAAGCGACTGCTCGGGGAGCAGCAATCTCCGGCTGTCGTAAAGCAAGTCAGAAATCTCGTCATTAGGACGGGGCAAATGGCACCTTCTATGCACAACGACTTCCGATATGGTTTGAATATTCATCATCAGATTTTACATTAAAAAAAGACAAACGCTCTCGAAAACAATCAGTTCGGAGTATAGAATTGACGATTTATCTGCTTGTGGGCGGGAAGTTCCTTATCGGGATTTCGGCCATTCACGCTGTTCACGAAAAGCCATTTGCCGTTGTCTTCCACAAATCCCTGGTTCATACTGGATTCCGGCACCATAAAGGCAGGAATGTCGCCCATAAAATCGTCGAGCGGAGCCAAATAATCGAAAATGATCATATCAGCGGCGACATAGTCGTAAATCACCTTGTGCGAGCGGGGGTCGCGCCGCCCCGTGTTCACGTTGTATGACTGGTGCTGATATTTGAGCGTGAAAACCGAATTCTTCGCATAATCGAAAATGACGCGATACGATTTTTCTGGATATTTTTTGAAAACATTGGCACCAAAAACTGGCGACATATCCGACTTAAAGTACAGAACTTCAATCACTTTCTGATTGGTAAACATATCGTTGCCATTCCAACCCAACAAAGTGTAGTACGTTCTGTTTTTCGCCTTGAGCGGCACGATTTTATAATAAACGGCGCCATACCACTTGTTATGGTTGCCAATGGTAGTGCGCGGATAGTCCATTGCGGCGCGCTTGTCGAACAACGGATAAATCACATATTTCTTTCGCGACTCGTTGTAAACCTGGATGAAGCCGAAATTCTCAACGGTATAATCGTCCTTGGGGATGAACCAAGTGTAAATCTTGAATAGCTTGTCGGGTGAAGCGAGCACGGAGAAGTTGCGCACCGAATCCCACTCGTACTTGAAAGCGTTTTTCTCATTGAGCGTCTGCTCCAGCAGATTCATAAAGTCCTCGTTGAGCGAATAGCGGTCAACATCGTTTTGCGCCATCAACACCTCCGTGCGCAGATGGTCGAGCGAGTCGGCCCAAAACTGAAAATCCACCCCCTTCTTCTGCGCAAACGCCGAAGTCGCAACGACAAATATCAGGAAGAGAATGGCTTTTTTCATCTTAAAAATTCATCCGATATAAACGACTTTCCGAATCCAAATAGTATAAATGCGCTTTCGTAACGGCGAAATCCTTGAAATCAGCGCCGATACTCACCCGCTCTTGGTTGTTTAACAACTGATAATTGTAAACATTGAGGGTCCAATTCGCTTTCCCGGCATCATTTTGCGCAGATTTCCAATAGAAAATTTCGTTTGCGCGCACGCAAATTCTATGGGTTCCCGCCGAAATCGGAACGCTTTTCAAATAAGTGCCGAAAGCATCAAAAAAGAGTACATTTTCAGCGGAATTGTTCATCACCAACTGTTTTTCCTGCAAAGAAAAAAATTGCACGGGTGCAAGCGCATCCATCGTCAGGTGATTTCTACTCCGTTCTTTCAAATGAAAATCGACATTGATAATATCCTGTAAGACAGCATCATACAGCCATATTGTATGATCCGTTGAATAGGTTGCGAAAGACACCGACGAGAATCCTTTGGCCGACAAATCCAGTGGTTCAGCAATAAGTGCCAGTTTTTCATCAAGGAAAACAATTTTGCCCTGGGCATCATAGAAAAGCATAATTTTCAGTGGGTTGTCAACATCCATTGAAAAGATGTCGCCCAACAGGAAATCGCAAAACTGGAACAGCACTTTGCCGTCGGGATCGAGTTTGTACAAGGTCGGTCCGTCCACCACATAAAGGTTCCCGTTCGGGTCGGCCGACAACAGGTTTCCCCGCACGGTTTTTATTTCTACGCACTGATTATCAAGTGATTGCGTAAAAGCAAAACCGAAAAATGAAAAAAGCATCAAGAAAGAGAACACTTTTTTCATCATCAGCGGAATTATTCACCGAAAATCTGTTTCAAGGCCTGCGTAAGTGCTTCGCCGCGCAAGCCCCTTGCCAGGATTTTGCCGTCCTTGTCGAGCAGGAAAGTGCACGGAATAGAGCTCACGCCGTAAATCTTAGCGGCTTCAGAACTCCAGCCCTTCAAATCGCTCACGTGGTTGGGCCAAACGAGTCCGTCTTTTGCAATGGCCGCCTTCCAGTTTTCGGCGCGATTGTCCAATGAAACACTGAAAATGTCAAATCCTTTGTCGTGATATTTGTGATACATTGCCACGACGTGCGGATTTTCCTTGCGGCACGGGCCGCACCAGGAAGCCCAGAAATCAACCAAGACCACTTTTCCGCGCAAGTCCGACAGTTTGCGGGTCTGGCCGTTGGGGTCTGTGAACTCCAGTTCGGGAGCCACCATTCCGTCGGCAGTGCGGCTTTGCGGCGAGTTCATCTTGTTGTAGCGCTCGCTCACCAGCGCGTGATTCGGATAGGTAGCGTGCAGAGCGTCAACCACTTCGGTCTGCAAGGCCTTGTCCTGCGAGAAATTGTCGAGGAACATCAATGCGGCGAGGTCAGTTTTATGACCGACCATCAAATCGCGAGCCCGCTGCATTGCCTGAGCGTCGCGCGCATTGAACTCGTTCTGATATTTTGCGACAACGTTTTCCACATTGGTCTGAATTTTCGAGAGCAACGAATTGCCCATCCCTTTCAAGAGAGAAGCTTCCTGCCGAATGTCTTTTCCCTTTTCGGCAACCGGCTGGCCGTACAGATTGATGGCGGCCAGAATCTTGGCACAGAATTCCGCTTTCGCCTTCTTGTTATCTAATTTTCCATCATAATAACGTTCGTCGTAATCGCTTACGATTTCAGAAATCTTATCATAATAATTGTCGCAAAGCGATGCAATCGCTTCCGTGTGATGGCCCTGCGTTGACGTGTACATCTCCAGGTCCGAATAGAAATCGCTATATCCATCAATGGTGGCGAGATTTCCAAAATTGTAGGTGGGCGCCACATTCAACATATAATTACGGAAAGTAGCATAGTAGTTTTTCAACACCTTCAGATTGGCAACCGTCGCATTCATAAAGTTGTCAAGATTTTTCTTGTCAACGGAACCTCCTATCGCATAAGCGTTTACGATAGCAAGCAAAGAATCATTTTTGTCAAATGCCGCCAGCACGTCCGCATCAACATCCTGATTGGTTTTAACAAAAGTGCCCATTTGCTGCCCGAGACTCGTGAAGAAGACCTTGTTGCGATCTTTTTGCAACAAAACATTCAAACTGTCAGCCACTTCGCGACGAGAATAGAGCAAATCGGTCAACGCTTTCGTAAATTCAACTGATTCAGAGCCAGTTACAGACGGAACGCGCTGCAGATTGTTTGCATCGAGAGTAAGCGTGAGATGGTCGTTGGGATGCAGACAAAGCAAGAAGGAATTCTTGTTGTCGAAGGCCAGGGCGAACAAATCTGTCGTCTCAATGGTGGTCTTCAGCACGAAATGGCCATCCTGAATGGTTGCCTTCGCCAGATCGGCAGCGCCCTTGGTAGTGGCGGGCTGCAACGTCACTTCCGTGAATTTGTTGTTCTGCAAAGTAGCGTCAATCACTACGTTTTGAGAAAATAAAATGTTTGTTGCCGAAATGGCAACAAACATTATAATAAGGTGTCTGATATTCATATTTACGAAATTTGAATCAAATTTAATCTTTTAAGAAACGATAGATTGAGTGTTCAAATTGTTCTTTTGCGTAACTTAAATCAATAGCAATCGACTTTTTCTTTGAAGAGGGGAACTCGTACATTGCGTTGCTCATAATCTTCTCCACGATGGAGCGCAAGCCGCGCGCCCCCAGCTTCAACTCGACGGCCTTTTCCACGATGTAGTCAACGGCCTCATCGGTGAAGGAGAGTTTGATTCCATCAATTTCAAAAAGCTTTATGAATTGTTTCAGCAGAGCATTCTTTGGCTCGGTAAGAATTTTCTTGAGCGCAGCGGCATCCAAGGCATCCAAACTCGTGATGACGGGGAAACGCCCACACAGTTCGGGAATCAGGCCGAAAGTCTTGATGTCTTGTGCAGAAACATACTGCAACATATTGTTTCGGTCGATAGTACGGTTCTGTGCGTTATAGCCGATGACCTTGGTATTCAGGCGTTCAGAAATGATCTTGTCGAGATTATTGAAGGCACCCGACCCGATGAAGAGTATGTTTTGGGTGTTGACCTGGATGAAGGCCTGTTCAGGATGCTTCCGGCCTCCCTGCGGAGGAACGTTCACGATGGAGCCCTCCAACAATTTGAGGAGCGACTGCTGCACGCCCACGCCGGAGACGTCGCGGGTGATAGAGGGATTCTCCGCGCCTTTGCGGGCGATCTTATCAATCTCGTCAATGAAGACGATGCCTCGCTCGGCCTTCGCCACATCATAATCGGCGGCCTGCAACAAGCGGGTGAGGATGCTTTCCACGTCTTCGCCCACATAGCCGGCTTCGGTGAACACGGTTGCGTCGGCGATGCAGAACGGAACGTCCAGCATTTTCGCTATCGTCTTCGCAATCAATGTCTTACCAGTTCCGGTTTCGCCCACCATAATGATATTCGACTTTTCGATTTCCACGTCGTCGTCGGTTGCGGGCGAGTTCATAATGCGCTTGTAGTGATTATAAACCGCCACGGCGATGGTGCGTTTGGCCGCGTCCTGTCCGATGACATACTCGTCGAGTTTCGCCTTGATTTCGGCCGGCTTCAGCAACTTGGTTTTCAGGTCGCTGATCAGGTCCGTTTGCTGTTGCAAGTGATTCTCGCGAAGGATGTCGGAGGCAGTCTGCACGCAATGGGCGCAAATGTTGCCAGTGAGCCCGAAAATCAAGGGGTTGTCCTTGGAAGCCGGGTGGCCGCAAAAGCTACAATACTCTTCTGGTTTGGTGCGTTTTACCATTTTTATTTTGTTCTGCGCAATACTTCGTCAATCATCCCGTATTCCTTGGCTTCCGATGCGATCATCCAATAGTTGCGGTCACAGTCGGCCCACACTTGGTCGAAATCCTTTCCGGTGTGGTTGGAGATGATGTCATAGAGTTCTTTCTTGAGTTTCTGGATTTCGCGGGCTTCGATCTCGATGTCGGACGCCTGTCCCTGAGCGCCGCCCAGTGGCTGGTGGATCATCACGCGGGCGTGCGGCAAAGCGTAACGTTTGCCTTTTGCGCCGGCGCAAAGCAGTACTGCCGCCATTGATGCCGCCATACCCGTGCAAATCGTTGACACTTCGGGATGGATGTACTGCATCGTGTCATAAATTCCCAGACCCGCGTGCACATAACCGCCAGGCGAGTTAAGATAAATCTGGATGTCGCGGTCCTGGTCCTGTGACTCGAGGAAAAGCATCTGTGCCTGAATGATATTCGCAACATCATCGTCAATCGGAACACCCAAGAAGATGATGCGGTCCTTCATCAAACGTGAGAAAACGTCGAGCTGTGTGATATTCATCGGACGTTCCTCAATAATATAAGGAGTGAGATAATCGTTCACCGCCGACACGTACTTGTCAACGTGCAGACTTGCGATGCCGTGGTGTTTCACGGCATAATTTCTAAAATCGTTCATAAAATTATTCAGCTTTAGGGGTTGATTTCTTTGCTTTAGGAGCGGCCTTCTTTGCCTTCGTTTTCTCTTCGCCCTCGGTTTCCTCTGCCTTGGCAGCGGTCTTCTTGGTGGCGGTCTTCTTTGCCTTCGGCTTTTCGGTGGTTTCTTCCTTTGCGCCATACAGTGCGTCAGCAAACTCCTTGAAAGTCACTTTCTTAACCGACTTCTTCATATTGCGGCTCAATGCCTGACCGATCTGGTCGTCGAAAAGTTGGTCGTAAATGTTCTTCATACTTTCCTGATTCTTCATCGTGTCGGCAACCAAAGCGTCAACTCTTTCAGCTACGGAATCGTAATCAAAGTTTGAGAAGTAATTGGTCATAAAGAAGTTACGCACATAATTCTTCATATCATCCTCAGAAACGTGGATGTCGTTGTCCTTCGTGAGCTTGTTTTCCAAGAGCTGCCATTTGAAGGAATTGAGGTATTTGTCGAACTCTTCGTTCAATTTTTCCTCGGTCATATCTTTCTGAGCATAAATGATATAGCGTCTCAAGAATTCTTCGGGGAGCTCAATCTTGACATTTTCAACGAGCACGCCGATGGCATCATTCATAAACTTGCGGGAAGTGTGCTGCTTGTACTCGGCCTCGATTTTGAGGGCGACAGCTTCGCGGAGTTGTTTTTCGTTGGAAACAGTTCCGTCAGGATAAGCTTTCTTGAAGAATTCTTCGTTGATTTCGGCGGGTTCGAGATGACCGATGTACTTAACCGTCATTTCGAGCGTCTTGGGCTCGTCCTTCTCGATCAGTTCGGGAGCCACCTTCAGGAACGTGCCGAGCTTGGTTTCGTCGGTGAAAATGGTCTTCACGTCGGCGGTCACCACCTCGTCTTTCTTCTTTCCGATGAACAGCTTCTTGCCGGCCTCGTTCAAATCGTTGGCGTAGAAGTTTCCATTGTTGTTCTCGCCGTACTCAACGGTCACGAAATCCTCGTCAGCGATGACTTCGGGAGCGGAGTAAACGCCGTGACGCTTGCGCATATCAAGGACAACGTCGTCGATTTCCTTTTCATCTGCGACAACTTGATATTCAACGAGTTCAGGTAATTTTGTGTAATCAATTTCGAATGGCTTCTGGGAAGCGATTTCAAAAGTGAAGACGAATTTCTCAGGATGTTCAAAGTCGATGACGGTTTTGTCGTCAACCGGAAGGGGTTCTCCAAGGATGTCAATTTTGTTTTCGTGTACGAACTTGTTCAATTCTTCGTACATCATATTGTTAATCGTGTCAGCGATGAATGATTTCTCGTACGATTTTCTGATTAATCCCATCGGGGCGTTTCCAACGCGGAAGCCGGGAACCTGGGTGGTACGGCGCTGTTTTTTCAATGCGTTTTCAACTTGTTCTGCATAATCTTCCTTGCAGATTTCAATGCTCAGAATCTGCACTTGCTCGCTCAATTTTTCGTTTTGAATATTCATTTATGTATAATTTAGATGTTTAAAATTTGAGGGTGCAAAATTAAGAAAAAATATTGACATATAGATATTTCGTAAAAAACGCGCGTTGGTGCCACAATTCACGAATATTTCCTAATTTTGCAAGTTCAAAATCAACTAACAAATAACAAAGCAAAATGTTTCAGAAAATCATAAAAGGTTGCGTAAAATTGGTGCAACGTTATCTGCCAGAGCCATTTATTTTCGCCATCATCCTCACGCTTTTAGCTGCGCTGCTTGCGATGCCGATTTGCAGACAGACGCCGGTGGAGGTGATTGAGCACTGGGGGAGCGGTGTCTGGGGGCTTCTCGCCTTCTCGATGCAGATGGCATTGGTGCTGGTTTGCGGCTCCACATTGGCAGCTGCGCCCGTGGTGAAGCGCGGAATCAGCCAGCTGGCCTCGCTGCCGAAGCGCCCCGCCGGCGCCATCGCACTCGTGACCTTTGTGTCGGCAATGGCCTGCTGGCTCAACTGGGGCTTCGGACTGATTGTGGGCGTCATCTTCGCCAAGGAGATCGCGCGCAAACTGCCCGGCATTGACTACCGTCTGCTCATCGCGTCGGCCTATAGCGGATTCGTGGTGTGGCACGCCGGGCTGTCGGGCTCCATTCCGCTCACGATGGCCACTCCCGGCGACGCGCTCAAGAACGCCACCAACGGCGTGCTCACAGCGCCCATCCCCATCGGACAAACCATCCTGGAGCCGCACAACCTGGTGATGGTGGCACTCTGCATCGGAGCGCTCGTGCTCGTCAACTCGCTGATGCACCCCAAGCAGAACGTGATTTCCGTGGACCCCGCCCTGCTCGTTGACGACACTGCCGTCGCAGAGAAAAAAAACGACACTCCCGCCGAAAAGATGGAGCAGAGCCGGATTCTGGCCTGGGTCATCGCACTGCTCGGCCTCTCCTACCTGTTCATCCACCTCGTGCTGCGCGGCGGCTCCTTCGACCTGAACTCCGTCATTATGCTGTTTCTGTTCATCGGCGTGCTGCTCCACGGCACACCCCTCGACTATGTGCACGCATTCACCAAAGCGGCATCAGGGGCCGCCGGCATTTTGCTGCAATTCCCCTTCTACGCGGGCATTATGGGCATCATCACGGGCGTGGGCGCCAGCGGAATCTGCTTCGGTACCGTCATCAGCGACGCCTGCATCTCCATCTCCACACCCACCACCTACCCCCTGCTCACCTTCCTCTGCGCCGCCGTCCTCAATATGTTCGTTCCTTCCGGCGGCGGACACTGGGCCATCCAGGCACCCATTATGTTCGCAGCTGGCGCCGACCTCGGCGTGGATCCCGGCCTTACCGGAACCGCCATCGCGTGGGGCGACGCCTGGACCAACCTCATCCAGCCCTTCTGGGCCATCCCTGCTCTCGCCATCGCCAAACTCAATGCCAAAGACATTATGGGATTCTGCCTCATCGACCTCGTGGTCACCGGCATCATCATCTGCGGCGGACTCATCGTGTGGGCATTGTAACCTTCGCCTATTCCCGCCAATTCAACAGCTCAACAACTCAACAATTCAACAACTCAACAATTCAACAACAATGAAAAAGCTCTCGATGGAAGAACTGAACCGCGTGACAGCGGAAGAGTTCAAGCGACAAGACAAGATTCCGCTTGCGGTTGTGATGGACAACGTGCGCAGTATGTACAACGTAGGGTCGGTTTTCCGCACCTGCGACGCCTTTTCGGTGGAGTGCCTTTACCTGTGCGGCATCACCGCCACGCCACCTCACAAAGAGATTGCCAAAACCGCGCTGGGAGCCACCGAATCCGTTGACTGGAAGCATTTTGCATCTACCGCAGAATGCCTGCGCGAACTCAAACGCGACGGCTACACGCTTTATGCCGTGGAACAAGTTGACACTTCCATCTCTCTGGAAAAATTCAAGATTCAAATGCCCGCAAAAATAGCGTTAGTACTTGGAAATGAAGTGTTTGGCGTTGACGACGAAGCGTTAGAACTTTGCGACGGAGCCCTTGAGATTCCGCAAAACGGAACCAAACACTCGCTCAATGTCTCCATCGCCGGAGGCATCGCAATCTGGGAATGCTTTAAGAAAATGATGGGATTGTAACCCGCTACCGCAATTTCCAGTCCTCAATCAGCATATCGCCATCGTGTAGAATGTTCAGGTAATTCTCATACCGGTGTTCTGCGATTTCGCCGTTGGCCAGCGCCTGGCGCACCGCACATCCCGGCTCGTGCGTGTGACTGCAGTTGCTGAAACGGCACTGGTTGTTAAACTGGCGTATTTCCGGGAAATAGTCGCGGATCTCGTCAGGCCGGTACTGTATCAAGCCGAATTCCTTGATGCCAGGCGTGTCAATCAAAAAGCCGTCTCCCACCTGAAACATACTGGCAAAAGTAGTGGTGTGCTTGCCCTTGTCGTGAACCTGCGAGATGCCGCCGATTTTCAAGTTCAGCGAAGGGTCGATGTGATTGATGATGGCGGACTTGCCCACGCCAGAATGACCGCTGAACAACGAAATGCGGCCCTCCATCAGCGAGCGCAGTTCATCCATTCCCTCGCCCGTCAGCACGGAAGTACACAACGTTTGATAACCGATACGTTCATAGATGGCGCGCAACCACCCGATTTCTTCTTTCTCTTCTTCAGAATAAATATCTATCTTATTGAAAACCAAACAGCAAGGAATTCTAAATCCTTCGGCTGAAACCAGAAAACGGTCGATAAAGCCCAACGATGTGCGGGGTTCACGCAACGTCACCACCAAAAAGGCGATGTCGATGTTGGCCGCGATGATATGGCTGATTTTCGAAAGGTTGGTTGACTTGCGATCAATGTAATTTCGCCTGGGGTGCAATGTTGTAATGTAGCCACAGCCGTCGTTTTCCATCACGAAGCCCACGCGGTCGCCCACCACAACGGGATTGGTAGTCTTGATTCCCTTAATCCGGAACTGGCCGCGCAAACGGCAACGCACCATTTCACCCTCGTCGGTACGCACCTCGTACCAACTTCCCGTGGACTGCATTACAACACCATCCGTCATAAACTACATTTTTTCGGGCACCCTGATACCCAGCAAAGCGAGGGCGTTTTTCAGCACAAGTGCCGTGAACTCAGATATTTGCAGACGCAATGCGCGCTTTTCGGCATCCTCTTCCTTGAAGATGGGCGTTTCCTGATAGAAACGGTTGAAGTCTTTCGCCAAATCAAAAGCATAGTTGGCAATCAAAGCCGGACTCATTGTGGCACCAGCCGCCTGAACCGTCAGTGGAAATTCGTACAACGACTTAATCAAATCTTTTTCAGCACGTTGCAAAGTGTTCACCGACATCGGCTGCGCCGCATAGTCGATACCGCTGTCGGCCGCTTTGCGCAGCAGCGACTTGATACGGGCGTGTGTGTACTGGATGAAAGGAGCCGTGTTGCCATTGAAATCAATGGATTCCTCCGGATTGAACAGCATATTCTTTTTGGGATCGACCTTGAGGATGAAATATTTCAGCGCGCCCAAACCCAGCATTTCGTACAAGTCGCTCTCGTTGCCATCGCCCTTTCCCAGTTCGGAAGTCTTCTCGCGGGCCTGGAAAATCATTTCCGCCATCAAGTCGTCAGCATCCACCACGGTTCCCTCGCGCGATTTCATCTTGCCATTCGGCAATTCCACCATACCATACGAGAGGTGGAAAATGTTCTTGCCGAATTCCTTGCCCAGTTTCTCGCCAATGACGATCTTCAACACATCGAAATGATAATTCTGCTCATTTCCAACCACATAGATCATCTGCTGCGGTTTGAATTCCTCATAACGCAACTGTGCCGTTCCCAGATCCTGCGTCATATACACCGAGGTGCCATCTTTCCGGAGCAACAACTTCTCATCCAGCCCCTTGTCGCGCAAGTCCACCCACACAGAGCCATCCTCGCGACGATAGAGCGTGCCTCGCTGCAAACCTTCCTCAACAAGCGACTTTCCTAAAAGATATGTCTGCGATTCGTAATAAATCTTGTGGAAAGAGATTCCCAACTGGTTGTACGTCTGGTCGAAACCCGCATATACCCATCCGTTCATCTGGTTCCAAAGGGCGCGCACCTCGGGATCGTTGGCCTCCCATTTGCGCAGCATTTCCTGCGCCTCCAGAATCAACGGAGCATTCTTCTCGGCTTCTTCCTTGTCCATTCCCTGTTCAACAAGTTGCGCGATTTCCGCCTTGTAATGCTTGTCGAATTCCACATAATACTTGCCCACCAAATGATCGCCCTTCATTTTCGATGACTCAGGAGTCTCGCCATTGCCGAACTTCTGCCAAGCCAACATTGACTTGCAAATATGAATTCCCCTGTCGTTCACTAAGTTAACCTTCACAACATTTTTGCCGCAGGCACTCAGGATGCGCGATACGGAATCACCCAGCAAATTGTTGCGGATATGTCCCAAGTGAAGCGGCTTGTTCGTATTGGGGGAAGAAAACTCAATCAGCGTGACGGGCTCGTCTGGGGCGGCCTTGACATAGCCGAAAGCCTGATTCTCGCGATTTTCAGAAAGGAAACGGAGCCAGGTTTCCGCAGGAAACGACAGATTAAGGAAACCCTTCACCACATTGAAAGCGCAATGCAACTGGCTCTCAAAATAGTTGCCCAATTCGGTTGCGACCGCATCGGGCGACTTGCGGGCCATCTTCACAAAGGGGAAAACCACTACGGTGAAATCGCCCTCGAATTCCTTTTTCGTTTTTTGTATGATGGAAGCATCTGCCTGCCAATCAATCTGATACAAGTCTTTCAATGCGCTGCTCAAAGTTTGAGCGATAAGATTTTTCATTTTTGAAGTAATTTTTGATGAATAAAATGAGAAATGAAGAATGAGTTTACTGGATGGCTTTCACAGCATCGTCAAAATCGCGCCAAGCCCATTTTCCTTTCACGATGCCGTTTTGCAAATAGATGACGCCCGGATTGGCGTGAATCGCATCGCGAACGATGAACGGTCCCTTCACAGGATCGCAATCGCTGCGGTAAATGGGGAACGTGATGTTGTTTTCCTTCACGAAATTGGCGATTTCCACCGAATTGGAGTTGGTAAGTCCCACCAAATCGTAACCTTTTTCGTCACAAAGTTGTACCAATTCCTCATAATCCTCGCTTTGGAATGCCTTTTTGTTAACATCCTCCACATAATACATAAAAAGCACCAGCAAAGGTTTATCGTTCAGTGAATCAATCAGATCAGGAGCAATATCGGAGAACTGCCCAGTACTGTCGGGCTCGGTCCACATAGTAAGTCCCTGAATGGGAGCGCGCTTGATTTCCGATATCACTTTCACTTCGGTTTCCGGCTCGCCCTTGTCATCAAAAAAGGCGGGATCCTCCTCGTATTTGGCAATCATCTCCTCTTCGGTCATTCTGAATTCGTTTCCAGTAGAATCCTTGTAAACGTACACAGTCTCAGTTACTTCCGGCTGGTCAATGAAGTCGCGGGCCACATTCTCGCCCACCACCCAGTCGCTGAAGTCGAAAGTGGGGAGGTGGCGCTGGCAATGCAGCTGGATGAAGAAGCAAACGAGAATCGACAGTGCAACCGTACACCATTTTCCCAGCTCAGTCATCCGGATGTCGGGAATCTCGTTGCGCCAAAGGAACACGAAGAAAGTAGGAATAATGATGCCGACATTCTTCAAGAATGTTCCCAAATTACTCAGTTTCACCACTTTACCAAAGCATCCACAATCTTTCACGATGCCGAAATCGTAGCCGTGATGCACTTCCAGATATTCGGCAAGCGCCAGCCAGGCCGTCAGCAGGAAGAAGAAACACATAAACAGCGTGAAAAGCGTGGTTGTGAGCTTGACCTTGATGCGCAAAAGCATCATCACGCCCAACGTGAATTCCACAATGGTCATCGCGTAGGCCATAAACAGACTGAAAATCTGCATAAAGTCCATATGGAACGAGTGGAAATAATCGTCGAACTGGTAGCCGTTGGCGATGGGGTCAATGGCTTTGCTCAAACCAGAAAAGATGAAAAGGCACCCCAAGAGGATGCGCAGAATCATAATGACAATAGGTTCTTTTTTCTTATTCATTGTACTGTTGCTTAATTATTTTCGTTTTCGTGTAACTTGATGAGTGCGAACATCGCATAATTGATGATGTCGAGATAGTTGGCATCCAAACCTTCAGAAATGATGGTATTGCCGCCATTATCTTCTATCTGTTTGATTCTCAATAATTTCATCAAGATAATATCGGTTAATGAGGAGCGCCGCATTTTGCGCCAGGCCTCGTCGTAGTCGTGATTCTTGTTGCACATCAACGATTTGGCGGCATTCAAATGTTTGTCAAACAATTCGATAGCGACCTCGGCGGGCATCAATTCCTCCATCGTGTTGGCCACACCGACTTCGAGCTGGATGAGCGCCATCACCGAATAGTTCACGATGCCAATATATTCAGGCAGCACGCCTTCCTGCACCAGCGCCACACCCTTTTGCTCTATACTCCTGATTCTCTGCGCCTTAATGTAAATCTGGTCGGTCAGTGACGATGTTCGCAAAATACGCCAGGCCGTGCCATAATCCATCGCTTTTTTAGAAAAAATGTCGCGGCACTGCGCAGCAATCACATCAAATTCCTCACTGGTATTGTTCATAAAATGCTGATATTGAATTAATAAATCTTATATTTCTTTAAATAATTGGAAATCTCATTATGGTAAATGTCCTTCCTGATCACGCGCTTATCCTTGTCCAACAAGAACATATAAGGGATGATGCGCAAATCGTAGAGCGAGTTTTGCTCGATTTCGCCCTGATAGTCCCAACCGTGCAGATACATCGGGCTCGCCTTGTCGCGGAGATAGCGGCGCCAAAGCTCCTCGTCCTTTTCAAAATAGACAGTGAGCATTTTGAGTTTTCCGCTGTTGATTGCCTGGTTGAGATCCTCGTTTTTGGCCAGAATGCCGCGCACTTCGGTGCAGGTCGGGCAGTCAGGATTCTGGAAGTAGAGCAGCATATACTCGCAGTCGATGTCGTAAAGCGTGGTTTTCGTCCCATCGGAAAGAAGGATGTTGAAATTGGGCACGATGGTGCCAGCCAGGTTCTTGGTATGAAGTTCGAGCACTTGCTTGTAGTAGTTCACGCGGTTGGGGTCCAACTGGTCGTAGCTCAGTGCGTTGCGCAGCATTGCAATGTAGATTTCCTCGGTCCAGAAAGGCGACGTCATCGTGCCCAGCACCTTTTCCAAATGGTCGAAAATGGTGTGGTAGTTTTTGGAATTGACCTGCGCGCTCGTCAGCAACTCGTCGGCAAGCTTGGCGGCCTCCGACTCTTCCAACTTGTAATACAGAGAGTTACAATACTCTTTCATCTTGGCATTCAGCATCGGCGTGTTGGCCATACGGCCGTCATCAAAGGGGAAATTGTCGAAAGCGTGCTGTGTGAAATAATGCGCGAGCAAGTTCCGGTTGCCGTAATATTCCTGCGGCGGGGCCGGAATCTCGATGGAGAACTGCACGAGCGATGCGAACAGCGTGCCCGGGTTCTCGGCCATCACCTGCCGCTTGTAGGCGTTCTCCTGCGCCGTCAACGTGTCGGCCTGCGCCATCAGGTTCTGCACCAGCGTCTGCAACATATACTGCGGCATCGTCTTCTGGGCCTCCTCAAACGTCTGGTTGATTTCCGCCGACTTCTCGCGGAACCACGCAAGCCGCTTGTAATAAGCAATGTTGTTGTTGTTTTCAGGACTGTTTTGGAAAGTCACCTCGCCCGCCTCGTCCATACTCACAACCAACGAGGTCTTCTTTTCCTCGGAAATAATGACATCGAAAAGCACAACCGAATCGCCCGTCACACGATAAAAGCCAGGCGCGAGTTTTTCCTTCTGCTTCAGCACCGCTTTTTCAGAATAAGGAACGGAAATAATTGAAACGAAATTCTTTTTTTTGTCAAACGATTGAAAATGAAGGGAATCCGCCTTCACGGACTTGCTGGTCAGCGTGAGGGAGAAATTCTGCGCAACGCAAACGAATGGCAACAACAAGACCATCCATACGACGAATAAGACTTTTTTCATCATTCGAAAATATTATGTACAATATGCGCTGCAAAGTTACAATAAATTTCCGTACTTTTCCGTATGCCAATCGGGATTTTTTCCACACAAATGCCCACCGCATTTCTTCTCCGCACTTCTCAAATCCTCTCGAAAAAAGTTCTCGACGTTCTCACTTCTCGAATGTACTCTCAAAAAATCCTATTTCCTCACCACTTTCACGATTGCCGACTCTCCGCTCGACAGCATCACGCGCACAAAATAGAGGCCGGAAGGAAAGTCCGACAAGTTGACTTCGGCGCTGTTTCCTTCTGCCGTTAACTGCTGAATCAGTTTGCCGCACACGTCAACCAGCGACAAGGAAATGCTCGGTGCGTTGGCGTCAGCCCACTGAACGTGGAGCACATCGTGCGTGGGATTGGGATAGACTTTCAAATCGGAAGTGCATTCATTTCCTACAATAACATCCTCAATATCAGAATATTCCCACCAAGCCAGCCAATAGGTCAAGCTGTCGTAAACCACGGTTTCAACGGTCTCGCGGAGGATTTGCGCCACATCGGCGCTCAGCGACAAATCGTTGGAAATGCAGGTGGGCGAGTGGTGAAAGATGAGCGTGTAGAAAGTGAGGGCGGCGGCGTAACTTCCCGCCACCGACGGATGGCTTTCATCGGCATTATACAGTTCTATTTCAGGATGTTGCTCACGAATGGCACGCCACACGCGCCCCACGGGAGCCACCGCCGCGTCGTTCATCTCGGCCATCATCATATAGCGCAACGCCAGCAAACTGTCCATCCCTTCGTAAGTACACAATGGCGGATACTCGGCGCAGTTCTGCGCGTCGCCGTTCTTGCGCCCCCACGTCATAAAAAAGGTGACCTGTGCATCAGGCGACGTGGCCCGCACCTTCTCGCACAACTGCGCAGCATACGGGAAACACATATTCTGCACCTGACCGATCGGGAACGACGGATACTGGCTCTGCTCTTGCAAAACGACATTATCCCAGCCCCCTTCATTTATGTAATTCATTGTATTAGAATTAGATAAATGACTCTGGAAAGTACAACCGCCCGGTGTGCTTTGCGAATAAATGAGCGTGTCGCCGCAGCCCGCCGCCAACGTTTTCAGCATATTGGGCATATCGTTCGTGTAAATGTAGCTATTCCCGATAAACAGAACCCGCCTGCTGTTTTGCGCATTTAACTGGAAAAACAAGGCAAAAGCAAGGATAATAAGAATGGATTTTTTCATAAAAAACTGATAATTTTTGAAATGCAAAATTACAAAAAATCGTATATTTGCAGCCCTAAAAACATTCCCGATGACATCCGAAGAATTCAACAAAATCATTGCCTTGGTAAAAAGCGAGGTGGTTCCCGCTATTGGCTGCACAGAGCCGATGGCCGTAGCATTGGCAGTAGCAAAATCAAAAGAGATATTGGGCGGCGTGCCCAAGCAAATCGAAGTGGCACTGAGCGCCAATATGCTGAAAAACGCGATGGGTGTCGGCATTCCCGGCACCGATATGGTGGGGCTTCCCATCGCCATCGCACTGGGCGCCCTCATCGGGAAATCGGAATACCAGCTGGAAGTTTTGAAGGACACCACCCCGCAAAGCGTGGAAGACGGAAAAACTTTCATCAGCGAGCAGCGAATCCAAATCACGCAGAAGAAGGACACCACCGAGAAACTTTACATCGAAGTGGTGAGCCACAACGGCGACGACAAAGTGAAAGTGGTCATCAGCGGCGAACACACGCACTTCAGCTTCATCTCCAAAAACGGAACCGTGCTGGTTGACGACAGCCGGAACGCGCAGACCGAAACCGAGTCGGAAACGCTGCGGCTCTCGATGCGCACGGTTTACGACTTCGCGATGAACGCGCCGCTCGACGACATCCGCTTCATCCTTGACACGGCAAAACTGAACCGCCGCGCCGCGGAAATGTCGCTCCGCAGGGAGTACGGTCACGGGCTCGGCCGTCTGATTTTTATGCAGCCGCACGAGCACCTGTTCGGAAACGGCATCTACTCCAAGATTCTGGCTTACACGTCGGCGGCCTGCGACGCGCGAATGGCAGGCGTGAAAGTGCCCGTGATGAGCAATTCCGGCAGCGGCAACCAGGGCATCGCGGCCACGCTCCCCGTGTGTGTCTATGCCGAGGAGCGCCTGAAATCGGAGGAAGAGTTGATCCGCGCCCTGATGCTGAGCCATCTCACCGTCATCTACATCAAGCAGAGTTTCGGCCGGCTATCCCCCCTCTGCGGATGCGTGGTCGCCGCCACCGGATCGGCCTGCGGCATCACCTACCTGATGGGCGGCCAGTATGAGCAAGTCACTTACTCAGTGAAGAATATGATCGCCAACATCACCGGAATGATCTGCGACGGCGCCAAGCCCAGTTGCTCGCTCAAAGTGGCAACTGGCGTGTCAACGGCCGTTCTCTCGGCCCTCCTCGCCATCGAAAACAAGTCCGTCTCTTCCGTCGAGGGCATCATCGACGACGACGTGGACAAATGCGTGCGCAATATGGCCAACATTGGCTTGCAGGGAATGGCCGCCACCGACAATTTCGTACTCGACATTATGACGCAGAAATAATCCGCATCATAAAAACAAATAATTGATTTATAAATATTTAACTTATTCCCATCTTGGGCTTGAAAAGCGCAAGTCGTTGGCTTTTTCTCTTTCATTTGGGCGTTCCGGCTCCCTGCGGTCGCCGTCGGGCTTTCCGCACTAACTCGCTCCATCCTTGTCCGCTGGCTCCATCCTCTCCCCTTCTTCCATTCGCCTCTTCGGTCATTCTTCCATCCGTCCAAAATCGCTCGTAAATGTGCTGCAATCCCTAACGCTGCGGTGCGCCAGCCGGCCCAATCGCCGCCCGAACGCAAGAGCCACTCCCGTTATCAAGAGCCCACAGATCAGCGCACGATGATTCCGCCGCCAACCACGAGGCCGTCCTGATACATCACGATGGATTGCCCGGGCGTGACACCCCACACGGGACTGTCGAACCGCACGCGGGCCACCTCGCCATCAAACTCCACACCGCACGGTTCCGCCGCACTGCGGTACCGAATGCGAGCCAGCACCTTGCCTCGCCCAGCAAGCCGCTCCCAGTCGATGAAACGGCATCCGTCGGCCTCCAGTTCCGAACGGTACAGGTCGTCGCGCTCGCCCAGCGTGACCGTGTTGTGCTGCGCATCCAGCGCACACACATACCGCGGCGTGCCAAAAGCCACCCGCAAGCCCTTCCGCTGGCCAATAGTGTAGTTGGGGAAACCTTCGTGCCGCCCCACCACCTTTCCCTCCATATCAAGGAAATCGCCTGGCTGACAAAACCGCTCAAATTGAGGCACATTCTTAGCCAGAAATTCCCGATAATCGCCCGATGGCAAGAAACAAATATCCTGACTCTCAGTCTTTTGCGCCAGTTGCTGGAAACCACGCTCAGCCGCCATCGCTCGCACTTGCGGCTTGGTGTAACCGCCCAACGGGAACAGCGTGCGCGACAACTCGTCCTCCGTGAGTTTACACAAGAATTAGGTCTGGTCTTTCTGCCGATCCTCCGCTTGCGCCAAATAGAAATGGCCATCGCGCTCCACAATCCGCGCATAATGCCCGGTGGCAATCCTTTCGCAACCCAGCTCGTCGGCCTTCCGCAAAAGCATCCCCCATTTGATGGCGGAGTTGCACACCACGCACGGATTCGGCGTGCGCCCGCGCATATACTCGTCCATAAAATCACGCATCACGTTGTCGCGAAACACCTTCCGGAAGTCAAGAATATGATGCTCGATTCCAATGCGCTCTGCCATTTTCTGTGCCTGCATCACCGAATCCTCGCTGCCGCAACCCTGCTCGCAGCACTCCGTCTCGTCGGGATCAAACGTGCGGAAAGTGGCTCCCACCAGCTGGTGCCCCTGCTCTTTCAACAACAGAGCGGCCACCGTGCTGTCGATCCCGCCCGACATCGCCATCAATATCTTCATCTTGCTCGAATTTCTATTTGGTTAATATTAGCGCAAAATCGTCAGCGTTCCCGTACGCACTTCCTCTATACCGTGCAACGTGTAATAGAATTGATAGTAGTAAGTGCCATCGCTCAAGCCCGCCGCATCCCAATTGTTGCGGTAGTCGCTGCCCTGGAAAACAACGACGCCCGCCCGGTTTTTGATAAGGATTCGGCTCTTTTCGCAATGCTCAATGCCTTTGATAATGAAAAAATCGTTGTAACCGTCGCCATTCGGCGTCATCACATTCGGAATTTCAATCATAATGGGAGCGGAAAATTCAAATTCGTCCGCCATACTCGACTGCTCCAGCACTGGATCGGTCTCGTTTGATACAACAATCTGACTTTCAATATTTTTTGAAGAACTATGGCTACTTTTTGAGCTAACCGTCTCGCTCGCAGGAGCCGCAGGGGGTGACTTTTGCGCAACGCTGGGAACTTGGGCCACAGAAGCAGGGGAAACCGGCTGAGAAAGATTCGTTGCCACCGGGGAACTGGCATTGGGAATCGGGCTAGCAGACGGTGCCTCCAAAGATTGCGTCGCTTCAGTTGGGGCAGAGGCCACTGGCAGCGCTTCCCGTACCGCCACCGAACTATTATGAGCCATCGCGAGCGGAGCGGCGGTTTCTTCTGAAACTTCTGATTCACAAGCGGTTCTAACATTTTCTTGTTCCATCGAAACGACTGGACTTACCGTTTCCGAAGTTTTTTCAGGAAGCAGCACGGCCAATGTCACGCCTGACGCGACCAGCAAAGCGGAAACGGCACCCAGCGTGATTTTCGCCGCCGTAGTGGAGAGCCAAGCCGCACGTCCCACCGACTTCACGACCTCCGAAGTGGCGGCAGCACCCATACCCGCTGCCAGTTGGCTTTCTACCGCCTGCCAACAACGGGGCGAGGGCTCCACCTCCAACCGCTCCAGTGTATTTTTAATATCTATATCATTCATTTTCAATAATTTATCATTTCAAATGCGCCTGCAACCAACTCCGCGCCCTCGTCAAATAAGACCGCGAGGTTGACTCCGTCATCTCCAGCATCTCCCCTATCTCGCGGTGTGAAAAGCCCTCCACCACCGACAAGTTGAACACCATCCGGAGCGAGTCAGGCATCTGCTGAATCAGAGCCAGCAGGTCCTTCTCTTGCAGATGATCTGCGGGTTGAAGCGGAGCCGACACGGCTTGTGCCTCTTCCCAGCACGGATCCTGCTCCTTCAAACGATGTTTCAGCGCCGTCCGGTACGCACTGATGGCGGTATTGAGCATAATGCTCCGCATCCACGCCAACAAGGGGCTTTCAAAACGATAGTCGCCCAAACGGGAGAATATCTTTGCAAATCCCTCTATCAGAATATCTTCTCCCTCTTCCCGCGAATTGGAGTAACGCATACAAACGCCCAAAAGCTGCGGCGAAAAGCGCTCGTACAACTCCTTCTGCGCAGACCTTTCGCCACGCAGACAACTTTGTACCAATTCTTTCTCGTCCAAAGGTTTCACAAAGATATAGACGCAAAAAAAAGCAGAAACGCTGCAAATTATTTCACTGATTTCACAATCGCCTCTACCTGACGCAGATAATCGCGTTTTTCGGTCCAGTCGCGCGGCGCATAAACGAACCCATCAATGCTAATGGTGACGTTTTTATCGTTTACGAAAGAAAAATGATAAAACGAGCCGCCCATATAGTCCAAATCCTGCTCCCACAATCCGCGCATCTCCATTCCCTGGTGCGCACCGATTTGCAACGGACAGGTGAACGGAAGCCCGAATTGCTGAACCACGACGGGACGCGCATCCGGATTCTCTTTTTCCTCAATATATTTGGCAGAAATGCGATTGCGATTGTCAATCATATTGGCAGGCGTCACCTGGGTGGTGGGCGACGTGTAAATCATAATGAACCGGTCGTTCTTGACGGTAGGATAACGCAGCCAGATGAAATCATCCGTTTCACGAGCCACATTGTATTCCTTTGGAACAGAAAGCAATATGCCGAATTTATTACGAATTTTCTCTTGCACAGCCACATTCAGTTTGCCCTCATTGGCATTCTGGATCTTGCGGATGTCGTTGTCGTACAGTTCCGCCAGAATATCGTCCTGGTTTTCCATAAAAGCCGCGATGGCCTGCTCCTGAGTGGCGGCCTTGATATGAACGTAAACCTGCGGTTTCACCCAATTGTCGCGCTCTAACGAACACAGCGGCTCACTGAGGGTTGAATCCAGCTCAAAGTGAATGATGTTGAAATGATTCAGTTTATTGCCATAAAACAAATCGTTGTCCAATTGCAACACATCGAACATTGCAACATCCTGATTCAAAAAAGGTTGCGGCTGATTCAGAACGGCCTTCACACTGTCTTGATACAAAGTGTCCCACACGGCGCGGTCCATCACCAGCATCACCTCGCCCGCCTTTCCGATTGCCGAATTGTCAACTTTCACTGTGAAAATGTCATTGTTTTTCTTGCAAGAAATCAGCGTCATTGCAACGCAAAGCATCAGGAAAAGGCACTTTTTCATAACTTCTGTTTTTAATAAATGAAACGGGCTGCCACCCAGTTGTTTTTCTCCTTAAAAGAATGGAAAGCAAGCCCCAGTGAGGCCGCTTTCTCCTTGATTTTATCCAAATCGTTGCCCTGATAAAAACCGCTGAAGAAAATGCTTCCTCCCTTGTTCAACGACTTGACATACAGCGGCATATCGTTCAATAAGATATTGCGGTTGATGTTGGCAAAAATAACATCGAAGGAGTCGTCGCCGATAGAAAGCGCGTCGCCCAGCTTTACCGTCATATCGGAAATGCCGTTTTTGATGTTGTTTTCCAGATTGTTCTCGTGGGCCCAGGCATCGTTGTCAATAGCAGTAATGGGCTTTGCGCCGCGCTTGTGTGCCAGAATCGCGAGGATTCCCGTTCCCGCACCCATATCCAGCAACGACTTTCCGTTGAAATCTTCTTCCAGAATGTACTCAATCATCAGGGAAGTGGTTTCGTGGTGAGCCGTTCCAAACGACATCTTGGGTTCGATGATGATTTCGTAGGGCACCTGAGGATTAGGTTCGTGGAAGGGCGCACGAATGTAACACTTGTCAGCAATCAGAACCGGCTCGTAACTGGCTTCCCAGACGGCATTCCAGTCCTGTTCCTCCACCTCCGTTATTTCAGTCGTGAAGTGCACATCCATCCCGTGATTCTGCAACACGTCGGCGATGGCCGCCTCGTCGTACTCTTCTTTCTTCACATAGGCGAGCAGCGTGTTGTCGTCGTCGCCGTCCATAAAACTGTCGCAGCCCGCGTCGCCCAATAATGCTGTAAAAATGTCCTTCCACGGCTCGGGCTGCGGGAAGGACATTTTGATTTCAATATATGCCATAATGTTAGTTTTCTTCTCTTTCGAACTCGCCGGAAGCAGAGAACCATAAGTACTTGAGATACTTTTCCTTGTTGGGAAGCACAATCACCTTATAGTAATTCTTTCCGTCTTTTTTCACTGAGAAATAAGACTGAATGTCGTATCTGCCATAGGTGCTCTTCAAATAGCTTTCGATTTCAGGAGAAACCTTCGTCACGTCGAGGAAGTAGAGGTCTTCGAGCAAAGCGCCTTCGGGTGAGAAAATGCACATCTCCTTACCCTTCGTGCCTACGAACTGAACGTCGAAGTTCTCGTTCTCGTCTTCGTCCCAAACGGGATTTTCAACTCTGGGGAATTTCGTGTTGAAAGCTTTAATGACCACTTCGGGGACCTCAATTTCATCGTAGTCGCCGAAGGATTTTACCGTCTTCATACCATCGCTCAATTCCTTGCGGAGGAACTTGCCATTCTTATCGAAATAAAGGATGATATAACTGTTTCCCGTGGAAACGATTTCAACGCGGTAGATTTCACCGAGGTCCTTGTCGTCCTGGGGTTCAAAGTCACGGATCTTGTGTGACGGATAATTAGAGGCGACATAGGAGCGGAGCGCTTCGGGAAGTTGTGCGATTTCGGCCTCAAGATCAGCTGCCGACGGCGCATTGTTGACAAACATATCAGGATCATTGAAGGGATCCTCGAAGTTGGGGTCAACGGTACGGATCAGTGTGAAGTTCTTGCCATCAAACCAGGCACCAGTCGGAATCTTCTTCTTCCAGTTTTTCTTTTCATAGAATTCCACATAGACCTTGTTTTTCTTGTCGGCGCGTTCTTCCTTGTAAGCGTGACGGAACTTGTATCCCTTGTAATGTTCCTCCAAGAACTTTCTGATTTTACCATTCACGCGTTCTTCAACCATATAAAAATAAGTCTTTTTGAGAGCGCCTTTCTTTGAAACGTAAACTTCGAGTGGAAGCTCGCTCTTTTCGCATTTCAGGACATAGGTTTCACCAACGAGGAACCATTTAGCATTGATGGGTTTCGGAGCTTTTTTCTTGACGGTCTTCATCACAATGGAAGGGACATCCTTTTCACCGATGGCGTATTCGGCCCACGGATCGTGCGGAGCTTCGGGTTCGGCCTTGCCTTTCTTCTGCTTAGCCGGCTTCTCGGCCTGTTCCTTGGGTTGAGCGGGCTGTTCCTGCTCAGTCTTGGCTGCCTTATCGTTCTTCACCACTTCCACGCGGGTCTGCTTGGCGGGAGCGGTTTTGTCGGTAGTGGGGCGGGCGGGCTCGTCGGTACGGAGTACCCAGCCAGCGGGATCTTCACGTTTCAGCAAATTGCCGACATAGTCGAAAGTGAGCACAGAAGGTTTGTCCTTGCTACCGACCTCCGGGAAGCGTACTTCCAAATAGTAATGCGTGGGAGTTTTCGGCATTTCCTGCAAATTGCACACGGAAATCTCGTAATTCGGATATTCTTTGGTAACATACTGCGACATACTGAGTGGAATTTCAGAAACCGGAACCGCATAGGTGGTTTTCAGCCAATCGCCAGTATTCGAGAAAAAGGCCTTGCCGTCGGAGCCATCGTCTTTGAAGACAGCCACATAATTGTTGTCTTCCAACATCCAGTAAGAGATTTTTCCATTCGGATATTCCACTGAAAACGACTGCGTTACATCGCCAGGAACATCGTCTGTTTTAAGTTTTTGCGCACTCAAAGACGGCGCAAAACAATAAGTTAACAGCAGAGCTGTTGCAAGAAAAAGTACTTGGTATATTTTCATAACTTTGAAATTTTTTCTTATAAAAAAAACGCTAAAAAAGATGCTACAAAAATAATAAAAAAATCCATATAAAAGCCATTTCATTAAAACGAAAAAAAAGCCAATATGTTACAAAAAAGGGAGACTCTAATGAATCTCCCTTTTGAATATCACAGAATGATAATTATTCAACGATGAATTTCTTAACGCTGCTGCCCTGCTTGCTTTCGATGCTAAGCATATAAATGCCCTTAGCGAGGTCGCTCACGTTGATGGTGTGGTGAAGACTTCCGCCGAAGTTTTCAACGCTTTCGGTGCTGATGGTTCTGCCCATCATATCAACGATGCGGAAATTGAGCTGGCCTTCGTTTTCGCTGTTCAATTCAACATTGAGGTTGCTGGTAGCGGGGTTCGGGTAGATGTTGATGTTGCTCAGTCCGTTGTTTTCCTCAACGCCGGTTTCGGTTTCATAAGTCATCGTGAAGCCGTTACCTTCTTCATAGTTATCAGAGATGAAGCGGATTCTCAGTTTGCGCACATTGCCGCCGAAAGTCATCACGTCTTCTGAAGGCCAAGTGTAATTGTCAATACGGGCAAGCAGATTGGGCTTCATTTCATTGGTGATGTCGAAGATATCAATGAAGTCGCCAGCGCCCAATTCGATTTGAGGATAAGAGAGATAAACCTTGGTGAAACCCTTGATGTTCCAGGTACAGAAAGTTTCCGGACGATAAACGCCAGTGAATTCATCGCTGCCCTTATCGGTGAAGGTACCGCTTCCGAGAGGAAGGTTGGTTTCTTCAGCGCAGTAGCCATCGGGAACGGTGGCTTTGAAATCAAATACGAAACCGCGACCCGTGACATCGTTGCCGTTGGAGACGAAGCGAACGAGAACGCTGTCGGCAATAATGGAGAACTGTGAAGGAACGGCATTGCCAGAATAGCGGCCAGCCACATTGTTCAAGTCTCCATTCTTATAGAAGATGACCTCGTCGGCATTGGCTTCGGTTTGAAGGCGGGCGAACTTGATGGTATATCTGGTAGCGCCGGGAGCGGAGATCATCCAAGTTCTGTCGGTATTGGGCTGATACATCTGGTTGCCTGCGCCATCGCTGATGGTACCAGCGGTACCGATCACATCAACACGGCCTTCGGTGACCTTTGCAGGATTGCCCGCAGGATAACAGCCGACGAAAGCGGCTTCGTTCTTAGAATATCCATCCAAGTAGCCAGGTCCTTTCAAAAGGAAATAAGCGTTGTTGTAACCGCCCCAGCCCCAATTCACGTGGAAATGTACGGCAGCGGTGGTGTCGTAAACGTAATTGCTGTCAACGGGGACGAGAACGAAAATGGAATCGTAAGTGTAGATAGGAGTTGAATCCTCATCGAAAGTGGTGGTAGTGTCAATATGGTCAAAAACGTGCTCGTAGGTATAGTGGGTAGTAGAGTTGATGGTGTTCACAACCTGATAGCCGTCCAGCAGGAAAGCGTGTCCGCCGTGGTCATCGCTGGCGGAATAGTAAATGGGACGGAGGGAATCCAATTCAATGCGAAGGTCAGCGATCCAGTTGTCGGAAGTAGTATAGTTACCCGTGTTGCGCAAAATCTGCTGAGCGGCACGATTGTAGCCCCAGTTGTTCTTCATTGATTCAAGGGCTTGGGAAGACTGAGCACCAGAGCCGGTCGGACCGTAATCCATCCGTACAGAAAGACCCGTGTGCCACAGCAATTTGGCGACCTCGCCCGTGTATGCGTTCAGGTCGTTCGGCATAAGGTTGTAGTCGTGCTTTACATTGAAATTCTGAGTTTGGCGAGGATAGACATTGGTATCAGTGATTTCATTAGCGCTGTTAACAGTGTAGTGGATGGGCTGATAGCTAATTCCTCCAACACCGTATTCCGGGTAGCGATAGTAATCCATCACCATAGACATTGCGGTAGCAACGCAACCAGCGGGAACGTGAGCATCACAATCCAATGATGGGTTTTGCGACTGACTAGCATCGGGCTGGATGGGGCAATGATTGTTGTAGAAGCGGCCCTGATTCCAAGTGCAAGTCGTCAACGGTTCTACCTCCTGGGAGACGAAGGTGCCGACAATACCACGAGTGTTGGCGGCGTTTCTGTAATGATTCCACATTTGGGCTGCCTCCGCGTTGGGGGTGTTCTTTACGTCGTTCAGCGACATCTTATAGACGTTCTCAACATAGGTATAAACATCTTTATTATACTCACTGTCAAATGAATATGATAAAATCGGGGATACGGATTCCGTAGCGGAAACCATCACGAAACCGCCCTTGTGGATTCCGAAGATGTAATAAAGAGGAGTGTTTTCATCGTCGCAAACGGTGCGCTGAAGGAACAAATCCGATTCGGTAATGCCCTTTGCAGGATTCACTGCGGCCAAGAAGTTTGCGGAGACCTTCTTCGCATCCTGGACCGGAACTCCGTTGCTTGCCATTGCAAAACCGAACAAGCAGCAGATCAAAACTAATAAAAAGCTTTTCTTCATAGGTATAGATTTTGATTTATAATTCCAAAATTAGCGGGCAAAAATACAAATTATTTTTGACATAAGGCTGAAACGTGGTAAAAAAATATTTTTTTTTGAAACCGATAAAAAAACGTGTCCGGCCGTACAACACCTCGCCCTCCGTACTGAAAAAAAATCGGAATTATCCCCTTTCATCTTGTAAATGCCACAATGATGGGAGCGAGATGTTCGCATAATGGAAATTATCCGCACTGCGGAATTACCGCCCAACACATCGCAACTCCCGAATTGTCAGTTCACAGCAATTCCTCTTTCTTTTTTTCTTGAGAAAAAGAAAGAGGCAAAGCCGCGAGTAAGCGAGCAAAAAGAAAGCTTGCTTGCTTTTTCGAGCGAAAGCGGCTTATTAAA
>JAZQOJ010000032.1:0-6749 GCA_045627805.1 Bacteroidales bacterium
TCACGCAGCAGTTGGCGAAAAATATGTATCCTCGCGACTCCAAGATCAGCATCGTGAAGTCGAAGCTGCAGGAATGGGTGGTGGCGGTCAAGCTGGAACGCGAGTATTCAAAGGATGAAATCCTTACGCTTTATTTGAACACGGTCGATTTCTCTCATCAGGCGATGGGGATTGAGACGGCGGCTCACCGCTATTTCTCCACTACTCCCGCTGAGCTGACGGTTGAGCAGGCCGCCGTGCTGGTAGGAATGTTGAAGGCGCCCGGCAACTTCGACCCGCTCCGCCACCCCGAGGCATCTGAAAACCGTCGCAACACGGTCATCGGGCAGATGAAGAAGTACGACTACCTCACCAAGCAGGAGGCCGACTCCATCAAGGCCATCCCCTTGGATATGGGGCATTACACCTACGAGAGTCACACGTCGGGCCGCGCTACTTATTTCCGCGAGTATTTGCGTGGTTATCTCGACACGTTGTTGCAGCAGAAGGAATACCTCAAGAACAATGGCGAGGCATACAATATATATAAAGATGGCCTTAAGATTTACACAACCATTGATCCTGTGATGCAGAAATATGCGGAAGAAGCTGTGAACGAGCACGTTGTGTCATACCTGCAGCCCGCCTTCTTCAAGGAACAAGGCCGTAATAAGAATGCCCCCTTCTACAATTTGTCGGCCGAGCAGACTCAGAAGATTATGAGTGCCGCGATGAAGAATTCAACACGTTACCGCTCAATGGCGGCGGCTGGCGTGCCGAAGAAGCAAATCGAGCAGTCGTTTCACAAGCCCGTGCGGATGCGCATTTTGGCTGCGGATGGAAAGGGAATGAAAGATACTACTTTAACTCCTTATGATTCAATTCGTTATATGAAGTCGTTCCTCCAATGCGGCTTTATGGCGATGGAGTCGGCGACCGGCAAGGTGAAGGCCTATGTGGGTGGTGTGAATTATGAGGCATTCCAGTTTGACCACGTGATGACTTCCCGCCGTCAGGTGGGCTCCACTTTCAAGCCCTACGTTTATGCTTGCTCAATGGAGTGCAGTGATGGGGCTTTGGATCCCTGCACGATGGTTCCCAACACCAGTTTTTACGATCCGGTCACGCATTGGAGTGTTGGAATGACGTACACGGGCGCTTCATCGCTCACCTTGAAGGAGGCGTTGTCGCGTTCGCTGAACAACGTTTCCGCCTATCTGATCACGAACCGCACCACGCCGGGAGCGGTGAAGGAGTTCGTGGGGCGCTGTGGCATTGACACCTCCAAGCTGCCGGCCGTTCCATCCATCGCGTTGGGCGCCTGCGAGTTGAACCTCTTTGAGCAGGTCGGCGCCATCAATTGCTTCCCCAATCAGGGCGTTTATGTGGAACCCTATTTCATTGTGAAGATCTGCGATAAAAACGACAACGTGATTTATGAGAAACGTCCTGACAAACGCGATGCGATGAGCCAGACACTTGCATACCAGACTGTTAGCTTGATGCGTGGCGTTGTGGAACACGGAACAGGTGCCCGACTCAAGACGACCTACGGGTTGAATTTCCCCGTGGCCGGCAAGACGGGAACCACCAACAATCACTCCGATGCTTGGTTTGTGGGCTACACTCCGATGCTGACTTGTGGCGTGTGGGTGGGCTGCGACGACCGAAGCGCACACTTCAGTTCAATGGCCAATGGCCAGGGTGCGCGTGCGGCAATGCCCGTTTTCGGATATTTTATGAAGAAATGCTATTCCGATGGCAATCTGCCTTACAAGAAGGTGGCCGACGCCCATAATCCGTCGGATCCCCGATACGAATTTCTGAAGCCGGAAGGCGCCGACATTGACGCTTGCGGCTGCCATTTGACTAAAGAAGTGGCTGCGGAACAGCAGGAAAGTACGATCGTTTTCTGATGTTAACATTCGTTAACTTTTTTATCTTTCTGAAAGTCAATATTATTAAGGATTATTTTTTTGAAAAAAGACAGGCGTAAGCAAAAAAATGGTATCTTTGCCGCCTGTTTTTATATTGTAAGAATTGAACATTTTTTAGATGAAAAGAATTGTACTTTTTGCCGTAATAATCACTGTTTTCAGCGTTTTTTTCACTCAAAAATCGTTAGCACAGAACATCGTTTACGGTACCGTTTATGACAAATTGCAGAATGAAGTTCTCCCATATACGACCATTTCATCACCTTGCCTGAGTCAGCCGATCCAGGCCGATGCCAACGGCAATTTCGAAATCTACGTCAAGGCCGATGAGTGCGAGTTCACATTTTTCTTCAGCACTTTCGTTACGGAGACTCGCAAAGTGGTGTTCGACGCGAAGCATCGCAAAATCAAGCTGCGTGTGGACTTGGAGTCGGAAGTGAACGCCATTGACGGTGTGAGCATAGTAGGGGAGCGTCAGGACAATGAGCAGGCGACCGCCACCACTTCTTTGGTGAAGATTGATCCGAAGTCAATGGAGAATCTGAACGTTACGGAGGCCAGCGACTTGGTTGACCGTATGCCCGGCGTTGCGGTGGTGGACAACGAGCCGCAGATTCGTGGTGGCAGCGGTTTCAGTTCTGGTATGGGCAGCCGCGTGCTGATTATGTTGGATGATATGCCGTTCCTGCGTCCCGATGCTGGCCGTCCGATGTGGAGTTTTATCCCGATGGAAAATGTCCGCTCGGTGGAGGTTTACAAGGGCGCTTCATCGGTGGTGTTCGGCTCTTCGGCTCTCACCGGTGCCATCAATGTCCTGTCGGCCTATCCGGGGTTGAAACCGACCACCAAAGTGACGTTGCACGCTGGCGTATATGATTCACCAACAGATGAATACAAGAAAAGCTGGGGCAATGTCTCTCCGATGAAGTGGGGCGCGTCGTTCCTTCACTCCCGCATCATCAGAAACAGCTTCGACCTTGTTTTGGGCGGCGAATACTATAACGACCAGAGTTATCTGGGACCGGAGCAGTCGCTCTCACACGGCAAAAGCAACGAGGGACCTTACGAAATGCGTGCCCGTTTCAACTTCGGCACCCGCTATCGTGCAAAGAAGGTCCGCGGGCTGGTCGCCTCGTTGAACGGCAACTTTATGTATTCTGAAAACGCCACCTCGTTTTTCTGGTACGACTGCGACACCAATATGTATCGCACGTATGCCGGCTCGCTGACCACGTCAAAGGACTATATGTTCTATGTGGACCCTGTTGTCAGCTATGCAGCCGCCGATGGCTCTCACTACACGTTGCAGAACCGCGTTTTGTACAGCAACAACGACGCAAATGAGGGCGTGCAGAGTGCTCGTTCCATTATGGCGTACGACGAATTCAAGTATGAGAAGAACTTCAAGAAGATTGCCTTGTCGTTGCAAGCCGGATTGTTGAACAACTACACGAATTCGTACGGCCGTGTGTTCAGCGGAAACAATTACGACACCGTGCCGAAGGCGATGTTCTGCGACAATATGGCGGTTTATGCGCAGTTGGAGAAGAAGTTCCTCCGCAACCGCAACCTTTCATTGGTGGGCGGCGCACGCTGGGAGTTCTACTGGGCTGACCATCATTTCAACCAGAAGCCCATCTTCCGTTTGGGCATCAACTACCAGTTGTTGGCATCGCACACGGCGTTCCGCGCGTCGATCGGACAGGGCTACCGTTATCCGAGCATTGGCGAACGCTACATCTCCATCACGGTCGGCCGTTACGGCTTCTACCCGAATCCGACTCTCGTTCCCGAAAGCAGCTGGAATGCGGAGGGCGGCATTGTGCAACCCTTCCGTGTGGGCTCTTTCGAAGGCATTTTCGATGTGGCGGGCTACTACCAGTATTTCGACAACTTCATCGAGTTCGCTTTCGGCGATTGGGGAAGCAAGGGCAACATTATGGACGATATGGGCTTTATGTACCTCAACACGGGTCCGGCAGCCATCAGCGGTGCCGATGTCTCGCTCGCCGGTCACGGCAACATCTCCAAGAATGTGAAGTTCAACTTTATGGTTTCTTACACCTATAGCAATCCTGTGACGAAAAACCGCCACGGTGTTTATTATTCGCAGGAATTGAGTGATGGAAGTACCAATGACTACACCTTTGTGACAACGGCTTCCGACACCACGCACAGCATCCTCAAATACCGTATTCAGCACAATTTGAAATTCGATTTCGGCTTCACCTTCTGGAAAAAAATCTCCTTGGACCTCAATCTGGCTTACTACAGTGCTATGAAGAATGTGGACCAGATGTTTTTCGATTTCGATTGCGAGAACGAGAATCACAGCGCCGTTGCCAATGCGATGTTGCAAAGCTGGGGCGACCTTCCGTTCCGCGGTTACAACAAGTATTTCAAAGAGCATCAGAATGGTTCTTTCGTGATGGACATTGGCGTTTCGTACAATATTTTGGAAAATTTGAAACTCTCGTTCGTGGTGAAGAACCTGCTGAACAACGAATATACTTTGCGTCCGATGCACCTGGAGGCGCCGCGCAGTTACAACGTGCAGGTGGTTTACGGATTGTAAGAGAATGAAATTCATTTGAAAACCATTAAAAATTTTTATAATATGAAAAAGATTTTCTCAACAATGTTAATTTTGGCTGCTGTCGCGATGGTGGCTGTGAGCTGTAAGGATCCCGATCCGGAACCGGAACCGCAAAACCAAACTTGGGGAACCGAGGCCCCCGAATGTGCTGCGTTCACCCATCAGATTGTGGACGGCGGTTTTGAAAGCCAGTGGTATCGTCCGCAGGGCGCCAACTTTTTTGAGTATAAGTCATCGGTGTTCTACACGCTGAACAGTTTGAATGCTCTGGGCGAAATCGAGTCAATGCAGGTCACCAATGCGCCCATCACCGCTACGATTGATAGCGTGACGCCTCACAGCGGCAAGTATGCGATGAAGCTCACTACCGGCTCGCTCACCGATGCGGCTGAGGGTCATTTGCTGATTCCGGGTGCTATCGCTCCGCTCAACACCAATTTCGTTGAAGAGTTCTTGAACACCACGGGCGAATATCCCGATGGCATCAACGTGAAAAGACCTTACACCGACAAGCCCACTTCCATTTCCGGCTATTTCAAGTACACTTCTGTTCAGAGCGACTCCGCATCTGTTTGCGTGGAATTGTACAACGGAAACACGATGATTGGCCGTGGCCTCTTTATGCAGAAGGAGTCGCAGAGCAGCTGGAAGCAGTTCTCCGCACCGATCGAGTACACCGATCACAATGCCACTCCCACGCACATCTCTATCATCATCTCTTCGAGCGCTGGCTACAACTTCGCCGACCTCACGAACTGCCAGGGCCGCGACGGCTCCACCTTGTGGATTGATGATTTGGAATTAGGTTTCTAATAGTCAAAAACTTATACGAAAGCTCGGTCATTCCGCTCAAGGTGACCGAGCTTTTTTTTTGAAAAATCATTTTCCTTATTGCTCCCTTCTAACTAAATTCGTATATTTGCAACCGCTTTTTTCAAATATGTTTTTTTGAACGGAAGTGAATTTTATCAAACAATTAAATAAAATCATTTTTTATGAACAACGCGAATTACATTTTTAGAGAACCGAAGAACGAACCCGTTTTCAGTTATGCTCCTGGCACTCCCGAAAGAGCCGCTTTGAAAGCCGAACTCGACAGACAGTACAAGAAAGTCGTTGAAATCCCGCTGATTATTGGCGGCAAGGATGTCAAGACGGGCGATATGGGCGAAGTGGTGATGCCCACCGAGCACGGCCACGTTCTCGCAAGATATCATAAAGTCACCAAGGAAGCCGTCCAGATGGCCATTGACGCTGCGCTGGCTGCCCGCGAGAAATGGGAAAGTATGCCCTGGATTCAGCGTGCCTCCATTATGATGAAGGCCGCCGAACTTCTCGCCACCAAATGGCGTTATGTGCTGAATGCAGCCACGATGCTCGGTCAGGGCAAGAGCCCGATGCAGGCCGAAATCGACTGCCCCTGCGAAGCCATTGACTTCCTCCGTTTCAACACCTATTTCGCTTCCAAAATCTACGGCGAACAACCCATCTCCGACCACACGATGCTTGACCGCAGCGAATACCGCGGAATGGAGGGCTTCGTTTACGCCATCACCCCGTTCAACTTCACCTCTATCGCGCTGAACCTCAACGTGGCTCCCGCGCTGATGGGTAATGTCACCATCTGGAAACCGTCAACTACGGCTATCCTTTCCAATTACTACATTATGCGCCTCTTACAAGAAGCCGGCCTTCCCGACGGCGTCATCAACTTCCTCCCCGGCAGCGGCTCCGTCATCAGCGAAGTGGCCTTCAAGTCGCCCTATCTCGCTGGCATCCACTTCACTGGCAGCACCTCCACCTTCAAGAGCTTCTGGAAGAAAATCGGTGACAACATCGACAATTACAGAACTTATCCGAAGATTGTCGGCGAGACCGGCGGCAAGGACTTCATCTTCGCTCACAAGACCGCTCCCGCTCGCGAACTGGCCGTGGCCATCCTGCGCGGCGCTTTCGAATATCAGGGACAGAAATGTTCCGCCGCTTCCCGTGCTTACGTTCCGAAGTCATTGTGGCCCAAAGTTTTGAAACACATCGAAGAGATGATGAAGACCGTGAAGATGGGCGACGGCCGCGATTTCGGCAACCTGATCAATGCCGTCATCGACGAGAAATCGTTCGACAATATCGAGGGCTACATCAAGCGTGCCAAGAAGTCGAAGGACGCGGAAGTCGTGCTTGGCGGCAAGTGCGACAAGAGCGTGGGCTACTTCGTTGTACCCACCATCATCGTGGCC
>JAZQOJ010000033.1:0-15038 GCA_045627805.1 Bacteroidales bacterium
CTCTTTTCCTATCCAGTTGAGTGTGGGCATATTTTTCAGCTATTGTGAACTTCTGCCCCAATTCCGATAAGCAACAAAAAAGGCGGAACTGCCATTTTTAAGACTTATTTTGAACGGAGGCATCGCCAAACGCCATGTACACAAATAAATCCGACAATTCACGCCGTAGCGCGAACCCTCGCAACTTATTCTCGTGTACTATTAAATTGGCGATTTTCCGTTCAGAGAATAAGAGCTTCAGCTCAATGTATTAATATGTTAGATTATTCTTTTATATTGATGTTTTTGTTGTTTTTTTGAGATTACCAATGATTTTAATTATCTGTTTTTATACAAAAAACGGTGCAAATATAAGCATTTTCATCAATTTGTTGACAAAAAAAAGCAAAAAATCGCACCCTGCGGTGCTCTCACCCCGGATTGCGCAGCGATGCAAGACAAAACGGTTATGCGGTTAAACGGTGGAATGGACGAATGCCGCCCGCGGCGTGATATGGGAAATGCGCACGAAACATTGCCCGATCCAATGAAAAACCTCAGCCGCGCGAAGTTGCATCGGCTGAGGTTTATGTTGCCAAGATGGCGCCATCAATCGGCTGAAGCGTAGCGCCATCTGCGAATCTTTCTGTGCGACTATCTTGTCAGGACAATCTTTGATGTTCCCACCAGCTGTCCCTCTTTCACAAGACGCAGGATGTACATTCCGGGATTGGACTGCGAGAGGTCGAGTTGGGTGTCGTCGCCTTCAACCGCCTTCGCCATCACCAGTTTTCCAACCATATCGTAAACCCGGATTTCAGAAATCAGAGAACCGTCGGTATGTACAGTGAACTCGCCCGTTGTCGGGTTGGGATAAACCTTGAGACCTTGGACGATGCCGTTGTCGGCAATGCCCGTTGTGATGGTCAGGTGCAGTGTCACAGTGCTGTCGCATCCGTTCACGGTCGTGAAGTTCTGCGTGTAGTTGCCGCTGGTGTTGTAAGTGACGCCATTCCAAGTGTAACTTCCCGTTGTCGAGATTGTGATATCATTATGGACATTATGATAAATGGTCAAGGAAAGCACATAAATGCTGTCGCAAGCATCGGTACGGAAGACGGTGTCGCGGTAAGCGCCGCTCTGCGTGAAGGTCTGTCCGCGCCAGGTGTACGATTCGCAAGCCGAGATGATGTCGGTGGGAGCATACAGCGAGCAATTGCTGGTGGTGAAATGCCAAGCATCAGACCAGGGAGAGAACTCGCTGCTGCCGCTTGCGCCACGAACACGCCAGTAGTAGATGGTGTTCGTTTGCAAACCATTCATCAAGTAGTTAGAGCCGTAAACGGTGTAAGTGGCGGCGCTGGCGAACGTGCTGTCAGTGCCCAGTTGCACTTCGTAACTGGTCGCGTTGCTGAGGAAGGTCCAAGTGAGCAGGCGGCCGTTAACAGCGACGTTGGTGCTGCCATTAGCGGGCGAAATGAGTGTGGGAGCCATTGGGAACAGCGAGCTCTGTACGGTGAAGTGCCAGGTGTTCGACCATTCGGCCTCGTCGTTATCGTTGTAGGCCTGGATTCTCCAATAATAGGTGTTGCCGTAAGCCAAACCACTGATGTACTGGCTCGTGCTGTAAGTGGTGCCCGTACGCAAGTTCGGAGAGTTGAAGTTCGGATTCTCATCGATTTCGTAACGGTAATAGCTGCCCGAAATAGAGTTCCAGTAGAGATACTGGCTGGTAGAGTAAGTGACAGAGCCGTCGGCGGGCGACGAGAGCGTGACCGCACTGGGAGTGGTGAAGCTCCACACCGGCGACCAAGCGGTGGTGTCGTTTCCGTTGGTGGCGGCCACGCGCCAATAGTAAGTGGTGCCGTAGTACAAAGAGTACAGCGAGTAGGAAGTGTAATAGCTTGTCCCCGTCATTCTGTAAGGAGAATTGAAGGTGGCCACGGTGTCGATTTCATAAATGTAATCGCTGCCGCTGATGCCGTTCCACTGCAAGGTGATGTCGGTGCCAGAAGCGATGGTCTGGTCGGCCGGGCTGCTCAGCGTGATCGTGCTCGGCGTGGTGAAACGCCAGGTGTCGCTCCAAGCCGAAGAGTCGTAGCTGTTGACAGCGCGCGCACGCCAGTAGTAAGTGGTGCCGTACTGCAAGCCACTGATGCTGGCATTGGTGTAGTAGGAGTAACCGGAAATCGGCTGGCTGAATGTTGAATCGGTATCGTATTCGTAAACATAGCCGCTCGCGCCAGAATAGCTACTCCAAGTGAGGGTGGCGCTGGTTGCGCTCACCGTGCTGTTGTCGGCCGGAGAAATCAGCGTCATACTGCCAATCGTCGTGAAATGCCAGGTGTCAGACCAATCGGAAGTGTCCACGCTGTTGATACAGCGCACGTGCCAATAAATGGTGCTTTCAAAGCACAAATTATTGATAGATTGATAATTGTAATAACTGCTGGCCGTACCTGTACGCAGTGCGGGCGAGTTGAACGTCGGCACGGTATCGTACTCATACTGATAAGTGTTGGTGCCGCTCAAAGTGTTCCAGTAAATGGTCTGCGACAACGAGGTGATGGTGGAACCATCGGCGGGCGACGACAGGGTGGTCTGAGCCGGAGTTGTCAGGCTCCACACGTCTGACCAAGCAGTGGTGTCGTTGCTGTTGTAAGCGGCCACGCGCCAGTAGTGCGTCGTGCCGTAGTACAAGTTAGAGAGCGAAATGCTGGTACTGCTCGTCGTATTGATGGTCAGAGCGGGTGAGTTGAAGGTCGGCACCGTGTCTTTTTGCAACATATAGCTGCTGTTGTTGATGCCCGACCAGCTGAATGATGTGCTCACGGACGACAAAGCGGATTCGTCGGCCGGGGAAATCAGCGTCAAGGTGTTGGGCACAACGAACGTCCAGGTGTCGGACCAGGCAGAGGAGTCACGCGTGTTGACCGCACGAACGTGCCAGTAATAAGTGACACCGTATTGCAAACCACTCACATAAGAGCTTGTGCTTGAAGTAATTCCGCTCATAACGACCGGAGAATCGAAAGTGGCAGTGGTGTCGCACTCATACTGGTAATTGTTAGCGCCATAATAGCTGTTCCAATACAGATAAGTACTAGTAGATGCCAACTCAGTGCTGTCGTATGGTGATGACAAGGTCATATTGCCCGTCGTAATGACCGTCCAAGTGTCGGACCAGTCGGAGGTGTCCACACTGTTGATGCAGCGAACGTGCCAATAGATGGTGCTTTCGAAGAAGAGATTGTTGAGGGAAACGTAGTTGTAACTGCTGCTGCGCGTGCCAGAGAATGCGGCCGGGGAATCGAACGTAGGAACGGTATCCAACTGATATTCGTATGTGTTGGTACCGCTCAATGTATTCCAGTAGAAATACTGGCTCAGACCCGACAACTGCGTGCCATCGGTCGGTGACGACAAAGTGGTGCGGGCGGGCGTGGTGAAACTCCAAACGTCGCTCCAGGCGGAAGTGTCCACATTGTTGATGGCGGCCACGCGCCAGTAGTACGTCTTGCCATAATGCAAAGCGCTTACAGAAACGCTGGTCGAACTCGTAGTGGATGAATAATACAACGGTGAATCGAAGGTCGTTACGGTATCCAATTCATACAAATATGAACTTCCGCTAATTCCCGTCCATTGCAAACTATTTGATACAGATGCAGATACATATCCGTCAACAGGTGAAACCAGGGCGACGGCGAATGGCGTGGTGAAACTCCAAACGTCGCTCCAGGCACTGGTGTCGCGGCTGTTGATAGCGCGAACATGCCAATAGTAACGAGCGTCGTAAGCCAAATTGCTGATGCTCGTGCTGGTGCTGGTCGTAGTGCTGGAATAAACAATCGGCGAAGTAAACGTAGCCGTTGTGTCGTATTGATACTCATATCTCGTTGCACCGGAATAGCTGTTCCAACTGATGCTCTGGCTAACGCCCGTGATGGCGGTGCCGTCGGCCGGACTGTTCAACGTCATCTGGCCTACCGTGTTGACCGTCCAAACATCCGACCAGTCGGAAGTGTCAACGCTGTTGATGCAGCGCACGCGCCAGTAAATGGTGCTTTCGAAGAACAAATTGCTGAGTGACACATAGCTGTAGCTGCTGCTGCGCGTGCCGCTGAATGCAGCCGGAGAATCGAACGTCGGAACCGTATCCAACTGGTATTCGTAAGTGCTGGTGCCATTCAAGGTGTTCCAATAGAAATACTGGCTCAAAGTCGTAAGCTGCGTGCCGTCTTCGGGCGACGACAAGGTGGTGCGTGCCGGCGTGGTGAAGGTCCAGGTGTCGCTCCACTCCGAACTGCTGTTGGCGTTTTGCGCTTTCACGTGCCAGTAATAAGTTGTTCCAAAGTACAAATTATTCAGTGAATAAGAGGTGCTGGAAGTGGTGTTGCTTGCGTAAACCGGTGAGTCGAAGGTGGGAACGGTGTCAATTTCATACATATAGGAAGAAGAACCGCTGATCGAATTCCAGTACAGCGTGTTGCTGATGGAGGTGGCCACGGAACCGTTTTCCGGGCTGCTCAAAGTGACATCGCCCGGCGTGTTGAAGGTCCAGGTTTCCGACCAGGCCGAAGCGTTTGCGCTGTTGATGGCGCGCACGTGCCAGTAGTAAGTCTTGCCGTATTGCAAGCCCGTCAAGCTGGCGCTCGTGGATGAAGTGGAAATCATTGATGCGAGCGGAGAGTCGAAGGTCGGAACCGTATCGTATTGATATTGGTAAGAAGAGGTTCCAGGGAATGAACTCCAGGTGATGCTGGTGTTGATGTTCGGTATGTCGGTGCCGTTTTCGGGTGAAATCAGCGTGACCGTTCCCTGCGTGTTGAATTCCCAAACATCAGACCAGTCAGAGGTGGCGACATTGTTGGTAGCGCGGACGCGCCAGTAGTAATGTGCGCCGTAGCAGAGGTTGGAAGCCGTATAATAAGTACTTGAAGTACTGTAAGTCACCAAAATCGGGGAAGTGAATGTCGCGGAGGTGTCATACTGCAATTGGTAAGTGATGCTGTTGCCGATGGTTTCCCAACGCAATTGCTGCGAAACGGTGGAAATGGTGCTTTCGTCTTCCGGCGACTGCAAGGTGACGGCGGCCGGCGTGCTGAAATGCCAAACATCGCTCCACGCACTCATATCGCGGCTGTTGACCGCGCGCACTCTCCAATAATAGTCCGCACCAAAGTACAGGTTGGAAACGGAATAACTTGTGCTGCTGGTGGTTCCCGAAATCATTGCCGACGAATTGAAGTTGGCCGTCGTATCGTACTGATATTCGTAGTACGATGTGCCGGGATAGCTGTTCCAGGAGAGCGTCTGGTTCACCAACGTCAAATCGGTGCTGTCGGCCGGTGCGTTCAGCTGCATACGGCCCGTGGTCGTGATGTACCAGGTGTCGCTCCAGTCTGACGTGTCCACGCTGTTGATGCAACGCACGTGCCAGTAAATGTCGTTTTCGTAGAACAAATTACTGAGCGACACATAGTTGTAACTGCTGCTGCGTGTGCCGCTGAATGCTGCGGGAGAGTCGAAAGTAGGAACGGTATCCAACTGGTATTCGTAAGTGTTGGTTCCGGTGCAGGTGTTCCAATAGAAATATTGTGAAAGCGTGGTGTTTTCGGTACCGATTTCGGGCGTGCTCAACTCAATGTTGGCCGGCGTGGTGAAGGTCCACACGTCGCTCCAAACGGTCGTGTCACCGTTGGCGTATGCCGCCACACGCCAATAATAGGTCTTTCCGTAATACAAATTGCTGAAAGAACGCGAGGTGGATGAAGTGGACGACATCTGGCGAACCGGCGAATCGAAGGTCGGAACCGTATCCAAATCGTAGATGTAGTTGCTGCTGCCAATGCTTTGCCAAGTGATGGTGTTGCTGATGCTGGTTGAGACAGTGCCGTCTTCGGGGGTGAGCAGCGTGACAACGCCCGTCGTGTTGAAACTCCAAACGTCTGACCAGTCGGAGGTGTCAGCGCTGTGCCATCCGCGGACGCGCCAGAAATACTCTGTATCATACTGCAATCCGCTGATTGACACATAATTGTAGCTGCTGCTGCGAGTGCCGCTAACCATCAACGGGGAATCGAAGGTGGCAACGGTGTCGTACTGGTATTCGTAAGTGCTTGTGCCGGAGCAGGTGTTCCAGTACAAAGTCGGCGACAGGGTGTTGAGCGTGCTGTCTTGCACCGGACGATCCAGTGCGATGTTGGCGGGCGTGGTGAAATGCCATACCGGCGACCACGCGCTGCTGTCGTAGCTGTGGTAAGCGCGCACACGCCAGTAGTAGTCGGCACCGTATTGCAGATAGCTCAAACTTCTGTAAAGGGAAGAAGTTGTGCCGGTGTAAAGCAACGGAGAGTCGAAAGTGGCCGTCGTGTCGTACTGATACTGATAATTAGAAGCGCCGCTGTAAGTGTTCCAACGGATCTGCGGATTTACAATACTCAAAATGGAATCGTTGGCCGGCAAGCTCAAGGTCATTGCGTTTTCCGTGTTGAAATAACGGGTTTCCGACCAGTCGGAGGTGTCAACGTAATTCCAACCGCGCACGCGCCAGTAAATGCGGCTTTCAAAGCACAAATTGCTGACGCTCACGCTGGTGCTATACGTCGTGCTGTAACGCAATGCGGGAGAATCAAAGGTCGGAACGGTGTCGAATTGATATTCGTAATAGGATGTTCCGTCGCAACTGTACCACGACAAATTTTGCGACAACGTATTGATAACGAGGTCGTTTTCAGGAGTATTCAAAAGGATGGTTGACGGCGTGGTGAAGCTCCACACGTTGCTCCAGACCGTTGTGTCGTTGTCGTTGTATGCGGCCACGCGCCAATAGTAGGTCGTTCCGTAATACAAATTATCGAAATAATAGGAAGTTGAATAGGTGCTGCCGCTTTGCAATGCCGGAGAATCGAAAGTGGAAACCGTGTCAATATTATAGATGTAGGAACTTCCGTAAACCTGATTCCACGACAAGCTGTTGGCGATAGTGGTGGAAACGGTGCCGTCGGCCGGAGAACTCAGGGTTACGCTTTGGCTGGTTTGGAAATGGAATACTTCCGACCAAGCACTGGTGTCGGGCACGTTGTAATTGATGGCTCTCACACGCCAATAATACTGGGTGTTGTAAGTCAAGTTGCTCACGCTCACATAGTTGTAGCTGCTTCCGCGCGTGCCGCTGACGAATGCGGGAGAATCGAAAGTGGCAACGGTGTCGTACTGATATTCGTAAGAAGTGCTGTTGGTAATCTGATTCCAGGTCAGGGAAACCGTGCTGGCAATGTCGGTGGCTCCGTTGTACGGAGAAACCAGCGTGACGGCTGCGGGCGTGCTGAAAGTCCAGGTGTCGCTCCAAGCGGAGGTGTCTGAATAGTGGTAGCCGCGCACGCGCCAATAGTAAGTTTTGCCGTAATGCAAGTAGTTCACAGAAGTGGAAGTGCTGCTCGTGGTGCTGCTGATCAGTTCCGCTGAGTTGAACGTCGGAACGGTATCGAATTGATACTGGTAGTAATTGGTTCCGGCGCAGGTTTGCCAGTACAAAGAAGTGGAAAGTGCTGACAATGTGTATTGATCTTCCGGAGACGACAACGTGATGTTCGCAGGCGTCGTCACCGTCCACACTTCGCTCCAATCCGACTGGTCGATGCTGTTGACAGCGGCCACACGCCAATAAAGCGTTGCGCCGTAAGGCAGATTGGATTGATAAGCGGAATAGTCGTAGGTGCTCGTGCTGCGCAAGAACGGGGAATCGAACGTGCTCACCGTGTCCATCTGGAAAAGGTAGGTGTTGGCACTTACGCCAGTCCAGTAAAAATAGCCAGAAACACCCGTCATTGCGCTGCCGTTTTCGGGCGTGTTCAGCGTAACCGTTCCGGGCGTGGTGAAAGTCCAGGCATCGCTCCAGTCGGAGGTGTCGCGGTTGTCGATGGCACGCACGCGCCAATGGTAAACCGTTCCGTAATACAAGGGTTCAAGATATGCGTAAGTGCTGGAAGTAGTGCCAGTTTGCAAAGCGGCAGAGTTGAAGGTTGCGGTGGTATCGTACTGATACTGATAGCTTCTGCTGCCCTGTATGGCGTTCCAGCTCAAATCGGCGTAGGTGTAATTCAGTGTGGTGCCCGTCGCCGGCGCTGCCAATTCCGGATGGGAAACCGTAGTGAAAGTCCACACTTCGCTCCATTCCGCCGGCAGGCCGTTGATGATGCTGCGAACACGCCAATAATGCGTTCTTTCGTAATACAAATCATTCAAAGTCAAGTAGTTGTAACCGTGATTGCGCGTTCCGACGATAAGTGCCGGAGAATCGAAGGTGCTCACGGTGTCGCACTGGTATTCGTAGGAATCACAGCCGGGAATGTTCTCCCAGGTCAGGTATTGCGAAACAGAATGAACCGAGGTTCCGCTCGTCGGCGAAATCAGGTGAACCAGTCCGTCGGTCGTGCTGAAGCTCCACGCGTCGCTCCAAGCCAGCGTGTCGGTGCCGTGATAGCCAGCCACGCGCCAATAGTAGGTGGTTCCCGGCGTGAGGTCGCCAAGGTAGCTGTCGTAATCGTTGCCCGTGCGCAATGCCGCTGAATTGAAACTTTCGGTCGTATCCAACTGGTAAATCCAACCATCCAGATTGTTCACATTGCAGTTCAAATAGGTGTAGAAATAATCCAAAGTGCTGCCATCGGCCGGTGATGACTGTGTGATGCTGGCATTCGTGTTGAAACTCCACGTTGCCGACCAGCCCGTCAGGGTGTAATTGTAGTTGTCAAGCAAGCCGACACGCCAGTAATAGGTTTTATTCGGCTCGAAATCATACAAATATACATAATTGCTGCTTACTTGTCGCAAACTTTGCTCTGCCAACGGGGAACTGAAATCGGCAATGGTATCATACTGAATCTGATAATATTGGGTATAATAGTAGCTGTAATTGCTGCTCCAATTGAAATAGACGGAAGAGATACCGGAAACCGTGCTTCCGTTAGAGGGTGAATACAGGACCACTGCGCCGGGCGTGTTGAAACTCATCGTGCGGCTCCAGTCGCTTTCCTCGCTGCCGTATCTCGCCTTCACGCGCCAGTAATAGGTTTTCAAATATTCTAATGAAGAAACGTAATAATCGGTGTAAGAGGATGTGTAGGTGCGCAATCCGGCTGAATTGAACGTGGAAACGGTGTCAAACTCAATCACATATTCTTCAATTCCGGAATAGGAATTCCAATAGAGGTCGGCTTCGTTGTAGCTGAGCGAGCTGCCGTCGGTCGGCGAAGTGGGGGTCACGCTGCTGGCCGTGGTGAAAGTCCAAGTGTCAGACCACGCCTGTGCATTGCTGCTCGCACTGGAGCGCACGCGCCAGTAGTACTGCTGACCGAATTTCAATCCTTCAACATAATTGTAATTATCATAAACACTGGATGTTACGAGCGCCGGTGAATCGAAAGTCGCCACAGTGTCCAAATTGAAAACGTAGCTGCTGCCCAATGAGTTCCAGCTGAATTCCATCGCGATGGCGCTGACCTGACTTTCGTTGGCAGGATACGACAGACTCACTTGGTCACTGACGTGGAAGTTCCAAACTTCCGACCAGCAGGTATCGTTCTGCGTGTAGGCACCGATCTTCCAATAATAGGTGGCGCCCAAGTACGGCACGCTAATGCTCGTGTAGCCATAGCTGTAGGAAATGTTCTGGCGCACCAACGCGCTGGAATTGAAGGTCGGCACAGTGTCAAGCAGATAAACATAGTCGTAAATTCCATCAATGTCGCTCCAGCTCAACTCCACGTTCATACTCTGTTCGCTTCCGTTCTGCGGACCGTACAGCGCAATCGTGGACGGCGTGCGGAAAGTTTCCGTTTCCGACCAATCGCTGGTTACGCCATCGTATGTGAAGCGCACCTGCCAATAGTACAACTTGTTCATCGTCAATCCGCTGACGCTGCAGCTGTAATGATCGCCCGTGTAGGAGTAGTAAGGCGAGTAACTGTCGGTTCTCAGAGCTGGCGAATCGAAAGTCGGCACCGTGTCGCAACGGACTTCGTAATTGACGTAATAGCCGTAGCGGCCGGTGAAAGTCAAAGAGGGATACAAAGAGTTCACCGTTTCGCCGTTGACCGGGCTGTAGGGCTGAACGCCGGAACGGAAGACGAACGACCAGACTTCGCTCCAGTCGGAGCTGTTGTCCGTGTCGTTGTATTTGACGCGCCAGTAAATGCGCGTGCCGCTCGGAAAGCTCTGCGTGTAGATGTAACTGCTTGTCGTGGTGGTTTCATACAGCATCGGCGAGTCGAAAGTGGCGACGGTGTCGTACTGCACCAACATATTGAGACCGAAATCGTTTTGCCAGTACAATTCCACTGATTCAGAGCTTGTTACGCTGTTGTTGCTCGGGGAATAGAGTTGCGGGCCTGCGGAGGAAAGTGTCACCGTGCGGGTTTCGGTCCACGGGGTGTAACCGCCGTTGGCGTAAGCTCTCACGCGCCAATAGTAGGTTTTGCCGAAACGCGTCAGCGTGAAGGAAGAGCTTTCCTGCGTGGTGTAAAACGGCGAGTCGAAAGTCGGCACGGTATCCAGCTCGTAATAAAGGTAAGCGCCGCTGGGCAGCGTATAGTCGATATAAACGTAGGGCGAGGTCACCGTGATGCCATCTGCCGGAGCGGTCACCGTGAGACCGGGAATGCTAAATGTCCGCGCGGGCGACCAGGCGGAGGTGTCGCTGTAGGAGCGGGCACGCACGCGCCAATAGTAGGTGGTTTCCATCCGCAAACCACTGATGGAAACATTCCGGTACGACGATGAACGCGAGCCCGTCATCAAAAGCGGGGAATCAAAGTTCGCCGTCGTGTCGCACTGGTAGTCGTAGTAGTTACAACTAACAGAATTCCAGTACAACGTTGTGCTTAGCGAGTTCACTTGGCTTCCATCCGTCGGAGTGGAGAGAGTGGGAACGCTCATCTGGGCAAATGCCAGACTAAAAGAAGCAAGTAGGAAAAAAAGTGCTAATGTTCTTTTCATAATATGTTGATTTTTAGACTTCATCTTTTTCAAGAAATGGAGCGCAATTTACGCAATTTCAACAGATGATTGTTCAAAAGTTATCAACCATAAATGAACAGAAACGAAGAGGGAGAACGACGGGAATTTATTCCCATTGTGGTTTCTTCATAAAAAGAACAAAATCAGCCACTTCCGCCTTGCAGACGGATGGGGTGAAAATTTTGGATTCTTCCGAAAAGGGTATCGTGAAGCGGTGAAATGGAGGAATGCCGCCTTCGCCGTGATATAGGAAATGCGCAGGAAATTCCGAGGAAATTTTCAATCGAGCACACAGCGGACCGAATAGGAGCGATGCTTGACGTTGTTGCCGCGATAGACGCTTGCAGTGTTGGAGTACAGCTCGCGGTCGCACGCACGGTCGCTACTGTCCTCGGTAGCACTCCAGAAAAAGGCGGTGTCACCAAAATTGAAATAACTGCCGTTGTAAAGACCAGCAGGAAGTGCAGCGAAACCGGTGGCATTGTTACTGCCGGGGGTATCGCCGACACAGCAGGTTTCGCTGTAGCTGTTCCAACCCGCGGTGGAGGCCAACGCTTTGGCGATATTGCCTATGCTGCCGCTGCAGCAATATTGGCTCTGACTGCTAACATAATCAGTGAGTTGCGTCCATTCCGCATCGCTCGGCACGTGCCAGCCAGTCGGACAGATACCCTGTACGCCGCTGGGATTGCTGGTAGAAGAGGACAAGTTGTGCATCACGGCCGCCCAGTTATACAAGAGTCCGTAAGTGGAGGTGTCAGACGAGCTGTTATTCGGGTGATACCAATAGGCGGTACCAGTGGAAGCGGTGCTGCCTTGTGAAATGGATGTTCCATCGGCATACTTGGTAGTTCGCAGGTTCTCCTTCATCCAGCACTGGTTGCCAATCTGCACCGTGTTGTAAGTGTTGCCGTCAATGTCAGTGAGGGTGGGCGTGCCAGTACAAGGTTGGCCATCATTGGGATTGGCAACCGTGCTGTAATCAACCAACAAAGTGATGGTCTCTGACAGCATTTGCGTCTGGGCTTTGACCTCACCTTCGATTTCCATCCCGAATTTTTCCGCATATCCCTTGTACGTCATCGCGTCTCCGCAGGCGAAAGCGCGGCTGATGGCGCTTTTGACGCCGTGTTCGGTTTGCAACGATTGCGCGACAGCGCCCACATATTCAATGCCGCTGCCTGCGCCGCTGCCGTTGTTCATCATCTTCACGGATGACGTTTTGCCATTTTGGCGGGCAGTGAGGAAATAGATGCCCGTGGTGGCCACATTCATACGGAACTGGTGCGTGCCAGGTTGTAGAGATGGTGTGCACAACGTCTCTACGATTTTTCCATTCACATCCGTAATTCCCATCGCGACAGCACCCGGCTCGGTCACGGTCAGAAGCACGTTGGTGGTGCCGCTGAACGGGTTCGGATTGTTCTGAGAAAGTCCGAAAACGCTGTTGCCCACATATTCTTCAATGCCGGTGCCAACGGTCAGAATGGCCGTCGTGTCAGGATAGGTCAGCGTTTCAGACCAACCTTGTGTCAAGTCGGTGATCTCAATGCGCGACAGCTGCACATACGCATTGCTGGCGGAATCCCGTCCAGTAAAAGTGAGCACGACCTCCTGTGCGAAAACGTTGGCGCACATCAATGCCAGTAATGAAAGTGGTAGTAATTTCTTCATAATCAAACATATAAATTGATTCGTTTCTCCCCTAACCTCGCCTCTTGTTTTGCGCAATACGTTAGGTTTAATTCAAATAAATTGATGCGGCAAAGTTAATACTTTTTTGAATTCAAATTTCGCAAGCTAACAAAATAATTATAACAGACTTAGGACTTGAGACTTAGGACTTTTTGCGCTGAAATTATTCGAGAACTGACGAATGAGTGAGCGCAAAGCCAAACTTGTTTGAGCTTTGCCGAGCGAAGAGGAAGAAAAGAAGCGCAGCTTCTTAACGACGAATGAGTGAGCGCAAAGCCAAACTTATTTGAGCTTTGCCGAGCGAAGAGGAAGAAAGGAAGCGCAACTTCTTAACGACGAATGAGTGAGTGCAAAGCCAAACTTGTTTGAGCTTTGCCGAGCGAAGAGGAAGAAAGGAAGCGCAGCTTCTTAACGACGAATGAGTGAGCGCAAAGCCAAACTTATTTGAGCTTTGCCGAGCGAAGAGGAAGAAAGGAAGCGCAGCTTCTTAACGACGAGAATGGATTTGCCATTATACTTCCAGTCCCAAGTTGAGAAATTGCGAGCCACCATTCAAGCAAGAAAAAAGGAGATGATTCCGAAGAAATCAGAATCATCTCCCGATGTGGTAAAAGCGATTGAATTTCGAATTATTTCTTGAAACGGGAAATCACCCAGAGGAGGCAGATGGCGCCGATGACAGCCACGAGCAATTCCCAAAGGAGGCCCGCCTTCTGGATTTCAAGAAGACTCATCAGCCAACCTCCGATACAGCTGCCCGCTATACCCACGAGCACATTAACGATAAAGCCGAAGCCACCGCCGCGCATAATTTTGCCCGCAATGAAGCCGGCTAGCGCGCCAAACAAAATAAAAAAGATAAAATGCAACATTATTCTAGTATTTTAAAATTAATAAGCACAAGAAAAAAGCGCCGAAAGAATGATTCCGGCGCATATTGAGGTCAACCCGAATTAGATCATCATATTCGGCATCTCGTCTTCCATTTCCATCTCGTCGCGAGTGGTGACGGAACGCTGCAACGAAGCCACGAGCGAGCCGATCATCTTGGTGAGTTCCATCAACTGGTTGCGAGAATATTCCTTGTCGCTTTCGTTCATTGCGCCAAGGCGTGAGGCGATTTCAGTGTAAACCACACACTCGCGAACAGAACTTTTGGCCATTTTGAGGTAGTAAACGAATTGCGCCTTGTTGCGAGCAGAACCTTCCGCCGTGTTCAAAGCGATTCCTTGAGCGGATTTCAAGAAAGCATCGCCCACCGTGGCGCGGCAGCTTTCCGGGAATTGGGGAGTAACAGAATGTACCCAAGTAATGTAGTCGAGGGCTTTAGCATAGATGCGTAAGTCTTCAAAACGGAAGAAACTTACAATGTTTTCTTGTTCGTTCATAATTGTATGGTTTTAGTTAGAAAATCGCTGCAAATATATGATTTTTTTATAATAAAACAACATTTCGCATAAAAAAAATCAAACTTTTTCAGCAAAAAAAACATTTTTTTGCAATTTGTGAACAAAAACACAAGAAAATGTTAATGCTTTTCAGGTTTTCCACCCAAAAAAGCAAAACCGCGGCATACCGTAACGGCATCCAACTTCACCGAATAGTCGCGCGCATAAAGCTGGTCGGCCGCCCCTATCAACTCGTCGGGGACCGAAAAGTCGCGGAACGCATCAGTGGGGCAAAGCACACCCGGCTTCACCTTCGAGAACGCACCCTCCTCGTATCGCTGCGAAAAGCCAACCCAGCTTTTCTTCCCAGCCAGCACCTGGAAGATATTGCGCACAAACGTCCCCTTTTCCTTCACAAACCAAATGTCGAACCACACAAACAAAAGCAGCCCGATGGAGACCGAAATGTCGAAAACACGCTTACGCAAAAGACTCTCCCGCATCGTAATGGAGTGAAGCTGAATGGCATACGAATTGTCGGACGAGAAAATGGAATTGCTGCCAATGACCGCGGCACTGTCCTCCGGGGCAATCTTGAACTCAATCTGGGCCTCCTGAAGCTGGCAGATGTTGCCGATAATCTGCTCGGAAGTGAGATCGCGCGAACAAAAAATCACCTCGTTGATGCGGTAGAGCGTGATCAACTCACGAAGCTGCGGAACCTGCCCGATCACGCGCCGGTCGCCAGCCAACGGCTTTTCAATGGTAATGATGCTGTCGAAATCGCACTTGTTTTCCATCATACGCACGAGGGTCAGCACACGGTCGGCCTCCTCCACACTGCCCACCACGGCAATGCGACGCGAGTCGCCTCCCCCCCCCTTCTTCTGGAAACGATCGACGCGCGAGCCGGATCCGCTGGCTGCCTCCCCCATCCACACCGTGCCCCACACG
>JAZQOJ010000034.1:0-3785 GCA_045627805.1 Bacteroidales bacterium
GGGGGAGAATCTGTAACGAAAAGTGATAATTCCGCTTCCCGTAACGTTTATTCCCGAATCGTGTTGTGCGGAATGAGGTGGATGGATTTCTGCTATTCCCATAGTCCACTTCAAAGCGCCGACAGGCATCAAGGCGACAAGATTCATTTACAGCAGTGCCACTACCGAACTTTCAATCTGTTCGGGCGTGGTGGTGGGTTCAAACCGCTTCACCACTTGGCCGTTACGGGCGATCAGAAACTTCTCAAAATTCCATTTGATGTCGCTTGTCTGCGTGCTTTTGCCGTTGACACGTGAGGTAATGGAGAGCATAAAACTCTTTTTCCCTTCGCGTTTGGGTGCCGCCTGCTTCAAGAACTTGTACAAGGGGGCTTCATTGGAACCGTTCACGTCAATTTTCTTAAAGCGAGGAAAAGTTGTATCGTAACGAGCAGTGCAAAAGCTGTTTATGTCCTCATCACTGCCACTCGCCTGCTCCATAAACTGGTTGCAGGGGAAATCCAGGATGACCAAACCGCGATCTTTATACTTGCGGTAAAGCGTTTCCAACGCTTCGTACTGCGGTGTGAGGCCACAGCCCGTGGCGGTGTTTACAATTAGAAGGACTTTGTCTTTGAACTCGCTCATCGGGACTTCAACGTCCTGTCCGTTTTCGCGCTTGATGGCTTTAATGTCGTAAATGTTCATAGGGGTGGGATTTAATGGATTGTTTATGATTTTTCTAAACAAACATTCTACCCCAGCCGATTGTTCACACTTCAAATGAATGGCCCGGCTTAGAGTTGGCAGACTGCTACGGACTAATTATTTTATTCAAGTTGCGCGAGGTAACGATGTAATTATACCAGACTTGAGACTTAGGACTTGAGACTTAGGACTTGAGACTATGAGCAAAGCCAAACTTGTTTGAGTTTTGCCGAGCGAAGAGGAAGAAAAGAAGCGTAGCTTTTTAACGACGAGAAACGAGAACGAATGGATTTTCCACTATATTTCCAATTCCGAATTTTCAAGCCCGACTTGAAAAGGCGCAAGTCTCCATTATAGGAAGAGAAAAAAACGGTCTGCGAGAGTTGAGTTATTTCGCGATGAATTAACAAGTTAGCGCACCGCAGCGTTAGGGATTGCAGCACATTTATGAGCGATTTTTCGTGACAAGGCGAAAGCGGTGATGCGGTGAAATGGAGAAGTGGCTAAGCCAGAACGGGCTGACAGGGCAATGAGCGAAATTAGTGCGGAAAGCCCGACGGCGACCAGCGGGAGCCGGAACGCCCAAATCAGCCAAAACAAAAATCAGTGTTGCACAACCAACTTACTGGCAGCGAGCGTTTTGCCTTCGCGCACCAATTTCACGAAATAGATTCCGTTGGCGAAGCCGAGAAGGTCAACCGTTTCGGTTTCCTGCACGATGGGTTGCGCGCACAGCATTCGTCCGCACATATCGTAAACCGCCAGGAACGTGTTTCCCGTAGTGTTCGCCGTTTGCACGAACAGTTTTTCGCGCGCCGGGTTGGGATAAACTTGCAGGTTGAGTGCGCCGTTTTCCGGTACGGCAGTGGTGCCTTCGAAATCGAAAGCGAAGCCGGCCGCATTGTTGTACTCATCGGTTTCAAACACGAAAAGGAGGTCTCTCGGCACGAAAAAGATGGTGGTGTCGGGCATCCGCCCCGTGTAGGTTTCCAGCAAGGTCTTTCCGGAAGGACTGTTTTTATAAACATAAAGGAAGTCGTGGTCTTCTTCCAAATCGAACTCCGTGAAATGGATGTTGACCGACGGAGAGCCCATTGCCTTCACTGCGAAACTACAGCAGGTAAGCGAAGCGTAATCGTTGTCACCGCTGCCGTCTTCCACGTGTCCCGTGTGAGCAGACACGCTGCTCGACGCCTCGCATTGCTCGGTGCGATTGGCCCGGTAGCTGGCGCGGAAGCCGGAACGCTCGGCGATGGAATCAGTCACAAAATGAAAAGACATATCGGAGCAAGTCCAGGTGAAAGTAAGGTGGGCGCTGTCGGCCGTAAGAATCCGCGGCGCATTGGTGGCGGTTTCGGAACGGATGAACAGCGTGTCGCCCTCGGCCAAGGCGTAGTCCAACTCGACACTGATGCCGCTCAAATTATCCCAATCGGGCCGAATGTACCAGGTGAAATCCTGCATTGCCGCATAATCGGCTTCGTCGCCGGAGCCATCGGTAAAAGTACCGAACCTTGCGGTGAGCGTTTTGCTTCCTACAATTGGCTGGTTCACAGGATATTCGTACAGAGAAGTATCGGGATAGGCATTGGCCACGATTTCCTGGAGCAGGTTGAAATGCGAGCCCGACACATCGAGCGCAGTGGTATAAAAATAGCCGTCGGAGCTGCCTTCCCAGCCGAAGTTGAAGTGGAAATAGTAGTTGCTGTCCACCATTTGGTAGCCATCGCACACAAAGCCGTGCCCGTCAACGTCGGGGACGCTCCAGCCCGCGTAGTAGAGCGGGATGCGGCGGTCGAGGTGAGCCACCAGCAGACTGTCCCAGTTGAGCGCAGTGGAGTCGCGGAAAACGGAAACGGCATCGGGCGAGTACTTGAAATGCTCGCGCAGCACGCGGGCCGCGCTGTGGTTGTGAACGCCGGAACCATCCGGGCCATAGTCCATATCCATTCCCACGCCGCAATCGTAAATCAGGCGCGAGATGGCCGTATTGATGTCGGCCGGCTTGTCGCACATTGCGGAGAAGTCGTAAACTGCTGATTCATAGTCGGCTGAAAGTTCTCCATAAACGGGATGCTGATAAGAATAAGAGCCGGTGCCGCTTTCGGGGAAACCGAAATAGTACATAATCTGCCCCAGAGCGGTAGCCACGCAGCCGGTCACACAGCGCGCGTTGTAGCCCTGAATGTCGCGCGGGCAATAGTAGTTGTAGGGTTTACCCTGCCCCCACTTCGAGTGGAGCAGCGGAGCCACGGAGCCGCCATTGCGGAAGCCGCCGCGCAGCGACCAGGCGGGATTCACCGATCCCACATTATGGGTTTTCAGATATTGAACCTGTTCCGAATAATAATCCAGCCACATCTGGGCGGCGGGGGCCACGTTTTGCGCATCAAAAGTGCCCTCGCCGGAGAAGGCGAGCACGGGCGGCATCCGCTTGTCGCCGCTCACCACCACATAACGGTCGGAAGTGTTGAAGACGTAGAGGGTGGGCTGACCGTTTCGCATTTCGCGGTGAGCGAATTGCGGATTCTGCCCGCTTTTTCCCTGGCAGAATCGAGCGGCCACATCGGCTGCCTCCTGCATTGTAACCTGTTGTGCGTCAACTGAAATCGCAGTCAATATGGCGATCAATAATAAAATATTTCTTTTCATAAAAAGATTGATTTTAAGAAACAATTGAAGCGGCAAAGATAATGATTTTCGGGATTCAAAACCTTATGTTTGCGACCTTAGCACATAACATTTTTTCGTTCCGTGATTTTTTCGGGCTCATTCTCTTTCAACAATTCGGACTTGCGATGTGTTGAGCGGGTATTTTTCAGTGCGGATACTTACTATTATGCGAACATCGCGCACTCGGGCATTGCTGAATTTACAATATTAAAAATGATGAATTTAAATAAAAAATGCGGCACAAAATTAAACATTTTTTGTTAATTTTGCAACGATGAAAAAAACAGAATTATCCCTTTTAGTCTTGTTGATTTGTACGCTGAAAATTTTAGAATCTTCCGATAATGGAAATTATCCGCACTGCGGAATTACCGCTCAACACATCGCAACTCCCGAATTGTCAGTTCACAGCAATTCCTCTTTCT
>JAZQOJ010000035.1:0-24264 GCA_045627805.1 Bacteroidales bacterium
CCCATCATCATCATCCCGCCCGACAGCGAGCCCTACTATTACAAAGCCATTCCCAACCTCGCCGTCGGACTCTTCCCCGACTTTCCGTATCAATTGGAAACGCTGGACCTGAAACCCGGAACGCGGCTTCTCATCTACACCGACGGGGTGAGCGAGGCCGAAACCTCCGCCAAGGAACTCTTTGGCGAAGAGCGGCTGCTGCAAGTATGCTCAACATCCGAATTCCGACAGATGCGACCGGAAGAAATGGTCAACACAGTGTATGCCGCCGTAAAAGATTTTGCGGCCGGCAACGACCAGAATGATGACATCACCATTATGGCAATAACAATTTAATTAATTGATTATTAATAATTTAATAGAAAATAATATAATAACATAAATTATGGAAGTTACGATCAACCAAGAAGGATCCAAGACCATTGTCACCTTAAATGGTCGCATTGACACCACGAATGCCGACAAATTCCAGCAGGATATGGCTCCTCTGATGCAGCAGGAAAATCCCGACATCGAAGTGGACTGCGCCGGTATGGAATACACCTCCAGCCAAGGATTGCGCATCTTTTTGATGTTGCAGAAAAGTGTGATGGCGCATAATGGGAAAATGGTTCTGACGCAAATGAAGCCGCAAGTGAAAGAGGTTTTCGACATAACGGGATTTTCCAACATCATTAAAATCGTATAATGAAATATTTTTTCATCATTAATTGCAGAAAAGACAAAGCTGCTGTACGTCAGGAAGTGGAGCAACAGTTGTCGGTGTTGGAAGAGGAAATCACATCGCGTGGAGACAGTTTTTCGTTATATTTTACTACAGGTGAAGGAGATGCGACGCGTGAAGTACGTTTGTACAGCGATCTTCATCCTAATGAAAAAGTATGTTTTGTGGCTTGTGGCGGCGACGGAACCATCAACGAGGTGGCATCGGGTATGGTGGGATTTCCCAACAAATCGCTTGCGATTTTGCATCTCCACAGCAATGCCGACTTTGTGAGGTATTATCCGAACCGCAATTTCACCTCCATCCGGGATATGCTTGATGGGGAAACGCAACAGATTGACATACTGAAAATTAACGATAGTTACAGCATCAACGTGTGCGATTTCGGATTTGATGCTGTTGTTGCCAAAATCGCCAACGACCTTGCCGCCGAAGGGAAGAAAAACGTGTTTCGGAAAGCCATCGGGCGCGCGATTTTCAGCGGCCGCTTTAACAAGATGAAAGTCGTGGCCGATGGTGAGCCCATCGGGCACCGCCGTATGCTGCTGTGCACGCTGGGCAACGGAAAATACGTCGGCAATGGAATGCTCACCTCGCCTCGAGCCAACAATCAGGACGGGCTCATTGAGCTTTGCTACCTCCGCCCAATGTCGCTCATTTCCTTTTTAGCAATGCTGCCCACTTACTCCCGCGGCGAACACCTCACTCATCCGTTCTTCAAACGCAAACTCATTTACCGCCAAGTGAAGCACGTGGAGGTCTCCGCCAAACGCATCATCGAGCTCTGCCTCGACGGGGAAATCCTTCCGGGAAGTTATTTCAATATTGACATCCTCCCGCAGGCCATCACCATCCAACTCCCCAAAATCAATCAATAATTCGACTTCCGCAAGTTTACAAAATTAATCCTTAACCCTTTAACCCAAAGTATGTTAGACCTTCATTGCCAATTCATTCTGGATGAATACAATGCGAATCTTTCTTCATTTGAAAAAATGAAAGAGATTGTGCGGCAGCAACTAGAAAAGTGCATTCACGATGCCAACTTGTATGTTACGGCCATTGAAACCCGCATCAAAGAAGAAAAAAGTTTGGAGGGGAAATTGGCATTGAAAGGATATAAATACAAGTCAATCAGCGACATAACAGATATTTTAGGAGCCCGAGTCATCACGTTTTATTCCGACGAGGTTGACAAGATTGCGGCTCTTGTGGATAAAACTTTTGAAGTTGACTGGTCGGAATCCGTTGACAAGCGCAAGGCGTTGGAACTCGATCAGTTCGGCTATATGTCGCTGCACTACATCTGCCGAATTCCGGAAACGCTGTACCACGACGAGGCGCATCCGGAAATCAATCGTTACCGGTTTGAGATTCAGATGCGTACGGCGCTTCAGCACGTTTGGGCGACGATGAACCACGACATTGGCTACAAGTCGGGCATTGAGATTCCGAGCGAACATCTGCGCAACCTGAACCGAATTGCGGGAATGCTGGAGCTGGCCGACGAACAGTTCAGCCGCATCCGGAAGGAGATTACCGATTACCGCCGCAACGTGCAAGCCCTCGTCGCCGACGGCAATTTCAATGAGGTTCCGCTGGACGGTGACTCCTTCAAAAGCTATATTGCCCTACAACCATTCAAAAAACTCATCGACAAGATTGCCGCCATCAACCAGGCGGAGGTTTTCGAAGACAATATGCTGCGCTACCTTGACGTGCTGCGCCGGATGGGATTCAAAACGCTGGGCGACATCGAGAATCTGCTCAAAGAGCACAGCGAGCGCGCCTATCAGCTCGCCCTGCACCAGTTCGCGGGCACCGACCTTGACATCATCGCGCACTCCGTTGCGTTGCAAAATCTATGCATCATCTACATTTTACAAAAAGGCGGCGGCGTGATGGGACTCAAGATGTTTTTCGACGCCGTATTCGGTGCCTCCAACAGCAACGAGGAGCGCGCCCGCCGTACAGCCGAAGCAGTCGATAGTTTTAACATTATCTAAATTCAACAACTAAAGCAATGGCAAACAATCCGTTAGACACTTCATTTTTTGACAAAGCCATCCACTTCGCCATTGAAGCGCACCGCAATACCGAGCGCCGTGGCAAAGGTTTTCCTTATATAATACATTGTATGGAGGCCGTAGAGATCGTGGCCACCATCACCTCCGACCAGGAGTTGCTGGCTGCCGCCGCCTTGCACGACACCGTGGAAGACACTGACGTGACCGTGGAGCAGCTGCGCGCCGAATTTGGCGACCGCGTGGCCGCCCTGGTGGAAAGCGAAAGCGACACGATGCCGCTGGGAGAGAATGAGAGCGAGAGCTGGCGCGCACGCAAACTCGCCGCCATCAACAGAATCGCTGCCTCCTCACGCGATGCGAAAATCGTGGCAATGGGCGACAAACTTTCCAATATGCGAGCCATCGCCCGCGACTACGAGCAAATCGGCGATGAACTCTGGAACCGCTTCCACGCTCCCAACGGGAAAAGCGACCACGAATGGCATTACCGCGGCCTCGCCAACTCACTCGCCGAACTCGCCGACACTTTCGCCTACAAAGAATTGATGGAACTCATTGAGAAAACCTTCCCGCATTAGTCAAAGTTTTCCGTCACACCTGCCGATTCTGCCAGCTGCTGCGCTTCAGGTAGATGAAACACACGATGCCTAAAAGCACCGCATACACGATTTCTGCGCCCCAAACCACTGCGATGGGCATCGCCAACACATTGGAAGTGAGTACGATATAAAGAATGTAGAAAACCAGTACGCCCAGTTCCAACAAGAATGCCATCAGCGTGTTGCCCGTGCCGGAAACCGCTTCAAAAAGGATAATCGCGAAACATTGCGCCAGCGCGCCCACACAAATCACATACATCGCAGGCACCGACGACAACGCCAAGTGCGTTTCTTCCGTATAAATCATTGCAATCTGTTGCGGAAACAGCACGCACACCAGCACCAACGGGATGATGATGCAGTAACTGATGCGCGTGATGTGACGCAGCAACGGCCACACCTGTTCCGTCTCGTTGCGACCTATCAGCTGGCTCGTCAGCGCGTTAGCCACCGAACCGAGCGACCATACTGGCACCAAAATCAGCATATAGGCACTGCGCACAATGCCCGAAACGCCCACCGCCAGCTCGCCCATACGCTCAATCATCACGAAGAACAAAAACCACGTTCCGAACGACACAAGATGCTGTCCCATAGTGGGTAACGAAAGTCCGATGATGGATTTTATAAGCGAAAAACGACATTTGTGCAACGGAATAATGCCCAATTTTCTTGCAGGAATTTTAAATAATGTATAAAAAATAAAGAATAAAAACGCTGACATTTCAGCCAATACCGACGAAAGTCCAGCGCCACTGATGCCCATTTTCGGGAATCCGAAATTACCAAAAATCAAACTGTAATCGAAAAATATGTTGACCGCGGCCATCAGAAAAGTGGTGTACGTAATCACTTTCGTGTTGGCGATACCGATGTAAAGCGAGCGGAAAAGGAAATTGAAACACACAAAGATAATGCCGAAATGGCGATAGTCCATAAACTCCATCGCCGACTGCCGGATTTCATCGGAAGAGATAATGCTTTGGAGCAAATTTCCCGTGAAAAGGTGCATTATCCAAAAAAGGAAAATGCCCAACACCAGCACCACGATGAGTCCGTGCTGGAAGACCTCGCCCACCTGCGTGAAATTCTGCTCGCCGTAGCGGCGCGCCACAATAATCTGAATGCCAATGGCAAAGCCCCACGCCAGCGTTGAAAACAGATAGTAATACAGTCCCGCCATCATCGCCGCGCCCAACTCCACCACGCCCACGTGGCCCATAAACACCGTGTTCACAAACGTGATGATGGTCTGCGCCAACTGGCCCACCATAATCGGCAGCGCCATTTTCAAAATCTCTTTTCTACCAAAAGTCGCCTTCTGCAACTGCCCCATCTTATTTTCCAATTTTACTCAAAATCCTTCGTCGCTTATTCTATTTTACCATTTTCAACTTTTCCAAATGAATGCCGCGAGAGCCCTTCACCAGCACCATCGCATTCTGAATGGGATGAGAATCCAAAAAATCGTTGAGTTCATCAACATTTTCAAACACCTGAAAATCAGGATATTTCAAACTCAAAAATTCTTTACCCACAAAAAATGCGGAAATATGGTGTTCTTTGCAAAAATCGCAAACGCGGAGATGTTCTTCGCGGCTCACGGTGCCCAATTCGAGCATATCGCCCAAGATCGCCATCTTGTTAGGATGGTTCAGTTTGCACAGATTTTCGAGTGCGGCGCGCATACTCGACGGATTCGCATTGTAAAAATCGGCGATGAGCGTGTTGCTGCCCACCTGGTTCACCTGCGAGCGATTGTTGGAGGGCACGTAACGGCTGATGGCGTCGGCGGCGGTTTGCACCGGAATGCCGAAATGTTTTCCTACCGCGATGGCCGCCACGATATTGGTAAGATTGTATGCGCCAGTAAGATGCGTGCCAAACGTGATGTCGTCAACGCGAACGGTGAGATACGGATTCATCGCCACCACTTCGCCACGGCAGGTGGTGTTGTCGCAATCGCCGTAGAAAACCTTCGCGACGCGGTTGCCTGCGCGGGCTGGCAAAATCGGGTCAGCGCCATTCACGAACAGCACGCCGTTCGGGGCACTTTCCACGTGGCGGTACAATGCCGTCTTGGTTTCAATGATGTTTTCGCGCGAGCCGAAACCTTCGATATGCGCAGTGCCGATATTGGTAATCAGCCCCGCGTTAGGCATTGAAATCTTGCACAGGTCGGCAATCTCGCCCACGTGGTTGGCTCCCATCTCCACCACCGCCATTTCAATATCTTGAGGGAAAGAGAGCAGCGTGAGCGGGACCCCGATATGATTGTTGAGATTTCCCTGCGTAAAACCGACTTTGAACTTTGTTTGTAAAACAGTGACTAACAATTCTTTGGTTGTGGTTTTACCATTCGTGCCGGTAATACCGAACACAGGGATATTGAGTTGTAAGCGATGATGATGGGACAACTGCTGCAATGCTTGCAAGGTATCGTCCACCACGAAAAAGCCGGCTTTTCCGCGGAAAGAGGCGTCCTGAGTGACCACACAACCGGCGCCGGCGTCGGCGGCCTGCTGCGCAAACTGATTGCCATCAAAATTTTCGCCTTTCAAGCAGAAAAACATACAGCCCGGCTCAATTTTGCGGGTGTCGGTACAGATTTTAGGGAATTGACGATAGAGGGAGTAGAATTCGTTCATCATACTTTATTAATTTTTCTTAAAATTCTAATTACCAGAAAAATAGGGTTCGCTTTTGGTGAAAGTGCCGTCCTTATTCCAGATTAAATCAAGCATAGTGCCATCCAGATATTTGAAAATACGCTGATACTCAGACTTTTCCAATTCATCAAGACAAGTAAAAATCACAATAATGTCGTTACCGGTCTGCGGCAGTATGAATTGTGTTTTCATTTGGAAATCCTTGATGATGGTTTGGGGAGTAAAGTAGTTTTTTTCCAGCTTTTTCTCGTTGAAAATGTCATCGGCAGAGAAGTCTGGGATAAACTGTTCGGAGGGGAGTTGGCGCCAATTTTCGGAAGGGAGATAGAAACTGATTTTCGAGCCGCAACTCACGCCGCAGCGAGTTTCGCAAAGCGCCACCATCAGGTCTTTCTTTCCATTGATTTTCCACGCGCAAATCTCGTAAGTAACTTCCAACGGAGTTGTAATACGCAGAAAATGAGAACGTTTGTCAAAAATATTAAGTTTGTAATTTTCATAATTGGCAAGCGTATTTCCTTTGTTGTCAATCATTTTCTGCCGGATATTCATCGGAACTTCCATTTCCGTTTCTGAAAAATGGAGCAGGATTTCAGACAAGCTTTGCGCATTTCCAATCAAAAAAGGCAAAGTCAATAAAACGAGCAAAATGGTTCTGCGGAATGTTTTTCGCATAAAAAATAAATTTGTATTCTAAACGAAAAAATCCTGATAAATATTACAGTATGTAAGGGAAAATAGGGTCTTTATTTTTATCAACACATTTTGTTGAAAAATTGTGCTGAAACGGCTCATTTTTTTTATTAAAAAAACATAATTTCGTACACACTAAAAGAACGTTTTCAAGGGCTGACATTTTACTAATAATCACTAAATTATAAAAAACTGAAAAGACGACTTCTGTCACGAACCTGAAAAAAACTTACTTTTAGCATTTTTTTAACAACCATTGCCCCCGTATGGAAACCACCTATTCCCTTTTTGAAAGTTGTTCAAATCCCGAAACAAGTATGAAGACCACCGACGAGAGTCTTTTATCGGCTCGCGAGAAAAATTTGAGCAGGATGGCCTCGAAAAGCATTGCTCCGAAACGCCATAAACGTACTGTCGCACAAGACAATACAAATCTTTTTGCACAAATTGAAAGTTCAGATGAGTCAGCCATTGAAGAGCCAACACAGACATACGAGAAGACCGATATTTTTCAGGATGTGGTGGATTATTTCCACGGCGACCAGCTGGCAGCGAGTGTGTGGGTTGACAAGTACGCGTTAAAAGACCGTTCGGGGAAATTGGTGGAGCGCACACCCGACGATATGCATCGCCGCCTTGCCCGCGAGTTCGCCCGCATCGAGAAAAAATATCCGAATCCGATGAGCGAGGAGTTGATTTTCAGTTTGCTGAAGGATTTCCAATACATTGTTCCACAGGGGAGCCCGATGGCGGGCATTGGCAACCGCTACCAGGTGGTGTCGCTTTCCAACTGTTTCGTGATTGGCAATGGCGACCGTGCCGACTCCTACGGCGGCATTATGCAGATGGACGAGGAGCAGGTGCAGTTGATGAAACGCCGTGGCGGCGTGGGACACGACCTGTCGGCCATCCGCCCGTCGGGAAGTGGCGTGCAGAACTGCGCGATGACCTCCACCGGCGTGGTGCCCTTTATGGAGCGCTACTCCAACTCCACACGCGAGGTTGCCCAGGACGGGCGACGCGGCGCGCTGATGCTCACCATCTCCATTAAACATCCTGATGCTGAGAAGTTTATCGACGCCAAGATGACCGAAGGGAAAGTCACCGGTGCCAATGTGTCGGTGCGCATCGACGATGAGTTTATGCAATGCGTTGCCAATGGCACGCCCTACACTCAGCAATATCCTATCGAATCGAAGAATCCGAAAGTTGTTCAACAAATAGATGCCGCCAAGTTGTGGACGAAAATCATCTACAACGCGTGGAAATCGGCGGAGCCCGGCGTTCTTTTCTGGGACACCATCCACCGCGAGGCAGTTCCCGACTGCTACGCCGACCAGGGTTTCCGCACCATCTCCACCAATCCGTGCGGCGAAATCCCGCTTTGCCCGTACGACAGCTGCCGTTTGATAGCCATTAACCTATACAGCTACGTGGACCAACCTTTCACGGACAAAGCATCCTTCAATCTGCCGCTCTTTCAACAACACGTTGCTTACGCACAACGTCTTATGGACGACATTATCGACCTTGAAATCGAGAAGGTGGACGCTATTTTGAGAAAAATCGCGTCAGATCCTGAGACGGACTCCGTAAAGCGTGTTGAGAAAGAGTTGTGGCAAAAGATCAAACGCCAGTCGCAGAAGGGCCGGCGTACGGGGCTCGGCACCACAGCCGAAGGCGATATGCTCGCCGCCCTCGGCTTGCGCTACGGCACCGACGAAAGCAACGCCTTCTCCACATACGTTCACAAGAATCTGGCCCTCGCCGCCTACCGCTCATCGGTGACAATGGCCAGCGAACGCGGCGCGTTTCCCGTTTACAGCACCGAGAAAGAGGCGCAGAATCCCTACATCCTGCGCCTCAAAGAGGCCGATCCTCAATTGTACGAGGATATGGCACGTTACGGCCGCCGCAATATCGCTTTGCTCACCATTGCGCCCACAGGAAGTGTAAGTATCTGTACACAAACCACTTCCGGCATTGAGCCCGCCTTCAATGTGGTTTATAAAAGAAGACGGAAAATCAATCCCAACGATATCAATATGAACCGCCCGACCGTGAAAGACGTGAACGGCGATATGTTTGAGGAATACCTCGTTTTCCATCAGAAATTCCTGAAATGGGCCGAAGTGAACGGCTACGACACTGCCACCTTCGCCGATATGAAGGAGCAAGAGATCAACGAAATCGTGGCGAAGTCGCCCTACTACAAGGCGATGGCCAACGATACCGACTATTTGAAAAAAGTGGAGATGCAGGGAATGATTCAGAAATGGGTTGACCACTCCATTTCGGTCACCATCAACCTGCCGCGCGAAACGCCCCAGGAAACAGTTGACGCGCTGTACCGCAAGGCGTGGGAATGTGGCTGCAAAGGGATGACCGTTTACCGCGATGGCTCGCGCGACGGTGTGCTCAACAGTGTGAACGAAAAGCCCAAGACAGCCGAAAAGCCGGTCGTCAACTTCAAGCGTCCCAAGGAGTTGAACGCCGAAGTGATCCGCTTCCGCAACAACAACGAAGCGTGGGTGGCGCTGGTGGGGCTGCGCGAAGACGGAACCCCGTACGAGATTTTCACCGGCAAGAGCGACGAAGAACGAATGCCGATGCCCAAGAGCATCACGCACGGCAAAATCATCAAAAACCGCAATGAGGACGGAAGCAAGTCGTATGACTTCCAGTACCAGGATTGCGATGGCTACACGATCACCATCAGCGGGCTCAACCGCTGCTTCAATCCCGAATTCTGGAATTATGCGAAGATGATTTCCGCCTTGCTGCGCAACGGAATCGCAATCGAAAACGTGTGCGACATCATCGGCGGGCTCAATTTCCGCGAGGAAACCATCAATTCGTGGAAAAATGGCGTCATCCGCGCCCTCAAGAAATTCATCAAGGACGGCACGAAAGCGCACGGCGTGGTTTGTCCCAAATGCGGCGCCGAAAACACGATGGAATTCAAAGAGGGCTGCCTCGTCTGCACCAACTGTTCCTATTCGAAATGCGGGGGTTGATCCATCTGATTATTGTTTAACGTGGCGGCATCTTCAAGTGTCGCCATTTGTATGGTATAGAACTTTTTATGAAGAAATTTCTTGTCTCAATCCTTCTCTTTTGCGGAATCGCGACCATCTATTCTCAGTCAGCCGACACAACGGCGGCGACAGCCGATACATCATCAAAAAAGGAATTCAAACTTTCAAAAAAAGAACTGATTCCTCATTTCACGGCCACAGTTCTGGGGCGCTACGAATACGCCACGCAGCAAGACTTGCACCACTTCGAACTTCGCCACACGCGCGTGGGCGTGTACGGAGATCTGCACCGAATGTTCTCCTATATGGCGCTTGTGGATTTGAGTTTCGGTGGCGGCTTCTCGCCCGTTGCCATTTTCGCCAAGTTCAAGCCGGTGAAGGGGCTTTCATTCCTCATCGGCTACGACAAAATGCCCTTCAGCAATGAGAATCTGCTCTCGCCCTACCAGTATTATTTTTCCGATAAATCGTTTCTCACCCAGCGACTTACCGCGTGGAGCGACGTGGGAGGCGTGGTGGAATACCAGTGGGACAAGGTGATTCCGTTCAGCATTAAGGCGGGAGTGTTCAACAGTGGCGGTTTCAGCAAGCAGATGCAGTTTCAGAAGTCGCTCAACTATGTGGCGCGCGGCACTTTCAATTTCTTCAAGGGGTTTGAACTGTCGCTCAACTATGCGGCGGTCAAGTACGACGATGTGCGGATGCACAATTTCGATTTCGGCGTGAAGTACGAGATCGGCGGCTTGCACTTGGATGCGGAATACATTTACAAATTCTACTCCGACGAGGGCTTTGCGCCCACACACGCGTTTGAGGGTTTTGCCTACTACACTTTCCTAATTCAGAAACCCTGGCTTGACAACGTGGCGCTGGCACTGCGCTACGATGCTATCACGCCCAATTGCAACGGGAAATTGAACGATTTGGGACTTTACACCTGGGACACGCATCGCCAGCGAATCACGGCGGGCTTCACAATGATTTTCATTGAAAAACCCGTGCGCACGGGCATCCGACTGAATTACGAAAAATATTTCGCCCATCTCGGCGACAACTGCAAAGACGATCGCGTGATTTTGGAACTCATCGTACATTATTAATGAGCGTTGAGACAGTGATTTCCAGAAACGGAAATTCTGGCAAGGACTTCTGCGTTTGCGAAATACGAGCAATATTCCTTTCGCAAGTTCGTTTTCGGTTACGGAACGAATTGATTAAGCCCTGGCTTTCTAACAATATTTATCGAACGCTATTTCCCGATGGGGAAATAATCAATGCCCAACTTGGTGGCCTCATCGCTATTGTAGATGTTGCGGCCATCAAAGATGACGGCGTGGCGCATTGTGGATTTCACCTTGTTGAAATCCAGCACGCGGAACTCCGACCACTCGGTTACCAGGAAAAGCGCATCCGTGCCCGCGATTGTTTCATAAATATCTGGACAATAGGTAATTGCGTTCCCAATACGACGTTTACATTCGGCAATGGCAACGGGGTCGTACGCCTTCACGATGCAACCCGCCTTCAACAATTTGTCGATGAGCACCAAAGAGGGTGCCTCGCGCATATCGTCGGTGTTGGGTTTGAACGCCAGCCCTAACATTGCCACGCATTTTCCGCGCAAATCGCCGCCATAATATTTTTGCAACTTCTTGAACAGCACCTCTTTCTGTCGCTCGTTCACCGATTCCACCGACTTCAAAATATCGAGAGAGCATCCATTTTCCTCGCCGGTATGAATCAGCGCCTTCACGTCTTTCGGGAAGCAGGACCCGCCATAGCCGATGCCAGCGTAAAGGAATTTGCTTCCGATTCGGCTGTCGGAGCCAATTCCCTTGCGAACCATATTCACGTCGGCACCCACCGCCTCACACAAGTTGGCGATGTCGTTCATAAAACTGATGCGCGTGGCCAGCATAGAGTTGGCGGCATATTTAATCATCTCGGCGGAGCAGATATCGGTAACAATGATGGGATGGCCATTGATTACGAAAGGTTTGTAGATTTTCTCCATCGTTTCGCGGGCCTTTTCCGATTCCACACCCACCACGATGCGGTCGGGATGCATAAAGTCGCCGATGGCATCGCCTTCCTTAAGGAATTCGGGATTGGAGGCGACATCGAACTCGATTTTCACGCCGCGTTTGTCAAGTTCCTCTTGCACGGCGGCCTTCACCTTGCGGGCAGTACCCACAGGAACCGTGCTCTTGGTGACCAACACCAAATACTTGCTCATTGACTTTCCGACCGTGCGAGCCACTTCCAACACATAGCGCAAGTCGGCGCTGCCATCTTCATCGGGAGGCGTGCCCACCGCGGAAAAAACCACGTCAACATCGGCAATCACATCTTCCAACGATGTGGTAAACGACAGTTTGCCTTTGCGCATATTGCTGCGCATCATCTCTTCCAAGCCAGGTTCGTAAATAGGACATTTACCATCCTGCAATAACCTGATTTTCTGTTCGTTAACATCAACACAAATCACCTCAAAACCCACTTCGGAAAGACAGGTTCCCGTAACCAAGCCGACATAGCCAGAGCCAACAATCGCAATTTTCATAACTATTCTTTTAAGGTTGCAAAGTTAAGCAATTTATTTCAAGTATTGGAGGTTAAAACATTGTATTTCTGAATCCACCACTTCATAATGATGATGCGTGATTAAAATTTTCAAAAAAAGAAAATAGTTGAGGCGACTCATCGCACCAAGAAACGAACGATGAATGATGAAGCCAATCTCCTGTGTTCAAATAAGTTACACCATTTTCTAAATTCATTTCCATAGGATTATGAATGTGGCCGCAAATAAAGTAATCGATGTCGTGTTGAGAGTAGGCGCTGCGCACGTGCTGCAACAACTTTTCCTCCTTGCAGCCAATTCGGTGCTTTTCGCTGCTGCTTTTCCGGCTTTTGTGCGAGCAGGCACGCGCCAAAGCGAAAGCCCACCTCGGCGGCAATGCACCATACAAAGCAATACACAACTTGCTGGCAAACAGCTTTTTAATAAACAGATAACCCTTATCATCAGGATCCAGTCCATCGCCGTGCCCCACCACACATTTTTTCCCATTCACCAGAAACGCCTGCGGCTGATGAAAGACCTCAGCACCCATTTCGCGCGTGAAATAGTCCTTCACCCACATATCGTGATTGCCCGTGAAATAGAAAATCCGGACTCCTTTTTTGCTCATTTCCAATAATTTGGCTAAAAAAAGCAGATTTCCTTTCGGCGCCACGTCGCGATATTCGAACCAGAAATCAAAAATATCGCCCAGCAAGAAAAGGTAGTCGGCGGTTGGCGCAATTTGGTCGAGCCAACGCACTACCGCCTCCTCACGCTGCCTGCTGACAGAAGCGTTGGGCGTTCCGAAATGGAAATCGGAAGCGAAATAAACGTTTCCTTCTATCGTGCGCGGATTTTCAAAATGGGTGAATGCAAGCATTTATAATACTGATTTTCAGCACGAAACTATTTCATCAACTTTTTGTAATGGATACGGGTGGGACCCGTATCGCCCAAACGTTTCTTGCGATTTTCCTCGTATTCGGAATAGCTTCCCTCAAAGAAATAAACCTGAGAGTCGCCTTCGAAAGCCAGAATGTGCGTGCAGATGCGGTCGAGGAACCAGCGGTCGTGCGAGATGACCACGGCGCAGCCAGCGAAATCGTTCAAGCCCTCTTCCAAAGCCCGCAACGTATTGACATCTATATCGTTAGTCGGCTCATCAAGCAACAATACGTTGGCTTCCGACTTAAGTGTGAGCGCCAAGTGCATACGGTTGCGCTCGCCGCCCGACAGCACGCCGGCCAGTTTTCCCTGATCGGTGCCATTGAAATTGAAGCGGGAGACGTAAGCGCGGGAATTGATGAGGCGCCCGCCGAGCTGCATTTGCTCATTGCCTTCCGAAATCACTTCCCACACGTTCTTTTCGGGGTCAATTTCAGCGTGTTGCTGGTCCACATAGCCAATTTTCACCGTTTCTCCCACCTCAAAAGTGCCAGAATCGGGCTTTTCCAATCCCATAATCAGGCGGAAAAGTGTGGTTTTGCCAGCGCCATTCGGTCCGATGACGCCCACAATCCCATTGGGCGGCAGACTGAAATTGAGATTTTCGTAGAGCAATTTGTCGCCAAACGCCTTTGACACGCCGACGGCCTCTATCACTTTGTTGCCCAAACGGGGTCCGTTCGGGATATAGATTTGCAAATTTTCTTCCTTCTCCTTGATATCCTCGTTGAGCAGGCGGTCGTAAGCGTTCAAACGGGCTTTCGACTTGGCGTGGCGCGCTTTGGGAGCCATACGCACCCATTCGAGCTCGCGCTCCAGTGTTTTCATACGCTTGCTCTCCTGCTTGGCCTCCATTGCGAGGCGGTTGGTTTTCTGCTCCAGCCACGAAGAGTAGTTGCCTTCCCACGGAATGCCCTCGCCACGGTCGAGCTCCAGAATCCAGCCCGCCACATTGTCGAGGAAGTAGCGGTCGTGAGTAACGGCAATCACCGTTCCCTTGTACTGTTGCAAGTGCATTTCGAGCCACTGCACCGACTCGGCGTCGAGGTGGTTGGTGGGCTCGTCGAGGAGCAGGATGTCGGGTTCGGAGAGCAGCAGTCGGCACAAAGCCACGCGGCGGCGCTCGCCTCCGGAGAGGTTGCGCACGGGCGTGTCGCCTTCCGGACAGCGCAGGGCATCCATTGCTCGCTCCAGCTTGTTGTCGAGTTCCCACGCATCGTACTGGTCGATCAGCTCAGTGAGTTCGCCCTGCCGCTCAATCAGCTTGTTCATCTCGTCGTCAGACATCGGCTCTGCGAACTTCATATTCACTTCGTCGTACTCTCGCAAAATGTCCACAACTTCCTGAACTCCCTGGCTTACAACCTCTTTCACGGTCAGATTGTCGTCCAGTTGCGGCTCTTGCGGCAAATAGCCGACACTATAGCCAGGCGAGAACACAACCTGTCCCTGAAACGACTTGTCAACGCCCGCAATGATTTTCAACAGAGACGACTTTCCGGCTCCGTTCAAACCCAGCACGCCGATTTTGGCGCCGTAATAGAAAGAGAGGTAAATGTTTTTCAGAACTTGTTTCTGGGGCGGGAAAATCTTGCTGACACCCACCATTGAAAAGATTATCTGTTTATCGTCGGCCATAAAATTGAATTTGAATTTGAATTTGCAAATATAGTAATTTTCGGGAAACAATGGTAAATGTCTGCGCTGAAAATATCCGCTCAACACATCGCGACTCCCGGATTGTCAGTTCACGGACGTTCAACTTTCTTTTATTCTTGAGAAAAAGAGAGCGGCTTATTAAAAGAAAATTTCCTACGAATTTCTTGTTTGCGCCGCAGGCGGCATTCCTCCATTCCCCCATTTAACCATTTTCAACTTGCAACTTGCAACTTTCAACAATTCAACACCTCATAAAAAAATCCCGCAGCGGAGTGCCACGGGATTCTTTGTAGAGTGAAAGAAAAATTAGCGAGCGATGCTAACTTTCTTGGTGGTAACGTTCTGACCGTCAACGATGCGAACGATGTACATACCTTTTGCGAGGTTGGCAACGTTGATGGTTTCGTTAGCGTTGGCGTTTTCAATGCTGGCAACTACACGACCATTCATATCGAAAACAGAAACCTGTGCGCCTTCAGCGTTGGCAACGTTGAGAACGGTGGTAGCAGGATTCGGGTAAACGCTGACTTCGCCTTCAGCGATTTCGTTGATGTCAGTGGTACCACGATTGATGGTAAGGCAAGCGGTGTTGTTGCTTGCATCAGGATCAGTGGCCTGACCAACGATGCGAATCGTGTAGCACATTTCAAATGAACCCTCGATACCAGCTTCATTCATCTCAGCAGCGGTGAAAAGCGGATCCTGTCCACTCAAAGCGACACCTTGACCTGCAGTCAGAGTTGCCATTTGTGAGCCCAACATATACATTGAACCGATTTCAGTGCCCATAATGCTGATGTCGATGAAGATTGAGTCGGTATTAGCAGGAACGTCCGGACCATTGTTCATCAGTGCAACTGCGGGATTGAGGTCGTCGTTCAAGCCCAGATTGAGTTCAGTAATGAAGTTTTGTTCTTCATCAATGAAACCTGCCAATTCGTAATCAACGGTCTGTGCGCTAACGCCAGCTACCAATGCCATTGCGGCGAAAAAAGTAAAAATTTTCTTCATAATTTTTTGGTTTTGGTTAATAAAATGTTGAATAAATGTTTTTACAAAAAGTGGCTGCAAATATAGAAATATTTAGCGAAATATTGGCCAGTTTTTAAAAAAAATGGAATTTTTTTCGTCTTGCGGATTTGTTGAACGAGAATGATTTTCCAGCTACAGTCGCACGCGGAACTTCTTGAGACGTTCGTCTAACATTTCTTCCGGGATGGAGGCCTTAACGGCATCGGCGACGACGTTCAACAATGTTTCGCGCACATAGTCGCGGCGCACGAACAGCGACACGCTACGGAAAGGCGTGGGGTCAACGAGCGGGCGGATGCGCTTGCGGCGGAAACTGGTGAGGTGCGGAATGTGCAATTCTGGAAGCGTGGTGAATCCGCCCAGGTCGTCAACCAGGATGCACAGCGTTATCATACTTCCCGACTCGTAACTTGTCGGTTCATCGCTTATTGAGATGTCTTCACTCAAATTGTCAACCTGGTGTATGAAGCTGATCTCGTCTTTCAGCATCCAGGCACGCTCGCGCGGCAGCGTGCTGTAGCAAATCTCCTTCTGCTGGAAAAGCGGATCGGTGGGCGAGACGTAAGCAAAGAATCTCTCCTTGTACAGCGGAATCTCCAACAGCGAGTCGTCCTTGTCGGGCATTGACATAATGGCCATATCAATTTCGGCTTGCTTCAGCATTTCAACGAGTCCCTTTCTGTTGATTTCCTCGGAAAGCAGATTGATTTCGGGATGGTGTTGCCGCGTATAGCTGAACAACTTAGGCACAATGTAAGGCGCGATGGTCGGAGTAACGCCTATGTGCAGGTCACCGCTGATACGGCTGCGCTCGCTCAGTGTCATCTCCTTGAGCTGGCGTGCGTTGAACACCACCACCTGCGCCTGCCGCAACACATCTTCGCCCGCGTGCGTAGGACAAATAGGGTGCGCATTGCGATCGAAAATCACAATATCGAGTTCCTCTTCCAATTTGTGAATCATCAAACTCAGCGTTGACTGCGTGATGCCACACGCCTCCGCCGCCTTGGCAAAATGACGATATTTGTTTAATGCCAAAATGTATTCCAACTGTTGTAAGGTCATAAAACTTCTTTTTTGTGCCGCAAAAGTATGAAATTATTTGATTTGAATTTATTATAAAATCATAAATTTATATTGATTTTATCAATTAATATATTGATATTATTAATGTAAAAAAACGCTTTGTAATATAAATATATAATAAGAATCCTTTGCACATTCAAATTATTCATAATGATTTATTTTATCAATATGAAATGAAATAAATTCTATCATTTCAATATGAAAACTCCGTATTATTTTTGCGGCGTGATTTTCAAAGGAAATCAGAACCCGATTATCAAACCCCAAAAAAAGAAGAACTATGGAAAAGCAAATGTTTTGTTTTCAATGTCAGGAAACGGCGAAAGGTACGGGATGTACCATCGCCGGTGTATGTGGCAAGAAGGCGACCACGGCGGCACTGATGGACGTGTTGCTGTTTTCGGTGCGCGGAGTGGCGGTGGCAGCCACGGCGTTGCGCGCTGGCGAGGTGCGTGTGCCGGAACAGGTGGCTCCCTTTGTGGAAGATGCGCTCTTCGCCACCATCACGAATGCCAATTTCGACGAGGAGGCCTTGCTCCAGAAAGTGATGCACGGTTTTCAGTTGCGCAATCATTTGACGGAGCTGGCCCGCAAGAAGAATGTGCGACTGCCGGAGGTTGACGAGTTGCGCTGGCGCGGACAGCCGAACGACTATTTCCGGAAGGCCGACAGCTGCGGCGTGCGGCGCAACCTCAATCCGGATGTGCAATCATTGGTGGAGCTGACCGTTTACGGACTGAAAGGGATGGCGGCTTACCTGTCGCACGCACGCCGGCTGGGCTACACCGACGAGACGGTGGACGCCTTCATTCAGCGCGCGCTGTCGGACCTGACGGTGCAGGATTTGGCGTTCGACGACTTGCTTTCTCTGGTGATGGAGACCGGTCATTACGGATTGGTGGCGATGGCGCTGCTCGACAAGGCGAACAGCGATTCGTACGGTCGTCCGAAGGTGACGCACGTGAACATCGGCGTGCGCAACCGTCCGGCCATCTTAGTGAGCGGCCACGACCTGTACGACCTGGAACTGTTGCTGAAGCAGACACGCGACAGCGGAGTGGACATTTACACGCACGGCGAGATGCTGCCCGCGCATTTCTATCCGCGGCTCAGTACTTATCCGCACCTGATCGGCAATTACGGCAGCTCGTGGTGGCGCCAGCGCGAAGACTTCACCACGTTCAACGGTCCGATTCTGTTCACCACCAACTGCATTGTTCCGCCATCTGAAGACGCGCCTTACCGCGACCGCATTTTCACCACCAACTCCACCGGTTTTCCAGGTTGCCAGCACATCGTAAGCGACATCCAGGGCAACAAGGACTTCCGCCCGCTCATCGAGATGGCGAAGCAGTGCCGTCCGCCGCAAGAACTTGAGCGCGGGGAAATTCTGGGTGGTTTTGCCCACGACCAGATGTCGCAGCTGGTTGACAAGGTGGCGGAGGCAGTGCGCAAGGGCCATATTCGCAAGTTTGTGGTGATGGCCGGCTGCGATGGCCGAATGCCGAGCCGGAGTTACTACACGCAGTTCGCACAGCAGCTGCCTCCCGACTGCATCATTCTCACAGCGGGGTGCGCCAAGTACCGCTACAACAAGCTCAATCTGGGCGAGATTGACGGCATTCCGCGAGTGCTTGACGCCGGACAGTGCAACGACTGCTATTCGTGGATACTCACCGCTTACGCTTTGCGCGACGTGTTCCACGTTTCCGACATCAACCAGTTGCCCATCGTTTTCAATATCGCCTGGTACGAGCAGAAGGCCGTCATCGTGCTGTTGGCACTGCTCTCGCTAGGTGTGCGCAACATCCATCTCGGTCCCACCCTTCCGGCTTTCCTTTCACCGCGCGTCCGCAACTTGCTCGCCGAACAATTCCAACTGGGCACCATTTCGCAAGCCGATGAGGATGTGAAGTGGGCAGCGTGAAGATCGGTTAAACGGTTAAAAACGGTTAATATGGGGCGAATGGTGGAAAGGTGGAATGGGTTAAAGGATTACTCGTCCAAACGAAATCAACAGTTCAACAAATCAACAAATCAGATCACTGATCACAGTTCACAGATCACAGTTCAACAAATCAGATCACAGATCACAGTTCAACAAATCAAACAAATCAACATTTCAACAAATCAAACATTTCAACAAATCAAACAAATCAACATTTCAACAAATCAACATTTCAACAAATCAACATTTCAACAAATCAACAAATCAACAATTTAAAACCAAACAACTATGAAACCAGTATTTTATCGCTGCAATGTATGCGGCAACGTGATTGTAAAACTCATTGACTCAAGTGTTCCAGTGGAATGCTGTGGAGATTATATGGAGGAATTGGTTCCCCGCACGGCCAACGAGGGGGTGGAAAAGCACCTGCCTGTTGTCGTCATCGTGGACGGCAAAACCGTGGAAGTGACGGTGGGCAGCACCGAGCACCCGATGACACCGGAGCACTACATCCAGTTCATTTACGTGGAAACCGAGCACGGCGGCCAAATCGCCTACCTGCAACCGGGCGAGAAACCGTCGGCAACTTTCCAGGTGAACGACAAAGTGGTGGCGGTTTACGAGTACTGCAACCTCCACGGGCTTTGGAAAGTGGAAGTCAAGTAATAAAAAAAGAGGGTTGTATAAAAGCAAAAAGCGCGGCCGTTCGACTGCGCTTTTTGTTTTGTGATAACCTGACCAAACTATTTCTTCACCACCTTGCCAATGTGATTTCCCACTTTTACTATGTAAAGTCCTGATGTGCAATTGGATAAGTCGATATAAGAAGTGGTGTCAACCAGGTTGAAGCACTGAATCATTCGGCCCGACAAGTCATACACTTGCACCAGTTCCTGCTTGTTGAGCAGGTCGGCATCGTCGATGGTGAATTGAACCAATCCCGTGGTCGGATTCGGGTACAATTTCAGGTCGTTGACCGTAGTATAGGATTCAACGCCCGCATTCAGCCGCACGTCCAGAATGAGCACGGTGGTGGAAGGGCAGCCGTCAATGTTTTCGGTTTCGAGTTGATGGATCTGGATGCCGACATTGTTTGTGAGGGAAGCGGGAATCTCGAAGCCGTTTTCAGTGTATTCTTGTCCTGGCTGCACGTCTGCGTAAATCATCTGGTAAGTGGGAATAACGGTTAGGTGAAGTTCCTCTGTCTCAATGATTTGAGTTTGCGATTCATTCATAATCTTATGCGTATAGATGCCTTCTTTCTGATAAGTCTCGCCATAAAATTCGAATTCCTCGCCCTCGCAAATGGTTTCGTTGATGATAGTGGTGGGGGCTTCCACGAATAGACGGTTGATGTCGCCGGCTTCATATTGCGAAAACAACTGGTCAACTTGGTCAATCAGGGAACTTCCATCGCGCGAATCCATAAAAGACGGGAAAATGGTGGAGAGGCAGAAGTCGATTTCCTGCATTCCGCCGGCCTCGAAGTCGAAGGGGCCCACAATGGACAATCCTCGTTTGTCGTCCGGCGCATTGCCCGCAGCGAGTTCGTCCCAGCCATTGTCACCATAGAGGAAAGCCGAATCGGGAACCACGCCGTTGGTTCCCCAGTAACACGGGTCGCTGTTTTTCGGGAACATAAAGCGGCAATCAATATCGCAAGCGCCGTTGGAAGGATGCCCGTTGCCTCCGTATTTCATATGCGTGCCATCTTTCCAAGTGCTGCTCAAGTATGCGTAATATTCATTGGCCGATCTTGGATCTCCGCACATGGAATTATCATTGTTGTGGTAGGTGAATCCCGTCAGTCCGAGTCTCTCGTCATCCGCAATGCCGTTGCCGAAATTACGTCCGTTGATGGCATATTGGTTGAGCCCGTTGTTGACAAAAAGGGCGCAGTCCAGACTGTCCGTATAGGCGGGGTTGTCCACGCTGTCGGCGGGCAAATATGGGCCGCCCAACACGGTCAGGGTTTGGATGGGCGGATTCTCGCCATATCCCGTTTCGTTTAAAATAAATGTGGAATCTATGACATTGTCAAACTCGTCGTAGGTATATTCCCAGCGGCCGCCGTCAATTTCTGTTCCATTGTAGCAATAGGCGGTGCTTTTCTGCACGTCGCACCCCACATAATCATCATTGGAGTATCCCAGGTCCCAGTCGCTCCACAAGCCGAGGTAAGTGTTGTGGAGTGAGTTTGGGGAACGGTTGAAAATCTTGTAATTAAAGAACAAAGTGTTGTTGAGCAAGGAGTCGTCTTGTGTGTTGAAGGCGTAAGCCATTCCGTGAACTTCCATTCCCACAGGCGTGCCGCCGGTTTCTCCGTGAGCGGCAAAGTTGTCGTTGAAAATGAAGAACAGGCACATATCGCCGGGGAAAGAAGGATAGTCGCCGTTTTGGGGATCGTAGTGATTGTCGCCATTCACGTCAATGTAGGGCGCCAGGTTGTAGGCCTGCCCCTTGGTGGTGTCGCCGTGTGCGGGCCAGTCGAGGATGTGTTGCGGAATGGCGTACGATTCGTCATCTTCGTGAGCCAGAAAATCCATAACTTCGTTGCGGGTGATTTTGAAACAGCGGTTCCATTGGTTCACCGTTTCGGCATCGGTGGTGGCGTCGATGGTGGAAAGCGGACCTGTCCAGAAATCGTATCCTATCTGTCCGAAACGCATAGCGGCCAAGTGGAGTTGCTCATTTTCGTCCAAGCCGCCGAACCAGAGTGATTGTGAGAAATAGGTGCCCTTTTTGGAACTTTTAGGAACGTAATAATGGAAGAACTCGTCTGCACCGGAAATCGCCCCGTAGAAATGCACGCCGATGGGGGAGATAAGCGCATCGATTTCGTTGACATTGATGATGTTAAGAGTGTCATCGTCCATTCCGAAACGATGGTAAACGAACTCGTCTGCGGGCCGCAGGTCGCGCATATTGAAGCGATAAGCGGGCGCATTGTTGTTCTCCGGGTTTTCGGGGCCCACGCCGACAGCGGATGAGTAGAACATAAAGGGCCGTGCCACGCGGATGCGGATGGTGGCATCGCAGGAAAGCCAGTTGCTCTCTTCGCCTTGTGCAGGCATCGGAATACTGGTCCACATCACATTGTTGAACAGCTGCATTTTGCGTTTTTTGCGGTTACTGTCATCGTAATTGGTGTCAGCGGTAAAGGTCGCGAATTTTTCCTTGAGCCATTTCCCATCATCATAAGCGCCGCAATCGTAGTAAGCATATTGTTCATTATCTTCACCCGTGAAGGTTCCTGCGTTAGCGTTGAAGTTTCGTTGTAAGGCGCATCTGTAGACCACACTGCAGGTGCTGCCCGTGCTGCCGCAAACATAAACAAAGTGGCAGCCGCCCCAGTGCTCGGCGTCGGAAGTGGGGTTGAAGAGCATATCGGCACCGTTGTTGGCGACGTCGGCGGAGTTTTCGGCGAACATAATGTTCAGGCGTTCGCCCGTCTCCACGTTGATGGCGTAACCCGGGAACCAGCCCATTCCCGTGGTGCCGGAGTTGTCGGGCTGCCCGTTCTTGCCCACCGACGGACATTTTTTCGGTTCGTGGCGAATGTTGTAGTAGGTTTCGCCATTGAAATGCTGCGCAACTTGGAAATTTTCTTCGGCGGTGGCAGAACCGGCTTCCAACACCACAGCGCGGGTCCACTTGCTCTGGTCCGGAGTTAATACAATATCTACGGAGTAAAGATTGGTCATCGTGGGGTTGTAGCCGGGGGTGTTTTGCACACTCCCAAAGTGCGTGAGGTCATAATAGGCCGGCTGTGGCTCATTTTGCGCTGCCGGTTCGTCGGGCGTGATGTACTTCGCCTGCGGCCCTCCGTCGTATGCCGAAGCCAGCGGATACGGAGCCCACGTGCCGCCAATCACATTCTCATACTGCCCATAATAGTCGCGGAATGCACGTGCATTCCAGGATCCGTGTAGCGGCAGATACAAATAAAAGTAGTCTTCCAGTCTCCATCTGTAGTATTCGTCTTCCACTCCGTCCTGAATATCGCTCGACTCGTCCCACGGTCCCACTGTGTAATGTCCGGCGCGGATCCAATTGTTTTTCATTGCGATATCATCGTCCGCAATGCCCGAAAGCCAATGGTGGGATCCGCTGTATGTGATGAAAGAACCCAGCAGGTCGGGCTCCGCATATTTCACGTTGTTTTGATAAGTGATATCGGGATAGCCGGCCAATTCTTTCACGGCATCGCGATAGAATGAGTAGGGGTGGTTTTTGATGGAAATGGAAATCCCTTGTCCCGGAATGGTTTCGGCAATTCCTTCACTGATAGTGTGTTGCGACTGGTAAGTGTCCACCACGTTCGCATCGCCGTCCAGAACGGTGAGCGTCCAGTGCGCCTCGTTACTGATCAGCGAGCTGTCGGAGGCATCCGCCAGCGGCTGGATTTTTACCACATAATCGTAGTCGGTGTGAAGCTGCGTCGGGTCAACAATCCGGACCTGGATGGGAGAAGCGCCGTTGGCGTATTGCACGTCCTGCACTTTCCACGGAGCGCCCGCCATAATGCCGGCCACCGTTTCGTCTGACAAGTAAAGAAACTGTCCGCCATTGCCCTGGCCTTCGGTTTGTGTGACTTTCGGAACGATGTATTGTTCCTGCGCCGCCACGATTCCGCAAATCGTCACGAAAATCAAAAAGAAAAGGGCTCTTTTCATCCTAATTATATTTAAATTTGGTTAATAATTTTCACAAGTCCGCATTTGAAACTCAAAATACGTCACAATGTTTTTGCAAAAATACAAAAAATTGCGATTCTTCATTATGATTATTTTGGAATTTCCCGCCATTCACCCTGCGGATTTGTAGATTGGCAGCTTCCGATAATGGGAATTATGAGACGTGGAAACGGTTAACGTCGGTTAAACGGTTAATTGGATGAATGGACGAAAGGACGAATGCCGCCTGCGGCGTGATAGAGGAAATGCGCAGGAAATTTCATTCTCGTTGTTAAGAAGCTACGCTTCTTTTCTTCCTCTTCGCTCGGCAAAGCTCAAACAAGTTTGGCTTTGCGCTCACTCATTCGTCTGTTAAGAAGCTGCGCTTCTTTTCTTCCTTTTCGCTCGGCAAAGCTCAAACAAGTTTGGCTTTGCACTCACTCATTCGTCAGTTTTCGAATAATTTCAGCGCAAAAAGTCTTAAGTCTCAAGTCATAAGTCTGTTATGATTATTTTATTAACTTACTGAATATAAATGAAATAATAATGGAAAAGATTGTCCGGCTGCAGCCATCAATCGTTTTCACAATGAAGTGGTT
>JAZQOJ010000036.1:0-4483 GCA_045627805.1 Bacteroidales bacterium
GAACTACTTCCCCGCTTTCATCGGCGTTTACTATATGATGAATTACTACAAAATGCACGGCATCACTCCCGCCAAAATCGCCATCCCTACCGACATCGACACCGTGATGGTGAAGAAGGAAGTCCATTTTGAGCAAATCGCGCACGTTCTCAACATCGATGTCAAGGAAATCGAGACGCTGAACCCACAATACAAGCGCAGCGTGATTCCCGCTTTCGAAAAACAATATCCACTCAAGCTGCGCAGCCGCGACATAGTGCGCTTCATTCAGCTTCAGGATTCCATCTACAAATACAACTACGACACCTATTTCGCACCGCTCCAGATGTATGTCAGTACCTTCACTGGGAAGCCCGCGTCGTCGGCGCAATCAGTTAAGAAATACCACACGGTCAAAAGCGGCGAGAACCTGTCAAAAATCGCAAACAAGTATGGGCTTTCCGTCGAGGAACTCAAGAAAATGAACAAGCTGAAAAGCAACTATGTGAAAACCGGACAAAAGCTGATCGTCGGTTACACAAAGCCGAAAACGAGCTCATCTGCAACTTCAAGCACCAGCAATGCGCAAGCGTCTGACAATAAGTCAGATAGCAAACCACAAACAGCGGAAGCCGAGAACTCTAAGGGCACTGCTTCGCAACACCCCAATGACAGCGAAGAATATACCATCCACACAGTGAAAAGTGGCGAGAACCTGCTCGGCATCGCGAACAAGTATCACACCACCATCGGCAAGATTGTGAGTTACAACCATCTCAAAAACGCCAACGTGATCGTGGTGGGACAAAAGCTCAAAATTCCTAAAAACTAACACTATGCGCCGAATATTACTCTTTTTTTCTGCCTTACTCCTGCTTTACAGCTGCGCAAAAATCGTCACCCCTGTCGGCGGCCCGAAAGACATAACCCCGCCGAAGGTGGTAAAAGAAACGCCACCCAACGGAGCCGTCAACTTCAACAGCAATACTGTCAAGGTTACTTTCGACGAATTCGTGACACTCAACAACACGCTTGAAAACGTGCTCATCTCCCCTCCAATGGAAAAGGAGCCCACCTATACGCTCAGCGGCAAATCGCTCATTATCAAGTTCCAGGACTCACTAAAGCCCAACCAAACTTACAACATCGGTTTCGCCGACTGCATTCACGACTACACCGAAGACAACCCCATTCCCTTTTACAACTACGCCTTCTCCACTGGCGATTATGTTGATTCCTTTATGTTGAAAGGGAAAGTAATAGATGCGCTAACCTTGGAGCCCGTGAAAAACGTTTTCGTCTTCGCTTACACGGAGGACATCGATTCGCTTCCACTCACAACTCGCCCTCAATTCATAAGCAAGACGCAAAACGACGGAACTTTCCAAATCAAAAACATCAAGGAAGGCGCATACAAATTGTTCGCCCTCAAAGACATCAACAACAATCTCATTTTTGACCTTCCCAACGAGGAAATCGCCTTCGGAGAGCAGACTTTCGAAGCGGTTCCGATTCCGCATGCCGCAGACTCCACCGCCCACAACGACACGCTCAAAAAGGACACGCTCACCACAGATAACACATTGTCGGCCATAATTTTACGTTACTTTACTGAAGAAGACACATTGCAAGTTTTCTCCAAAATGCAGAACAAAGAAACGGGTAAATACGAATTCTTCTACAAGAACACCATCACGGCGCACGAAGTGGTTCCGATTAGCGGAACGCTTCCCGACTTATGGGAGATTGTAGGAAAGGACACCATCACTTGGTATCTGAAAAGCGAGCTGACAGACACGGTCACTTTCGCGATGAAAGTGAATGGACAAACGTGCGACACACTGAAAATCACACCGTTCAAGAAAAAGGACGCCCGCAGCCGCCGCGGGGCAAAAGCCGCCGAACAAGGTCAACTGCTGGTCTCCAGTTCCAACACGGGGGAACTCTACAAGCCGATTATTCTCAGTTTCCCCTACCCCGTCCGCCCTATTGAGCAAGACACCATCATCGCGATAGGCAAAAGGAAACGCGCCGGCAACGATACCCTCCACATTCCCATCTCAGTAGCCGACACACTGGTGATGAGAATCGCCATCAACCCCAAATTGGAGGAGAAAGTCCCCTACTCCATCATCATCAAAGACTCTGTATTTCAAGGATATAACGGATGCTACAACGATAGCACCATCATCAACTTCACACAGCGAACTGCTAAAGATTACGGAACGCTGCGAATGCAATTCAACCTGCCCGAAACCGGCTACGCGTACATTGTGCAACTGCTCAACGAGAAGGGAGATATCATTCAAAGCAACACACTGACTGCCAGCGAAGAACTCTTGTATTCGCAACTGCTGGCTGGCCGCTACAAAATAAAGGTAATTGAAGACCAGAATGGCAATGGCCGCTGGGACACGGGAAATTACCGTAGCAAATTGCAACCCGAGCGCACACAGTTCTTCAAAGGCGGAATCACCGTGCGCGGCTATTGGGAACTGAACGAAACATTTGATTGGAAATAATTTTCCAGTGACAGCCGCCTTGGCTCGCCTTGCGACACAATCGAGCGGAACAGATAACAAAAAAAGCAGTGATTACTCACTGCTTTTTCGTGTCCCCTCAGGGACTCGAACCCTGGGCCCATTGATTAAGAGTCAATTGCTCTACCAGCTGAGCTAAGGAGACATTCTCTCATCATTGAGATTGCAAAAATACAACTTTTTCGGTTTCGCACAACCCTTTTCTACATTTTTTATAAAAAATAAATTCAACAATTAAGATACTGATAATAAATAAAATAAATAAACCTTATGGCAAGGTGTTCGTCTAAATGACTTTCGTGAGCGCCGCAAAACCCGCTGAAATTGGGAGAAGTTTGGGAAAAATGCCGCAAAAAACAAATTATCCGACAAAATGCAAATGAGCTCTGCACCTTTCAAAAAAAATATGTAAATTTGCAAGTTAAAAATCTCATAGTGAAGCGTATCAATTTTTATTATTAAATAGTTTGAAAAATGAAAAAATTTGTCTTTCTTTTAATCGGCTTGATGCTTGGCACAGCTTTGTACGCACAAGAGGAAAAAGCGAAAAACTATCCGAGAATTCCCAGTGTTGACGTGAAGACTTTGGACGGCGAGGTGATGTCAACCAAGCAGTTCTATGACGGCTCACACCCGTTCATCATCAGTCTGTGGGCCACCTGGTGCACGCCCTGCAAGGAAGAACTTGATGCCATTTCTCTGGTTTATGAGGATTGGCAGGAAGAGTTTGGCGTAGTGCTTTATGCCGTCTCTATCGACGACACCCGCTCTGCCTCCAAAGTGGCTCCGTTCGTGCGCAGCAAGGGCTGGGACTATGTCGTTTTGCAAGATGTCAACTCCGACCTCAAGCGCGCACTCAACGTGGTTGACGTGCCCTTCCTCTGCGTTCTCAACGAATACGGCGACATCGTTTGGTCGCACACCTCCTACGCCCAGGGCGGAGAAGCCGAGATCTATGAGGTGCTGAAACAGCTGAAAGAGGAAAAGGAGAAATAAGGGAACGTGGGAAACGCTTCAACCATTCAACAACTCAATAGTTCAACAATGAGAAAACATAAACACCTAATTTTCTGCATCATAACCATTTTGTGTTGCAGCAATGCTTTCGCGCAGTCGAAATGGGGACACATTGGAGGTGACTTCGGCTTCAACGGAATGTACTACATCCCCGACTCTCTCATCAACGCAAAGGAGGTGAAGGAGAAGGTGCGTGCCAACACCTGGCTGAACCTCAACTACACCAACGGCGGCTTCACTGCCGGCCTGCGTTACGAGTTCTACAGTTTCCCGCTCATCGACTTCGAGGACATTGGCTACAAAGGCCAGGGACTCACCAATTATTTCCTGGATTACAAGAATGACTTCATCCAGGTGACTGCCGGCACGTTCTACGAGCAGTTCGGCAACGGTTTCACTCTGCGCGCCTACGAGGACCGACAGCTCGGCATTGACAACAGTCTGCTCGGCGCACGCATCAAGGTCACGCCTTACAAGGGAATCACCCTGAAAGGCGTGTGGGGCTTCGAGCGCAAGAATTTCGATTTCGACTATGCCAAGCGCAAAGACTATGTGCGCGGCCTTGACGCGGAACTCTCGTTCAACGAGCTGATACCCAAGATGTCGGAGAAAGGTTTCACCGCATCCATAGGCGGAAGTTTCGTGAGCAAATATGAGAAAAGCGAGTCCGACATCTACGTTCCAATCGTGCAAAACAACGTGAACGGCACTGGCATCGTTCCCGCCGATAAGATTCCGCAGAACATCGCCACTTGGGGCGCCCGCCTGAATTTCGGATACAAAGGTTTCCGCCTGGAAGGTGAATTCGCACACAAAAACAACGACCCCAACAACACCAACGACTACATTTACAAGAATGGTAACGCCCTGTTAATCAATGCGTCGTATTCTATGAAAGGTTTCGGCGTGGAAGCATCGTTCATCCGTTCCGACAATATGGACTTCCG
>JAZQOJ010000037.1:0-9010 GCA_045627805.1 Bacteroidales bacterium
CAAGACAAAATGATGCAACTCCATTTTCTTTAAATAAACCTCTTTCTTTTTCTCAAGAAAAAAAGAAAGAGGAGTTGCTGTGAACTGACAATTCGGGATTTGCGATGTGTTGAGCGGTTATCCCGCAGTGCGGACAATTCCCCTTATCGGAAGATCCTAAAATTTTCGGCGTACAAATCAACAAGACTAAAAAGGATAATTCCGATTTTTTTCGTACCTTTGCAAAATATTCTTGTTAAAAACAATACATTATTATACTAAATTAAACACTTGATTATGAGAAATTTATGTAAATTATTTACAATCGTAACAATTTTGCTTTTCGTAGTGGCATCCTGTGAAAAAGACGGCGTTTACAACCCGAAAAAGAAAATCAGCCGCATTTGCTACTCCTCACAAACCCAAGAGAACGGTGCCATCTCCACCGTTGAAAAGTACGCGCAAGAACTCTGGTACTGGGACAACAATAGACTGAGCGGCATCAGTTTCTATGATGAGGATGGCGAATTGGACCGCGAAGAAAAATACAGCTACGACAAGAAAAACCGATTGAGCGGAATCGACTTGGGAGGCAACGAAAGATGTGTGCTCACCTACGACAGAAATCGCCTCACACTCGTGGAATTCTACACGGGCAACACCCTCGAACAAGATATGGCCTTCTTCTATAACGACAACGACAAGCAGATGTCGGAAGTCAAAATCACCACGTACGAAAGCAAGGCAGCTCCCACCCGCATCTCCCCCACCCTCTTCAGAATTTTCCTCCCGAACGTTGACGCGGTTCACGCCTCACAGAAACTTGCCAAAATGCTAGCTGAAAACACAACGAAAGAATTCGACAGTTTTTACATCAAAATCGAATGGGAAGGGAAAAACATCAAGAAAACCATCTTCGAAGATAGCGATTACGACTATCATATCGAATACGCTTACGACAATATGAAGAACCCGTTCAAGGGTTTGTTCTCCTACGACATTTTCTATAAAGTCGGCTCCGAAAACAACGTCGTTACGGAACGCGAATTCTTTGATGGCGACATTGAGGAAAACACCTTCACCTACACCTACGACGGGAAATATCCCGCCACCAAAAGCCACTCCTACCAATTCGACTACGAGGAATATCATTCCACTTTTACCGACACCTACTACTACGAATACAAATAAATCGGGATGAATTGTTGAACGACACGAATACAGACATCATTCTCACAAAAGCAAAGTCATCACTACGTTCAGCAACTTTCCCACCTGAAAATCGCATTTAAAACAGAGCAATAAATAGTTCAAAACATTAATTATGAAAAACTTATGTAAATTGTTCGTAATCGCAATGATTTTGCTTTGCGCGGCAACATCCTGCGAAAAGGAAGGCGTTTACAATCCAAAACAGAAAATCAGCCGCATCTACTATTCCGCCGAAATCAAAGACCACGGCGAAACTTTCAACACTGATAAGTTATTGAAAGAAGAGTGGAACTGGAACGGCAATCTTCTGGAATCCATCACCTACTACAATGACGAAGGGAACCAGGCCGCCGTGGAAACATACGAATACGACGGCAAACGACTGGCCGCCATCCACTGCGGATACAACAACAAGTACGTCTTCAACTACGACGGCAAACGACTCGCCTCCGTTGATTTCTACAATGGAGAAAGTATGGTGCAAACAGCCGAAGTGATTCACGACGGCAAGAAAATCGTGGCGCTGAATGTCACCGAATGGGCGAATGACTTTTATTCCGAGACGTTGCCGATGCGCGCATCCGTCCTCCGACACCTCGTCCCCAACATCAGCGAGCAAGCCGCCAACCAACTGCTTGCCCAAACGAGACAGGCAAACGAAAAAATGTGCGACATTCACTACAGCTTCCTCTTCGAATGGGACGGCAAGAACATCTCGAAAATAACGGAAACCGGTGACGCAGGCACCCAGGTCTTCGAATACACCTACGACAATATGAAGAATCCCTTCAAGGGATTGTTCGACATCAACGAACTTGAATTCTACTCTTTGTGCGTTTCCGAGAACAATGTCCTGAGCGAGACCCTCCATCTGGATGACACGCTGATCGTGGGCGAGTACACCTTCACCTACGATGGAAAATATCCCGTCACCCGCAGCTGGACCCACACCAACGCCTACGACTTCGGCAACGAATATTCTGAAACCTACACCTATTATTACGAATATAAATAGGAAATTGTTATTAAATTAAATTATTAATTATGAAAAACTTATGCAAATTATTCGCAATGGCAATGGTATTGCTTTGCGTGGCAGTTTCCTGCGAAAAAGATGGGGTTTACAACCCGAAACAGAAAATCGACCGCGTATATTGCTCCTACGAGGGCAAATACCTGATTGATGGCGAGTACGAGGCAATTCCCAAACACGTGCAACAGGTTTGGAACTGGAACGGCAACCAATTAAACAGCATTTCCTTCTACGATGAAGATGGAGAGCTGGACCACACCGAGAACTACACCTACGACAGCAAAAACCGATTGAGTGAAATCACCTGGGGCGGCAACGGAAAATACAAGCTCGTTTACGATGGAGACCGCCTCTCCAACATCGAATATTTCTACGAATCCACTTTAGACGAGCGAATGGAATTGGTTTACGATGGAAAGAACATATCCGAAATCAATGTGACCTACTACTACGATGACCTCTTCAAGGGAGAAAAAGCGCCGCTGTCGCCCGCCATTTTCCGCATTATCCTTCCTGACCTCGATGCACAATCTGCCGACAGACTGCTCGCCCAAATCAAGGCAAAGGATGCCAACAAGAGCATCGAAACCTACTCCATACTGTTTGAATGGGATGGCAAAAACATCAAGAAAGTCACCCTTGACTACGGTGAAATAAAATATTATCAGGAATTCTCATACGACAATATGAAGAATCCTTTCAAGGGTTTGTTCAACCTTAACAATTTTGGCTATACAGACATCTGCTCCGCCAACAACATTGTAAGGGTAACCCTCGCTTATGACTATATTGAAGAATACGAATACAATTACACCTACGAGGGCAAATTCCCGGCCACCAAGACCATTTCATACAGCGACAGCGAATATTCCTATTCCAGCACTTACTATTACGAATACAGATAATCATCACATCCTTACAGAAAAAAGGTCCTCACTTCAACCAAGGACCTTTTTTGTTGAAAATTTTCTATTTTTGCCATCTCATTTCACAATTGGAAATTCAATCTTATTATTAACATAAATTATTAATTATGAAAAACTTATGCAAATTATTCGCAATGGCAATGGTATTGCTTTGCGTGGCAGCTTCCTGCGAAAAAGATGGGGTTTACAACCCGAAACAGAAAATCGACCGCGTGCGGTACTCCTATCATGAAACCGATTATTTTGATAGCGGAAATGAATCCGGCAATTATGTGCAACAAGTTTGGAACTGGAACGGCAACACATTGAACAGCATTTCCTTCTACGATGAAGATGGCGACCTGGATTACACCGAGAACTACACTTACGACAGCAAAAAACGATTGAGCGAAATCACTTGGGGTGGCAGCGGAAGATACAAGCTCGTTTACGCTGGAAAACGCCTCTCCTACATCGAATATTTCTACAATTCTACTATGCGTCAGCGATTGGAATTCATTTACGACGGCAAGAATGTATCTGAAATCATCAAAACCAATTACAGTTCAAGCGATTACAAAGAAAATAAAGTTCTATTGTCACCCGCTATTTTCCGCATCATCCTTCCCAACCTCGACGTACAATCCGCCGACAGACTACTTGCCCGCATCAATGCCGAAAGTGCAAACAAGGGGACTACCACCTCTCCCACCAAATTTGAGACTACCACCTCTTCCATCAAATTTGAATGGGATGGCAAAAACATTAGTAGAATCACCTTCAATGATGGTGCGTACAGATATTATGTTACATACTCATACGACAATATGAAGAATCCTTTCAAGGGTTTGTTCGACCTTGACGAGTTTGACTTCACAGGCATCTGCTCCGCCAACAACATTGTAAAGGAAACCTACATTGAGGATGACTATATGGAAGAGTATGAATACACATACACTTATGATGGCAAAGTGCCAAGCACCAAGACCTATTCACACAGAGACAGCGATTACGCCTATTCCTATACCTATTCATACGAATACAAATAATCATTGCATAAAACAACAAAAAAGAGGATGACTTAGTCATCCTCTTTTTTTGTTTATACCGATTAGCGGTCGCGGCGGGGGCCATTGCCATCGCGGCGGGGGCCACCCTCTCTGCGAGGTCCGTTGCCACCTTCTCTACGGGGCGGGCGCGGACGCTGTTCGGGCTCTTTGTAACCTTCCGGCTTTTCTTCCAGTACGCGGTGCGAGAGCCGCATCTTGCCCTTGTCATCAATCTCAATCAATTTCACCTGAATATGGTCTCCTACGTGAAGCACTTCTTCCACAGTGGCCAGACGTTTCCAGCAGATTTCGGAAATATGGAGCAAGCCGTCGGTGCCGGGAACAATCTCCACGAATGCGCCGAAGGGCTGGATGGTCTTGACAACGCCATCATACACCTCTCCCACTTCGGGGACCGTGGTGATGCGCTTGATGCGTTCCATAGCAGCATTGATGTCGTTGACGTTGGCTGCCGCAATGTCGATAATGCCAAATTCGCCCACTTCCTCAATGTTGATGGTGGTGTTGGTTTCACGCTGCATTTCCTGGATAACCTTGCCGCCCTGTCCGATGACTGCGCCAATGAACTCGCGAGGAATCTGCATCTGGACGATGCGAGGAACGAACGGACGATAGTCGGCGCGCGGTTCCGGAATTGCCTCCTGCATCTTGCCCAGGATGTGCATACGACCCTTGCGTGCCTGTTCGAGTGCCTCCGCCATAATTTCGGAAGACAAACCATTCACTTTGATATCCATCTGGCAAGCGGTGATACCGTCGGCAGTACCGCAAACCTTGAAGTCCATATCGCCAAGGTGGTCTTCGTCGCCCAAAATGTCTGACAAGATGGCGTACTTGCCCGTGGCCTCGTCGGTGATCAGACCCATTGCGATACCCGAAACGGGCTTTTTCATCTTCACACCGCAATCGTACAGAGCCAGCGTGCCAGCGCAAACGGTTGCCATAGAAGAACTTCCGTTTGATTCCAGAATATCAGAAACCAAGCGAACGGTATAGGGGAAAGTGGGATCGTCGAAGGGAATCATCGGCTTCAAAGCGCGGTGAGCCAGGTTGCCGTGACCGATTTCGCGGCGGCCCGTGCTACGGATGGGCTTCACTTCACCAACCGAAAACGGAGGGAAGTTGTAATGAAGAATGAAACGACTGCTGCCTTCCACAATGGCGCCGTCGATGGTCTGCTCGTCGAGCTTGGTGCCCAGCGTGCAGGACATCAGCGACTGCGTTTCACCACGGGTGAAAACGGCTGAACCGTGAGCTGCCGGCAGATAGCCAGTCTCAATCCAGATGGGACGGATTTGGTCGAGCTGACGGCCGTCCAAACGGATGCGCTCGTTCAAAATCATATTGCGCATTGCGTGATATTGAACGTCGTGGTAGTAGCGAGCCACCATATATTTCTTTTCTTCGCGTTCTTCTTCAGGAATTGATTCCATAAAATCGTCAAGAACCTTGTCGAAAGCGTCGTTGCGTTCGTGCTTGCCCATAAACGACTTAGCGATAGCGTAAACCTTGTCGTAAGTTTCGCGGTTGACGCGTTCGCGGAGTTCGTCGTCGTTGGTTTCGTGGCAGTATTCACGTTTCGGGTTGGCCTTTTCCACTTGCGCGGCGAGGTCGAGCTGCGCCTGGCACTGAACCTTGATGGCGGCGTGAGCGGTGTTGAGGGCTTCCACCATATCGGCTTCCGAAATCTCGTTCATCTCGCCTTCCACCATCATAATGTTGTCGATGGTAGCAGCCACGATCATATCGATGTCGGAGCGTTCCATATCGGCGACGGAGGGATTGATGACCATTTTGCCGTCAACGCGGCCAACGCGCACTTCGGAGATGGGTCCTTCCCACGGAATGTTGGAGACGGCGAGAGCGGTAGAAGCGGCGAGTCCGGCGAGGGCGTCGGGCAAGTTGTTGCGGTCGCCCGAAATCAAGGTCACCAGCACCTGTGTTTCAGCGTGGAAATTGTCGGGGAACAGCGGACGGAGGGCGCGGTCAACGAGGCGTGCGATGAGGATCTCATACTCGCTCGGACGGCCTTCGCGTTTGAAGAATCCGCCAGGGAAACGGCCCACAGCGCCGTATTTCTCCTGATATTCCACCTGCAAAGGCATAAAATCGGTGTTTTCAACTGCGTCTTTCTTGCAGCAAACGGTGGCGAGCAACATCGTGTCGCCCATTCTTACTACGGCGGAGCCATCGGCCTGCTTGGCCAAAATGCCGGTTTCGATGGTCACTTCACGACCATCCGGGAGCGCGAAAGTCTGGCGCGCACCCACTGGTTTATGATTATCGTACATAATGATTCTCTTTTAATTAATGAATGAATACAAAACACTTCTGTGATGCACGCACCACAACCGGCTTCATATTTTGATAATGAATTGCTTTAATAATTCAAAAAAAGGCAATTTCGAGAATTGCCTTTTTTTAAGCTGTAAAGTGTTACTTTCTCAAACCAAGTTTCTTAATGATGGCTCTGTAACGCTCAATGTCTTGTTCTTTCAAATAAGCAAGCATTTTTCTTCTCTTACCTACGAGCTGCATCAAAGCGCGCTTGGTACCGAGGTCCTTATGGTTCGCTTTCATATGTTCAGTCAAATGTTTGATTCTGAACGTGAACAAAGCAACCTGGCTTTCCGGTGAACCAGTATCGAATTCGTTCTTGCCGTTTTCTTTGAAGATGTCTTTCTTAACTTCAGTTGTCAAATACATAATTTCTTCTTTTTTAATATTTTCTTATCGTCTATTTTCGGGGTGCAAAATTACAACTTTTTTTTGAAACAGAAAACCTGTTTTGTTTTTTTATAAAAACATATTTTTAACAGCCATTTTGCCTCAATGCCAATCACAACCTCCCCTGTCCATCCCTCAAACAATTCAACCATTCAACAACTCAACCATTCAACCACTCAACAACTATCATCATTGAAAACCCCGCACCCGAACTACTTTTTCATTGTGCCGCTCTTCACCGCCGACGCGAGCTGGCTAACCGACTGCTTCACCTCCTTGTCTTGCGAGATTTTGGCAACCGCCGACTTCAAATTCTTGTCCTTTTTCAATTGCGTGAGCGCCTCTTTCACATCCTTGTCCTTCGCGATATCGCTAATGGCGTTCTTCACTTCTTTGTTGCTCGCAACATTTTTTACGAAATTGGTGAGTTTTGATAAATCCATACCTGATTCTTTTAAGTTTGATGAAATTTGTTTTGCAAAACGCGTTGCAAAAATACACCATTTTCCCCTTTCCTGAATCAGTGACCCCGCAAAAAAATCGCAGGGAAGTTAGAATCGCATCGTCAGCCCGAAGCCCACGGAGGAATTGGGACCCACAACCGGGTGAAAATCCATAGACATTTCGCGCTTTTGTCCTTGAATATAATATTGGTAACTGCGGTGCAACTGGTCGCTCATACAGCATAACATCACCACGCCAGCCAAGGCGACTCCACCTCCCACGCTCATACAAACAATTCCCGGAACCACATCCGTGTACGAATAAAATTGTCCGCCTATTACATAGTACCAATCATTAAACAAAAAAACAGGTACGCCAACGGGCACCGCCAACGCAACACCCACGCTGAGACTGATCCAACCTGCGGTTTTGAGCCATTTGTAGGTTTGGTATTTCTTGAAAGCCATACTCTCCATATCCAAAAAAGCGCCCTTTTCTTTTCGAACCTTGACCCTGAAATCGTGAAAGGAAAGATAGGGCGTTGAACTGCTCAACGCTGACTGTTTTTGCGAAGAAGCCGGCGCTGACTGCGCTTGCGAGGCATTTGTCTGGTCAGAATGTTGTGTGATGAGTGCGATAAGCAGCGTGTTGACATCCTTCGTCAGCGCGTTTTGTATGTCGTCGATGTTTTGAACGCCGTTTTTGACACTCTTTTCAAATTGCTTGGATGCTTGTGTGAGATGACCCACCCATTCATAGCCGTTGTTTTTTTTGTTAACGGTGATGGCCAGCACAATGTCTTGCATTTGTTCGGAAGGAAGAAAGGCCTCGCTCTGGCGGATGATGTCACTTGCGGTTACGTTAACGAGCTGTTGCACCATAGCATTGGCATCACCATTGGTGCTAACAAAAATGTTTTGCTGTGCCGACAGCGTTGCGACAAAAAGAATGAACGCAATAAAAATCCCGGTTTTTCTCATAATGAATTATTTTTTTAAGTTTTATAAGTGATTTTTAAGATGAAAATTCTTGCAAAAATCAGCAAAAACAAGCGAAATTACATATTGGATGTAGCCAAACGTGCATCTTTTGCAACAAAATGCGCTAAAAATGTAATTTCCGATTTCAACTTAACATTATGAAACAGAATGATCTCTTTTCGTCTTGTTGATTTATCTGCTGAAAATTTTAGGATCTTCGATAAGGGGAACTATGAGACGTGGAAACGGTTAACGTCGGTTAAACGGTTAATGGGATGAATGGACGAAGGGCTTAATTGTTGAGAAACGAGAAAGGAGAAACGAGAACAGAAAGTTGAACAGTCTGAACAGTGAAATGGATGAAGGCCGCCTGCGGCGTGATAGAGGAAATTATCAGGAAATTTCAAGGAAATCACAAGGAAATTTTTCTTTTTCTTGCTGTTTCATAATGAAATAACAATAGTGAAAACGTATTGGCTGAGGCTAATCATTGTTTTCCACAATGAAGTTGTGGCGCCACAGTCACATCCAGGAAGGATGTGACACCTATAACCCCACATAAGGACGAAGTCCGCGATGTGGGGTGGGCGAACGCGTGCCGACATCCGGCATCTCGGAGAGATGCTACTAAGCGGTGTCGCACCTCTCCGAGGTGCCTTT
>JAZQOJ010000038.1:0-6821 GCA_045627805.1 Bacteroidales bacterium
TTTTCGGAAATCATTCCCAAGACTATCGGCTCCACGCACTGGAAAGGGCTTATGGGCTTTACTGTCAAGACGATACGCATCCTGATAGTGTTGATGTATCCTTTGGTTTTGTTGGTGAAGGGAGTGGGCCGTCTGGTCAACCGCAAGGGTCCCGAGGCGGTGGTGAGCCGCGAGGAAGTGCTGGCGATGGTGAATGCCGGCGAGGAGGAAGGCGTGATAGAGGAAGACGAGAACAAAATCATCCGCAACATCATCAAGCTCGACAACGTGAAGGCCTCCGACGTGATGACGCCGCGCGTGGTGGCGGCCATCGCCCCCGAGAAAATGACCCTGCGCGAGTATTACGACAGCGACCACTACGACCACTTCTCGCGAATCCCCGTCTATGCCGAATCTCCCGAATACATCACGGGATACGTGCTCCGCGACGACGCTCTTGAGGATCTGGCCGAAGACAACTTCTCCATCACGCTGGGCAGCATCAAGCGCGAGCTGCCTTTCTTCAGTGAGGAAACCTCCATCAGCGACATTTGGGAGGCAATGCTGAACCAGAAATCTCAAATCGCCTTGATCGTGGATGAGTACGGCTGTTTCCAGGGCATTCTGACTCTGGAGGACATTATTGAAACCGTTTTCGGCTTGGAAATCATTGACGAGAGCGACGAGGTGGCTGATATGCAGCAGTATGCCCGCGAACGCTGGCAGCAGCGCCAGAAACGCTACAACAAGAAATCGGTTCGTCAGGAAACTCCGAAATCCAATAATTAATAGTTTGTAAATGAAAAGATTGCGCATTGTGTACTGCTGCGTGTGGCTGTTCGCCTTTTGGGGCAACGGTGTGGCGCAAAACGAGAACGAGGAGTGCTTTGCCGCCTGGACTTTCGACGTGGCACAAGATTGGATGTACTATTATGGAATGACTTTTGCCGCCGACTGGAGCTATTTCCCGACGGCGACGCTGTATGCCAATGGCTCCTACGGCTCATCGCAGTTCGCCACTTACACCTCCGACGGCTATTTCACCCAGATGATCAAGACCGACTGGGTAGGCACCACGTTGGGCGATCCTCGCAGTGAGCCGTTCGACGGTTACTGTCTGGGATTCAAACACCCCTCTTCGGCGCGGAGAAGTTTCGTTATCGCTTGTCCCACCACTCTGTATAGCAACTTGAAACTTCGTTTCGCCGCGACACGTTCCAACACGGGATTCAAGAAAATGTCGTTCGCGTGGAGCTTGACGGGGCAGGCCAACAGTTTCCAGAACATTTCCTCGAAGCCCTGCGACGCACTCTCCTTTCAGGTTTTTGAAATGAATATGTCAACCTTTCCGCAACTGGAAAACCAGCCGATGATTTACTTGCGCGTCACCATCGACAGCATCGGCTCGTCGGCCTACCAGGGAAATATCAAGTTTGACAACATCTGCCTGATCGGCGACAAGTGCACCGAAACGCTCACCCTTTACGACTCCATCTACAGCGGAGATCCGTACACTCGCTATGGATTTGACTTCGAGTCGGTGGAGGGCGACGGAGACTATGTTTTCCAGCGCCGCGTTCACTTTGATTATGCCTGCGATTCGTTGTATGTGTTGAATTTGCACATCACCGACACCACGACCGTGATTCCCGTTGACACTACCGGCAACAGTACGACTGACACTACTGGCAATAATCCGACTGACACTGCTGCGAATTTCATTTCCGAAATGAATTTCGACAACCTTGTCAGCGTTTATCCGAATCCGTTTAGTGACATTTTGTATGTGGAACCTGCTGAGGAACAGTTTTTTAGACGTATCATCGTGTGCAATAGCATTGGTATGAAAATGGAGGATGAGGTATTGTCGGTTGGCTCGTCTGGCATTTCAAATGGGATTTTCTTGACGAATGACTGGAAACCGGGGATCTATTTCGTGCATTGCTTTCTTACGAATGGGATTTCGGTGGTGAAGAAGTTGGTGAAGTGGTAAGTTTCGGTTAAGCGGTTAAACGGTGATGCGCTGATGCGGGGGAAAGGAAGTGTTGGAGCAGGAATGGTCCGGCTGGCGCACCGCAGCGTTAGGGATTGCAGCACATTTATGAGCGGTATGGCTGAAACGGGTGAAATGGACGAAGGGGCGAAAAGAAGAAGGGACGAAGGCGGACTGGGCTGGCGGGGCACTGAGCGAAATTAGTGCGGAAAGCCCGACGGCGACCACCGGGAGCCGGAACGCCCAAGAAAGAGGAAAGAAAAAAAATGGAACCGAAAGGGGAGGCGAGTTTCCGCAGCCGATTTTGTTTGAGGCGGAACGGGAGCACACGCTACGACAATCATTAATCAATCACAATATGAAAAAGATTCTTGCGGTAATTCTTTCATTATCAATTACATCCTTGTTCGCTCAGGTGGATTGGGAGTACGAAATCAATGGTATGGAATGCACAACGGTGACGGTTGGAAAGCGGGCTTCGGCCGACGGGAGCGTGATGTCGTCGCACTCCGACGATAGCGGTCGCAGCCGTACCAACATCAAGGTGGAACCCGCGGCCGACCACGCCGCCGGCGAGATGCAGAAACTCTACAAGCGCAAGGCCGCGCCCGCCGATGCGGCCCCGATGCCGAGTTACTGCTACGAGCTCACGGGCGAGATTCCGCAGGTGGCGCACACTTACCAGTACCTCAACACTGCCTATCCCTGTATGAACGAGCATCAGTTGGCGATTGGCGAGTCAACGTTTGGTGGCCGCTCCGAGCTGAAGTCCGACGTGGGAATGATCGACTGTCCGATGTTGTGCGCTTTGATGCTCCAGCGTTGCAAAACGGCGCGCGAGGCCATCCGCACCGCGGGCGAGTTGTTGAAGGCGTACGGCTGGATTGACGGCGGCGAATGCCTGACCATTGCCGACAAGAACGAGGTGTGGCACTTGGAGATTGTGGGACCCGGCAAGGGAAAGATGGGCGCGGTTTGGGTAGCGCAGCGTGTGCCCGACGACCATATCGCGGTGAATGCCAACGCTTCCACCATCCGAGAGATCAACCTGAAGGACAAGGACCATTTTATGGCATCCGACAATGTGTACAGCGTTGCGGAGGAGAACGGCTGGTACGACAAGAAGACCGAGCCATTCCGCTTTGCTTACGCCTACGCTCCCGAAAGCCGGCAGATGCTGGCTTGCCGCCGCCGCGAGTGGCGCGTCTTCGACCTGCTTGCGCCGTCGCTCAAACTCGATCCGAATATGGAGAACTATCCCTTCTCGGTGAAGCCCGACTCGCTGGTGAAGCTGTCGGATATGGTGCGCGTTTTCCAGGATTACTACGAGGGGACGGAGTACGATATGCGCAAGAATATCACTGTCGCCGACAAGGACGGCAAGATGGTGATGTCGCCGCTGGCCAATCCGTTTATGAAGGCCGACGAGTTGAAGTTGCACAAGGTGAACGGCGGCTGGCACGCGCACGGCGAGCGCAACATCGCGGTGTGGTTCACTGTTTACGCCACCATTCTGCAATGCCGCGCCGACCTGCCCGACGAAGTGGGCGCGCTCTGCTGGTTCTGCCTCGACAACGCCGCCTCCTCCATCTATGTGCCGATTTACGCCAACGTTTCCGACCTTCCGAAAGAGTACCAGACTTGCGGCCGGGAGACCGGCTTCAGCCGCGATGCCGCCTGGTGGGGATTCAACCGCTTGGGCACCATCGCTGCCAAGCGCTGGGGCGATATGCGCCGCTATGTTGATGCCGCCTGGAAGCCGATGCAGAAGCAGTTCTTCGACGACCAGCCCGCCACCGAACGGCAGGCGGTGGAACTCCTGCGCACCGACCGTGCCGCCGCGCTCCGCTTCCTCACCCAATACACCTCCGAACAGTGCTCAAAAGCATTGCAAAAGGCGTGGGATACCGGCGATTTGATATGGACCAAGTTCGACGGCGCGTGGTAATCCGACTTATTCACACCCACTTGTTGATTTTTTTTGTAACAAAATCCGAAAATCTGCGTTATAAGCAAAATATTATGTAAATTTGCACCGTCAAAAAAAATGCGCAATATGAAATTTAGCAAGCTTCTGGTCTATCTTTTGTTCTTTACTTTCTGCATACCTACGGCTATGTCGATGACTTCGTGTGAGCCATCTTACCGTAATATGAAGAAGTTCACCTCGAAAAAGAAAAGAGCTTCCAGCAAACGCAAGAAGTCTTACAGCAAGCAACGCCGCATCAAGCAACGCGCATCGCGCCCCATCAACACGAGCTATGTGATGAAGACCAAGCGCAGACATTCCTATCATTACTAATGCTATGTCCGTCCGCTTTGCCCGCTGGGCTCTCGCGATGCTTCTGGGGCTGGGCGCTCTGACATCATTTTCCCAAGTTTATCATCAATACGGCTTTGCCCGTTCCCAAAATGTGGCTGTCCAGAATATGGCTGGACAGCCACAGCTTTTGTCTTGGGCGGGCGGTATGAACTCGGTCCGCTTCGCCTCCATCGACCTTGACAACGATGGGGTAGGGGACCTTGTCGCTTTTGAAAAGCACGGCACCCGGCTGCTCCCTTTTTTGTGCGTTGAAGAGCCCGACACGCTGCGCTACCTTTTCGCGCCGCAGTTCGTTGACCGTTTCCCTGAATTGCACGACTGGACCATCATCAAGGATTACGATGGTGATGGACGAGCCGACATTTTCACATACGGGCTGGCCGGGATTACCGTTTACCACAACGAGACCGACGCCGCTGGCCTGCGGTTCTCGCTCGTGACCGAGCGCTTGCAGTCGTTCTACTATCAGGATTCGTCGAACCTCTACACCTCTCCCGATGATTATCTGGTGATCGAGGATTTGGATGGCGATGGCGATTTGGATATATTGAATTTCTGGATATTAGGAAAATACGTTCATTATCATCGCAACTATTCAATGGAATTGTATGGCGATGCGGCTCATTTCGCTTTCCGCTTGGAAGACGAGTGCTGGGGCCATTTCGAGGAAGGTGGCGAAGACAACTCCATCGTGCTTAATAGCAGTTGTGGAAGCCGCAAGGAACCTTTGCGCCACGTGGGCTCCAGCTTGTTCGCTCGCGATTTCACTGGGAACGGGCTCCCCGACCTGGTGTTGGGCGACATCGATTACCCCAATCTGATACTCTTGCGTAATGGCGGAACGCTTGACGACGCGCACATCGTGGCGTTGGACACTCTTTTCCCCAATGCGGACCAGCCCGTATGGCTCTATTCTATGCCCGCCGTCAACTTCATTGATATTGATGGAGATGGTGTTGATGAAATCCTCGCTTCCCCTTCCGATCCGTCGCTCACCAAATCACAAGACCACCATAGCGTTTGGATGTATCGTTTTAATCCGGAAACCATTGGCTATGAGCGTGTTGCCGATGATTTCCTGCAAGGCGAAATGGTGGATGTAGGAAGTGGCGCGCATCCCGTCTTTTATGATTGGGATGGTGATGGCCTGTACGACCTGTTCGTTTCAAATTACGGCGCTTACGATTCTTCCAGATTGGTGAACGGCTTCCTCACCTCTTATTATTCCGCTTCCATTTCGTACTACAAAAATGTGGGTAGTGCCAACGCCCCTGCTTTCCGCTTGCAGACTCCCGATTTCGGTCAACTCAAGCAGTTGGGGCTCACTGCTTTGCATCCCGCTTTTGGCGATTTGACTGGCGATGGCGTCCCTGATCTGCTTTGTGGCGTGGAGAATGGGCGCGTTTTGTTTTTCCGCAATTTGTCGTCGGCTGGCGAACTTCCTTTCTTTGCAAATCCGGTTTCGTTGCAGAATGTTGATGTGCAGTCGTTCGCGACGCCACAACTGTTCGATTTGGATAATGACGGCCGTCAGGATTTGCTTGTGGGCAATCGCAGGGGGCGCATCGCCTACTACCGAAATGTGTCGGGCGGTTCGTCTCCGGAATTCCAGTGGGTCACCGATACGTTGGGCGGGGTGGATGTCCGCGATGCGGAATGGTCGTTTTTCGGTCATTCGGTGCCTTTTTTCTTCCGGACGCAGTCGGGTGAGGCGCGGCTTCTTTGTGGAAATGAGCGGGGAACTGTTTTCTGTTATGATCACATTGATGGCAATCTGGCAGGAAGTTTCCATTTCGTGGAATCCGCTTTCGCGCAGGAAACGGATGGCGGCGTGTGCCCAGTTTGTGAAGGAATACGCTCTGCTCCAGCACTTTGCGATTGGAATGATGATGGCTATCCGGATTTGGTAGTGGGAAATTATGCGGGTGGGCTGACTGCCTATGCTGGCATCGCGCCGCTTCCTGTGGGCTATACATATATATCTAAGGACGATATTTTCAAATTGTATCCCAATCCGGCGGCCAACCTTTGTCATTTGCGGCCAGAAAATCCGGGCGGAGGTTCCGTTGTTATGCGCGTTATGGATGCGAAAGGTGCGGTAATGCTTGCCCGCTGCTTTGCTCATTCCCCCATTGATGACTTTGTTTTTGATGTATCATCTTGGAAATCAGGTATTTATTTTGTTGCTTTGCAGTCCGCTTCTGGCTGTCAGGTGAAGAAACTCGTGGTTGCGCACTGATTTGTGCTTCCGCTACTCTTCCGCCTGCGGCGCGCAATCGGAAATGCGCGGGAAATTGATAGGAACTTTTCTTTTTCATTTTGCTGCAAAATGCACCCTTTGTCCATTCGTCCCTTCGTCCATTAACCCTTTCGACCAACCGCATAACCGATTAACCGAATATAACCGTTTAACCGATTAGCCGAATTCTTTGGGCGTTCCGGCTCCCGCTGGTCGCCGTCGGGCTTTCCGCACTAATTTCGCTCATCGCGCTGCCGGCCCATCACTCGCTGTGCCTCCGTCCGTCC
>JAZQOJ010000039.1:0-32418 GCA_045627805.1 Bacteroidales bacterium
GCCAAGGCCGTAACCAAAGTAATCCCCTCGCTGAAAGGCAAACTCACCGGTATGGCTTTCCGTGTGCCCACACTCGACGTTTCCGTTGTGGACCTCACCTGCCGTTTGGAACGCGCTACCACCTATGATGAAATCAAGGCCGCTATGAAACGCGCTTCCGAAAACGAGCTCAAGGGCGTGCTCGGCTACACCGAAGAACCTGTCGTATCTTCCGACTTCGTCGGCGACTCTCACACCTCCATCTTCGATGCGAATGCTGGCATTATGCTCAACGACCACTTCGTGAAACTGATCTCCTGGTACGATAACGAGTGGGGCTACTCTAACAAAGTGCTCGAACTCATCAGCTATATGGCTAAGCAAAACGATTAGTCGATGACGGCCGACTATTTCCTTCATCCGGATGTCCTGTTTCTTGCCAAAGACCTGCTTGGAAAGTACGTCTTCACGCAGATTGACGGACAGATAGCCGGCGGAATGATTATAGAAACCGAGGCGTACCGAGGCACGGAAGACCGTGCCTCGCACGCTTTTGGCGGCCGCCGCACGAAACGCAATGAAATGATGTATGCGGCAGGCGGCGTCGCCTACATTTACCTTTGCTATGGAATGCATTATATGCTGAACTTCGTTAGCAATGAACGCGACATCCCCGATGCCATCCTCATTCGCGCCATCCTTCCCACGCACGGCGAGGAACTGATGCTCAAACGGACGGGCAAGAAGCAATGCGTACCGGAAATCACAAATGGCCCCGGAAAAGTGTGCAAAGCATTGGGAATCACTATGTCGGAAAACGGACTATCGCTGTTCGGCGACACCATCTGGCTGGAAGACCGTGGCACTATAGTCAGTCAGCAACAAATCAAAGCCACTCCGCGCATCGGCGTCGCGTATGCTCAAGAAGACGCCCTTCTCCCTTATCGTTTTATTTTAAGTTAAGTCGCAGTTTTTCAACACTGTTATTTGCCTTTGTGCATCAATTTCTTGGCCAAACGCACCAGACTCATTGTGAAATCCCGCTCGAAATAAGCGATGGCTCCAACATACACGAGAATGAGCAACGTATTGATTATTAATCGTAAAGCGATATTTAACGAAACAAAGAGGGTGCTAACGAAATATAAAAGCAGCGCCAGGGCGAAATAGCCCAAAATCGACTTCAGGGAATACGGAACACGGTAATGACGCTGCCCAATGAAGTACGACAGCAGCATACAGGTCCCATAGCCGGCGAAACCGCCCCACGCGCAGGCCATATAGCCGTAGCGCGGCACGAAAAGGATGTTCACCGCAAACAAAACCACGCAGCCGATCCCCGAAATGATGGCTCCCCACCAGGTCTGGTCTGTCAGTTTGTACCAGAACGACAGGTTGAAATAGATTCCCATAAAGATTTCCGCAAGCATCACAATCGGAACGGCCCGCAGTCCGTCCCAGTAGCTGCGCTGGATGATGAACTTGAGAATGTCAATATAGAACATCACAGCCAGGAAAGCCAGTAGCGTGAAAATCACAAAGAACCGCATCACTTTCGCCTGCGACTCCTTGCTGCTCGCATCGCGTCCTCCGCTGAACACAAAGGGCTCGTACGCATAGCGGAACGCCTGCGTGATCATAGCCATAATCATCGCGATTTTGACGCAAGCACCGTAAATGCCCAACTGCACTTCCCCCTCTGCGCCGGGAACGAGAAAACGGTAGCAGATCTTGTCGGCCACCTGGTTCAAAATGCCCATAATGCCCAGCAGCAAAAGCGGCCACGTGTATTTCAACATTGATTTCAGCATTGCGAAATCCATCCCCAAACGCAGTCCGCGCAGCTCCGGAATAAAGCCCAGCGTGATGCCCGCGGTGCAGATAAGATTGATGAAAAAGATGTAACCTACTTGATAGGTCGGTGAATACCAGGACATTAGCGATGGATACTGCTGATACAGGTGCGGCGCGACGCAGAAAATGAAGAGATTCATTCCGATGTTGCAGATGATGAACAACAACTTGAGCGCCGCAAACTTCCACGCACGTTTCTGCTGGCGCAGTCGGGCAAAAAGGATCGCCTGAAAAGCGTCTAAGGCAACCACGAACGACATCATCTCAATGTATTCTGGGTGCGCGGAATAGTTTAGAACAGAAGCGATGGGTGATAAAAAAGCGGTGATGAGCAGAACAAAGATGGCAGCCACAATGCCAACCGCCCACGCGGCAGTTGAAAAGGCGCGCCGCTCGTCAACACCTTCGCGGTTGCTGAACCGGAAGAACGTAGTCTCCATACCAAAAGTGAGCAGCACCAGCAAAAAGGCCGTGTAGGCGTACACGTTGGTGACGACTCCGTAACCGCCTGATTCAGCGGAGATCTTGTATGTGTATAGCGGAACGAGTAAGTAGTTGAGAAAGCGTCCAATGATGCTGCTCAAACCGTAGATGGCGGTGTCGCTCGCCAATCTCTTTAGTGAATTTGCCATAGCCGAATGATTAATGGATTGCAAAATTACACAAATTATGCGTTGATTGTGCGCCACGCACCAATAAATCGTAAACTTTTTATAAAAATAACAATAAAAAAGCCCTCTTTTCGTTACTTTCTCGCATAATTATACATAATGAAAAGAATCATCACTATCCTAATGCTTTGCGCTTGCTTTTTCCAAGGTGTGGCGCAACGTTCCGAACTCGGCGCAATGGTAGGAACCTCGTTCTATCTTGGCGACCTGAATCCTCGCAAACTCTTTGGTATGCCGCAACTTGCAGGCGGTATCATCTACCGATACAACTTCACGCCACGCTGGGCGATCAAGGCCGATATCCTCTTCGCTCAGGTAGAAGGTGATGATGCGGTCACGAACAAGCACTACGAGCGCAACCTCAGTTTCAAGTCGCCCATCACTGAAATTTCCGTGCAGGCCGAACTCAACTTCTTCAAACTGTACAATGAGCGGGGCAAGAACTTCTTCTCCCCTTACATCTTTGCCGGCATCTCCGTCTTCTCCTTCAACCCGCAAGCCCAAGATATTGACGGCACCTGGTATGCTTTGCAACATCTTGGAACGGAGGGCCAAGGTCTTGAAGGTGAGCGCGATTACTATTCGCTGTGCAATGTCGCCATCCCCTTCGGCATTGGCATCAAATTCAATGTCGCACGCTATGTGTCCATTGGCGCGGAATGGGGAATGCGCTACACTTTCACCGACTATCTGGACGATGTGAGTGGCAATTATTACGACAATCAGACGTTGCTCGAACAGCGTGGTCCGGCTGTCGCCCGCTTGGCCGACAAGGCGGAGAAACTTCACGAGGCAGGAACTGGCCGCGGAAACAACACCAACAAGGATCTCTACTCATTTGCTGGTGTGACCGTCACTTTCAAGTTCGGCGATACAAACCACAGCTGCGACATCCGCACTAATGTGAAGCGAAAAGCCGTTAATGGACGTTAAATCAAAAAATATGATGAACGAAATGCCGACATTGGACTCTGCCAAACTTCCTCAGCACATCGCCATTATTATGGATGGCAACGGCCGTTGGGCCAAGCAGCGCGGACTTGACCGCATTTTCGGTCATCGCGAGGGCGCAAATGCGGTGCGACGCACCGTTGAGGAGGCCGGAAAACTGGGAATCCCTTATTTGACACTCTATGCTTTTTCCACCGAGAACTGGAACCGCCCGCGTTACGAAGTTGAGGCGCTTATGACGCTTTTAGTCAAGTCGATACGCGAAGAGGTGGGGAATCTTAAAGCCAACAACGTCCGACTTAACGCCATCGGCAATCTCGACGACCTGCCCAACAATTGCAAGAAGGAACTGCTTGCTGCCATAGAAACTTTGAGCTGCAATACGGGGCTCACGCTCACCTTGTCGCTCAGTTACAGCGGGCGCAGCGAGTTGAAGTATTGCATTAGCAAAATCGCACAAAAAATTGAGAATAAAGAGATTGATTCATCACAAATTTCTGACGAATTGATTCAAGAGAACCTCTACACGCACGATCTTCCCGATCCTGACATCCTGATTCGGACGGGCGGAGAACAGCGTGTCAGCAACTTCCTTCTCTGGCAAATCGCTTATGCTGAACTCTTTTTCTTGCCCGTTATGTGGCCCGACTTCACTGGAGCTCACCTGCGCGAAGTGATTGCTCAGTACCAAAACAGGGAGCGTCGCTTCGGAAAAACCAGCGAACAACTCAAACCGTAACGCAAAAAAGCCGATTCCCGTATCATTTTTTTTTCTATATTTGCACTCTTAATTTATAAAGAATCAACATTGGCTAAACTGGCTCGCAATATCATCGCTTTCATCGCCATACTGATTTGTTTCTCAGTAGGTTATGCGCAGATTGTCGTCACTTCTCAAGATAGCGTGGCGAAATCTGCGGGCGTGCAAATTGACTATGCCAACCCACAAACTTACGAAATCGGCGGCATCACTACTTCGGGCAGCGGTGCTTTAGACCAGCGCCTGCTCCCCTTCCACGTTGGCGACAAAGTTGAAATTCCTGGTGAAATCATCTCCAACACCTTGAAAAAACTTTGGAAAACGGGACTCTATGAAGATATCAAGATCTCCATCAGCAAGGTCATCGGTCAAACCGCTTTCATTGACATTTATCTGGAGGACCGCTCGCGCCTGGCCGCTTTCGCCTTCGTCGGCGCAAAGAAAAACGAAGAGACCGAACTCCGCGAGAAAATCAAGATCGCACAGGGCAATATTGTGAACGACAATATGAAGACCACGTGCATCAATCAGATTAAGAACTACTATGTGGAGAAAGGTTACTACAACTGTTCCATCAGCGTGGAGGAAAAGCCAGACGAGAAAATCAGCCGCGCCGTCAATCTTTATTTCCGCATCGACAAAGGAAAGAAAATCAAAATCGAGCGCATCTCCTTCTTCGGCAACGAGCACGCTTCCGACGCGGTCCTGCTCAAGTCTATGAAAGAGACCAAGGAACGATTCCATTTCACGCCATTCTACAAGGCCGACACCGTCATCGCCTATATGTTCCGTCATCCCGAATATTATAAGTCAAAAGACATCATTGAGCATCTGGGCGACTACTTCGCAGGACGTGTCAATTTCCGCATCTTTAAGCCATCCAAATTCATCAAGTCGTCGTATAACAGCGACAAAGACAAACTCATTGAGAAATACAACGAGCTTGGCTTCCGCGATGCTTATATCGTCAAGGATTCTTTCTATGTTCGTGACAATCAAGCATTTATTGACATCACTGTGAACGAGGGTCCGCAATATCATTTCCGCAATATCGAGTTCGTCGGCAATACGAAATATCCTACCGAACTCTTGCGCCAAATTCTGAGCATTGAAAAGGGTGACGTCTATAACCAAAAGCGACTGATGGAAAACATCAGTATGAATCAGGATGGAAACGACATCAGCTCGCTCTATATGAACGACGGCTACCTCTTCTTCTATGCGAATCCGACCGAGGTGTTAATTGAAAACGACTCCATTGACATTGAAATCCGCATCCGCGAAGGACAGCAGGCCACTTACAACAACATCACGGTCACCGGGAACACGAAGACCAACGACAACGTGATTTTGCGCGAAGTGACCACCCTTCCCGGCCAGATGTTCAATCGCGCCGATATCATCCGTTCCCAGCAGGTGCTCCTCTCTTTGGGTTATTTCAACCAGGAGAAGATGGACGTGCGTCCCACCCCCAACGAAGCTGATGGAACCGTTGACATTGAGTATGTGGTGGAGGAAACCTCTTCCGACCAGCTCGAATTGTCGGCCGGCTATGGCGCTACCGGGCTCGTCCTCAGTGCGGGTATCTCCTTCAACAACTTTTCTTTCAAGAAGTTCTTCAAAAAGGATGCCTGGACTCCGATCCCGTCGGGCGATGGTCAAAAACTGTCCATCAAGGTTTCTACTAATGCCAAATGGTACCAATCGTATAGTCTCTCGTTTGTAGAGCCCTGGCTGGGTGGCAAAAAGCCGAACACGCTTTCCGTTTCCGTATATTACCAAAAGCAGACCAACGGTTATACACGTTCCAATGATGCGTACGCCGCCATCGACATCGTGGGCGCCAATGTCACTTTTGCGAAAAAGCTTAAATGGCCTGACGATTATTTCCAGCTTTCTCACAGCTTGATATACCAATATTATAAGGTAAGGAACTATGGAAGTGTATTTGTGTTCAGCAACGGATATGCGAATAACATCAGTTACAAGTTCACTTTGATGCGTAATTCCGTGAGTGCGCCCATCTATCCTCGCGAGGGTTCCGAAATCCTGTTCTCTGTTCAGGCCACGCCTCCTTATTCCCTCTTCTCAAAGCAGAACTATGCCCAAGCCACCGATCAGGAGAAATATAAGTTCCTGGAGTTCCACAAATGGAAATTCAATGTGTCGTGGTTTACGAAAATCGTTGACAACCTGGTGCTTAACGTGCGCTTGAAAACCGGTTTCATCGGCTGGTACAACAAAACCATCGGAGCTCCACCGTTTGAGCGCTTCTACTTGGGTGGCGACGGTTTGTCGAATTGGGCTCTCGATGGACGCGAAATCATTGGTATGCGCGGCTACGATGACCAATCTCTTACCCCACAGGTTAATGGCAGCGAAGTGGGCGGAACCATCTTCAACAAGTTCACGGCTGAGCTGCGTTATCCCATCACGCTGAATCCCAGCGCTACCATCTATGTTCTGGCTTTCGTGGAAGCAGGTAACTGCTGGATCAACAAGCGCGAGTACTCTCCCTTCAACCTGTACAAGTCGGCCGGCCTCGGTATCCGAATCTACCTGCCTATGTTCGGCTTGCTTGGCTTTGACTGGGGCTACGGCTTCGATCCGGTCGCCACCGACTCTGATGCAGCTGGAAGCCGTTTCCACATTTCCATCAACCAGTCTATCGACTAATTTTAAACTACTTTCATATAATCGAATCTAAACCTCTTGTTTTGCACAAAAAAAATCACAAAAATAATACCATTATGAAAAAAGTTATCGCATTAGCAGTTTTAGTGGCTTTCCTTGCGCTCCCCACTTTTGCGCAGAAGTATGCCTACATCGATTCCGAGTACATTCTTGAAAATATGCCCGACTATGTGGAGGCGCAGGCCGAGCTCGACCGCGTGGCCGTTGAGTGGCAGAAGGAAATCGAAAAACAATTCGCTTCCATTGATTCTATGTACAAGAAGTATCAGACGGAAGCCATCACCTTGCCCGAAAATATGAAGCAGAAACGCGAAGAAGCCATCATCAATGCTGAGCAGGCCGCGAAAGACCTTCAGAAGAAACGCTTCGGCAAAGACGGCGACCTCACCAAGAAAAGAGAAGAACTGGTTAAACCCATCCAGGACCGCGTTTTCACTGCAATCGACGAGTATGCTAAGGAAAAAGGTTATGCCTTCGTTTTTGACGTTGCTGGCTCGATGACCATCATCTATGCTGACCCGAAATGGGATATCAACGACCAGATTATGCAGAAACTCGGTGTGACGGCAAAAGAAACGGAAGAAGACGAGTAATAGTCGTTTGTTGCTTGAATTTTAAAACTAAACTATAACCACAAAGATGAAAAAAGCGTTTTTATTACTGGCTGCCGTAATGTTAATCGGCACCACAGCAGGTTTTGCTCAAAAGTATGGTCACGTCAATGCGAACGAGATTATGGCGCAAATGCCGGGTATCGACAGCGTTCGTACACAATTGGAGGCCTATCAGACTGAAATCCAATCCACTTACGAGACTATGGTGAGCGAATATCAAACAAAGAAAGACAAGTTCGACCACGAAGTGGGCACTATGTCAAACCTCACTCGTCAGATGAAGGAAAAGGAACTCTCCGATATGGAAACCCGAATTATGGAATTCCAGCAGGGCGTTCAGGACGAGGTTCAGGAAAAGCAGCTCTCGTTGCTTCAACCGTTTGAAGAGAAAATCAGGCAAGCCATCAACGATGTGGCGAAAGAAAACGGCTACACGATGATTTTCGACACGCAAATCCTCCTTTATTCGGAAGGTGGCGATGATGTAAGTGCTTTGGTAAAGAAGAAATTAGGCATCAAATAATTGAGACACTAAGATGAAAAAGATCATATTCACATTGTTTTTGTGCGTTGCTGCCTGCTTCTGTTTTGATGCCCAAGCGCAGAAGGCGAAGTTCGGTTACGTTGACTATGCTTCCGTAATCCAGTCCCTTCCGGAGACGAAACTGGCCGAAGAGGAAGTGAAAGCTTTGAAAGCCGACCTTGAGAAAGAGGGTGAACAGCTACAGAACGAGTTCTACGCCAAATATCAGGAACTTCAGCAGGGAAACTACACCTCCCCTGCCATCCAGAAAGTAAAACAACAGGAAGTACAGGATATGTACAAGCGCGTCCAGTCGTTTGCGGAAGCCGCCGAAGAACAACTCACTAAAAAACAGCAGGACCTTTTGGCACCTATCAGCGAAAAAGTACTCGCTGCCATCAAGGAAGTGGCCAAAGCAGGCAACTTCACCTACGTTTTCGACAAGACCACTCCCTTGTATGCGAACGAAACCATTGACCTAACCGAACAGGTGAAATCCAAATTAGCACAACAGAAATAAGATGCAATTTATTGATTCTCACGGGCATCTGTACAAAGAATACTATGAGGAGGATTGGCAAAGCGTAGTACAGAATGCCATTGACGTGCAAGTGACAAAAGTATTGCTTCCCTGCGTCTCATCCACTACAATCAACGACATTTTTGATGCTGCGGACGAATATCCACAGCATCTTTTTCCTATGATAGGACTTCACCCGACCGATGTCCCAGAGGATTACGAACGGGAACTTTCGATTTTGGAAAGTCATCTTGACGACCCGCGCGTGGTGGCGATTGGGGAAATCGGAATGGACCTGTTTCACGACACCTCAATGATTGAGCCGCAGAAAATCGCATTCGAGCGCCAACTCGAGTGGGCTGTAGAAAAGGACCTCCCGGTCTCACTTCACATCCGCTCCGCTTACAACGAGGCCCTGGAAATCCTCAAGAAGTTTGACGGGAAAAATGTGCGAGGCATCTTGCATTGTTTTTCTGGTGGAATCCAGGAAGCCGACTGGGCCATCCGCCATCAGTTGCTGCTCGGAATCGGTGGCGTTGTGACTTTCAAAAACAACAAACTGCAAGACATCGTGAAGCACGTCGGCCTGGGAAACATCGCATTGGAGACCGATTGCCCGTTCCTCGCCCCTACCCCTTACCGTGGCACGCGCAACGAAAGCGCTTACATCCCGCTTATTGCGCAAAGAGTGGCCGACATTTGCGAATGCGACCTCCAGAAAGTGGCCGATACCACTACGCACAACGTAGAGTTAATGTTCCCGCGTATTGTGAAAGACGTTGCGCACTCATTGTAAATCTTCTGTTGGCATTTCAAACAATTTTTGTATATTTGCACGCTATTAAGCAAAAAAAATAAAATATTCTAATTACCAAAAAATAAACAAGTTATGCAACCAAAAGGAAACAAGTACGGCACTCACCGTGTCATCGAGCCGAAGGGAGTTCTTCCGCAGCCGGCCAACAAATTGGACAACAATATGGACGTTATCTATGATAACGAAATATTGATTGACGTTCAGACCTTGAACATTGACTCCGCTTCTTTCACTGATATTCACAACTACGCTAAACAGCAGGCAGGCGAAGGCGCAAGCACTGAAAAGGTGATGGAAGAAGTGAAGAAGGAAATGCTTCTCAACGTTGAACTCCAGGGCAAGCACAGAAATCGTCGTACTGGTTCCGGTGGTATGCTCCTCGGAAAGGTTGAGAAAATCGGTGATGCACTGAAGGGAAAAATCGACCTCAAAGAAGGTGACCGCATTGCCACGCTCGTCTCCCTTTCACTGACTCCGCTTCGCATCGACGAAATCCTGGCTATCCGTCCTGAAGTTGACCAGGTTGACATCAAGGGTAAGGCCATCCTGTTCGAGAGCGGCATCTACGCCAAGATCCCTACCGATATGCCTGAAAAGCTCGCTCTTTCAGCATTGGACGTTGCAGGTGCTCCTGCCCAGACCGCAAAACTCTGCCAGTATGGTCAGACTGTGGTGATCCTGGGTGCTGGCGGCAAGAGCGGTATGCTTTGCTGCTATGAGGCCAAAAAGCGTGTTGGCGTAACGGGCAAGGTTATTGGTATTGCCAACAGTCCGAAATCAACCCAGCGTATCAAGGACCTCGGCTTCTGCGATATCGTAGAAAGCGCTGCCGGTATGACTCCCGTTCAGGTTTACGAACTGGTTGAAAAGCTCACCAACGGCAAGATGGCCGACGTGACCATCAACTGCGTGAACGTTCCCGATCAGGAAATGACCGCCGTGCTCTGCACCAAGGACGATGGCGTTGTTTATTTCTTCTCGATGGCAACCAGCTTCACGAAGGCATCTCTCGGCGCTGAAGGTATCGGCTCCGATGTCAATATGATTATGGGTAATGGTTACACCAAGGGACACGCCGAGTTCACACTTCAGGAACTGCGCGAAAGCCCCGAATTAAGAAAGATTTTCGAAGAATTATACGCATAATAACTTCATTCTCAAGATGGAGCGGTTGTTCTCACGCGGCCGCTCCATTTTTTTTGAAAAACTATAGACATCTCAATGCTACAAATTAACGACTACGTCTGGCATATCATTGCCAATCCGAATGCGATGACGGCGCAAAGAGCCATTCTCGAAGACAGAATCCTTCACGACTTGTCGCAGCGTGACTTCCGTTATGAACTGCATATCTCTGACGGCGCTGGCCGCGGAATTGAAATGGCCGAGCAACTCTGCAAGGAAGGAAAACGCCATTTCGTTGTCGTGGGTGGAGATGGAAGTGTGAACGAAGTCGTGAATGGAATCTATCGCTCGGGGGTTCCGACAGAGGAAGTGCATCTCGCCATTATTCCGTTAGGAACGGGCAACGACTTTTGCCGCACACTCAACTACCCCGACACGGAAAGAATCGTGCCGTTTCTGCTGGACGGGTACTTTAAGCCCACTGACGTGGGAGTCGTGGAAACATTGCAGAATGGGACCGTTGTGGCCAGACGACACTTCATCAACATCGCGGGGTTCGCGTTTGACGCCGCTGTCATCAACGAGACGCTTGGCGGGAAACCGAAATTGTGCCCTTCGGCTGTTTACCTCACAAAGTTGGTCAAAGTGCTGTTCTCGTACAAGTCCACGCCCGTGACCGTGCGCACCACCGACCACACCTATACACAGAAAATGTTCACTATCGCTGTGGGCAATGCTCAGTATAATGGAAATGGAATGCGCCAGGTGCCGATGGCAAATCCACACGATGGTCAACTTGACATCGTTATGATTAAGAAAATCAGCCCGTTAAAAGTATTGTTCAATGTCAAGAACCTGTTTTCCGGCCGGCACGTATCGCTTCCGGAAGTCAAAGTCATTAAGGCCGACCAGGTTGAGATCGCTGCGAAGAATCCGATTTTCGGCGAAGTGGAGGGCGAAATCCTGACGAAGGGGAACTATCGCATCCGACTGCTTCCCAACCGGCTCAACGTGCTAACCAATCGAGCGGACAACTAATAAATGCGAGAAAGAAATCAAACAGAGGTGCTGCGTGACGGAGCGCCTTTTTTTATTTTATAATATTGCCCGATTGTCAGCCGAGGTGCGTGCGTACCCAATCAGTGTCATTGGAATAATGGTAATCTTGCAGAAGCGTGAAAATCTCATCCACCGAGGTGGCGACAGCCAGCAAACTGCGATGGAAAGGACGCAAGTAACCTTCCTCTTCGAATTTAGCTAATTGCTGCAACAATCCATCATAAAATCCAGATACATTGAGTAATACAATGGGACAATGATGAAGGCCCAACTGAGCATCTGTCAGGATTTCAAACAACTCGTCCATTGTGCCAAATGCGCCAGGCAGTGCCACGAAGGCATCAGCGAGCCGCTCCATCGTCTGCTTGCGCTCGCTCATCGACTTCACCCAAATCAGTTCGGTGATGTTTTCGGCTACGACCACGTCCTTGACAAAAATTTCAGGAACGATTCCAATCACTTTTCCGCCTTCGCGCATAGCGGCCTCGGCAGCGGCGCGCATCAGACCCAACTTGGCCCCGCCATAATAGAGGGTGAGGCCGTGCTTAACGCATTTGCGGCCAAAGTCTGCGGCAACCATTTGATAACAAGGATTTTTACCTTCTGCTGAGCCGCAGAAAAGTGCCACCGAATGAAGAGCTTTCATAAAGAAATATGTTTAAAAGGCAGTCGGGCAAGTGATATCAGGATGTAAACCAAGATGATAATCGGGAAAGCGCCGAGCCGGAAAATGATGAACAAGATGAGCGATATAGCCAGGAAAATGAATCGCAAATTGTTCTCCTTCCAACTCAAGTTCTTGAATTTCAATGAGAACATCGGAATGTCGGTGAGGAGTAGGCAGCCGAATAGGAGAGCCAGGATGAAGACCGTCCAGAAACTGTTTAGTACGGAAATACTGCGTGCGGAAAAATGCAGGAAACCGATAAACAGGGCGTTGGCAGGGGTCGCCAGCCCGCGGAATTCGGTGTGCTGGCGGTCGTCGTGATTGAAACGCGCGAGGCGGACAGCCGACAGCGCCGGAATGACGAACACGAGGTACGGGAGCCAAGTGCCCCACGAAACTCGGAACGCGGGCGACATATTGCCGACCAGCTGTGATAGAAACGCGCTGAGGATCATTGTGGGAGCCACACCGAACGAGACCACGTCGGCGAGCGAGTCCATATCGACACCAATGGCCGACTGCACGTGCAGCATTCGCGCGGCAAAGCCGTCAAAGAAATCGAAGGTGGCGGCCAGAAGAATGAGTAACGAAGCGACCTCCAGCATTCCCCGCCACGCAAACGTGATGGAAAGGCAGCCCGAAATCAGGTTGCAGCAGGTGATCATATTGGGAACGTGTTTCTTCATTCTTTTATCGGGCTGCAAAAATACAATTTTTTTATGTAGATTTGCGTAAAATATCGTTGCCAATCACAAAAAAATTCAAATAAAAAACGTATCTTTGCAAAACAATATGTATGGGCGATTTATTTCGTAATCAACTGATATGAAGAAGTTTATAATAACAACATCTATCATCTTGTTTTCTTGTTTTGCCGTATTGCTGGTAGGACAGAGCTCGTCGTCAAGCTCCAAACTGAAAAATGACAAGCAGAAATTGGAGAAAGAGATCAAAAAAACGCAGCAGTTGCTCAACGAAACGCGCAAGAACAAGAAGGCATCGCTTGCGCAGTTGTCGGTGCTGAAAAATCAGATCGCCAACCGCGAGGGGATGATCGTGGCGCTCAACAACGAGATGTCGGCACTGGAAAGCGAACTGGTGCTCAACGAGAAACTGTCCCGCGACCTCAGCCGCAAGCTGATGTATATGAAAGACGACTACGCCCGTGTGGTTTACAACGCGTACCGCAACCGCAAAATGACCAACAAGCTGGTTTTCCTGCTTTCAGCCGAAGACTTCGGACAGATGTACCGCCGCGCCAAATATTACACCGAGTTCGCTCGCGATGTGAAAGACCAGGTCGCTGCGATTGAGGAAACGCAGACCGAAATCGAAAAGAAACGCGTTGAAATTCAGTCGCTCAAAAACGAGAAGGCCGCGGTTGTCGCCTCGCAGGAACGCAACCTCGCCTCGCTGGAGGACGAGCGGCGTGAAAAGAACGCGCTGGCCACCAACCTGAAAAAGAAGGAGAAGGAACTTGCGGCTCAAATCGCAGCCAAGCAGAAGGAACAGAAGAAACTTGACGCGGCTATCCAGGCCGCCATCCAGCGAGAGATTGCCGCCGCCAACGAGAAACGGAAAAAAGCCGAAGCAAGCAAGGCGACTTCCGGAAAGAGCTCCTCTACCAGCGGAAAAAGCAGCAGCTCCGCCGCGCCCAAGCCAGGTGCCATCGCTATGACTCCCGAAGAGCAGCAACTCAACAGCACCTTCGTGGCCAACAAGGGAAAACTCCCGTGGCCGTTGGCGAAGTGCAGCAAAATCAGGGGCTTCGGAAGCTATCCGCATCCCGACGTCCCCTCCGTGATGATACAAAACAACGGCGTTGACCTGCTAACCGACCCGGGCGCCAGCGTGCGCGCCGTGTTCCAGGGTGAGGTCACCACCGTGACCGAAGTGAGCGGCACGAAACTGGTCATCATCCGTCACGGCGAATATATGACCGTCTATCAGAACCTGGCCTCCATTTCTGTATCGAAAGGACAGAAGGTGAACACCAAGCAAGCCATTGGAACTGTCGCAAAGAATGGATCCACCGGAACGTACGTCCTTCATTTTTCATTGCTAAAAGTGCAAAGCTACCTGGACCCCTCCGCTTGGCTCGCCCGTTAAAACTCACTCCCTATGTACCTGAACGAGAACCTTTTCAAAGAATTCATCCGCACAAAAGAGATTTTGTGGCTCGGCATTGATTTCTCGAAGGCGAAGTTCACGAAGGACGGTTTCAGCTTCAAAAGCCAAGACGAAATGCGCACCTTCTTCAACGAATGGAATATGCTCATCATTGCTGACCAGAAAAAATACGACATCCGTATGAGTTTCCGCAAACCCATTATGTCGTGCGACCTGGCAATGCTCACGAAGGCGAACCGCTCGGTACGCCTCGGCACGCTGATGTGCGACACGATCTCGCTCAGCAACGTTTACAACGAGGAGAAAATCTGTGAGCACGTCCGCAAGCAAATGCACCCGCAACAGCACCGCTTCAGCTTGGAAATGCTGGTGGAATCGTTCGACTCCCGCAACAAGACGGGAAGCGTCTGGGTCATCGTCGCCGACACGGTCGCCAACGAGCCCGTGCTCTGCGAAAAGTTCCTCAAAAACCCAGGCGGATTCGGGATGAAAAACTATTGGGGACGCATATTCTATAACGTCCTTTACGACATCAAGAACTATGCCTTCTGCCGCTGGGAAGACCTGGTCAGCGACAAAACATAAACATTCAACCATTCAACAACTCAATTATTCAACAACTCAACAACTATCTCTTCCGCTCGATTTTCTCCGCCTTTCTCGGCAAAGCCAAAACGAATTTTGTCTTTGCGCTCGCTTCGTTCGTCGATTCAACCATTCAATAACAAATATAAACTATGTCAGCATTTAAAGCTTATGATTTCAGAGGAGTCTTCGGAAAGGACTTCACATTGGAAGATATTTACAGAATAGGATTCTATCTTCCTGAATTATTGAAAGTTAACAAAGTATTGGTGGGACGTGATATGCGTACGTCTTCTCCTGCAATTTTCAGCGAGCTCACCCGCGGCATCACCGATGCGGGCGCCGACGTGTACGATATGGGGCTCACCACAACCCCGATGGTGTATTATTTTACCGCAAAGCACGAGTTCGATGCCTCCGTGATGATCACCGCGTCACACAATCCCAAGGAACACAACGGATTGAAGGTCTCCAGAACCAACGCCCTTCCTGTGGGTTACGACACTGGGCTCGGCGATTTGGAAAAGATGATTCAGCAGACCCCTCAGCTGAAAGCACAGAAGGGGCGCATCATTCAGCACGATGTGAAAGAGGAGTACCTCGCCTTCCAGAAACAGTTCTCCTACGACATCAGCAATTTGAAAATCGCAATGGACTGCTCTAACGGGATGTCCTCCATTTTGGTGAAGGACCTTTTCCGCGGCGCTAACGTGACTTATATGTACGACGAGTTGGACGGCACGTTCCCGCATCACGAGGCCAATCCGCTGGAACCGCAGAATGTGAAGGACTTGCAGGCGCTGGTCTTAAAAGAAAAAGCCGACATCGGCGTGATTTACGATGGGGATGCCGACCGTGTGATGTTTGTGGATGAAAAGGGCACCTTCATTCCGCCGGATCTGATGATCGCCGTGCTGGGCCTCTATTTCATTAAGGAAAAGAATATGCAGGGCCAAGTTATCCAAGACATCCGCACCTCGAAGTCTGTCACGGAGTACATCAAGAAGCTGGGACGCGACGTTTACATCTGGCGTGTGGGACGCGCTTACGCCGCACTCAAGCTTCGCGAAATCAATGGCGCTTTTGGCGGAGAGTTCGCCGGACACTACTATTTCCGCGACTTCTACTATTCCGATTCCGCAATGATTGCCTCGCAGGTCATCCTGCACATCGTGAGCGATATGAAGCGAAAGGGCATCAGCGTCTCGGAACTCATCTCCCAAATCGCGGTTTACGCGAACTCCGGCGAGGTGAATTTCAAAATCGAGAAGAAGAAAGAGGCAATGGAAGCTATGAAGTCCTATTTTATGCAGCAGGAAACTGCTACCGATTTTATGGACTTTGATGGCTATCGAATTGAATTCAATGATTGGTGGTTTAATGTAAGACCTTCAAACACAGAGCCATATCTCCGACTCCTGATGGAAGCCACCAGTCAAGAACTGCTTGACAAGAAAATGAGCGAAGCCAGGGAGATTCTGAAACCTTATATGGAATAGTGCCGAATGAGACTCGCTCTCGACATCGGAAACAGTCGTGCAAAAGTCGGTATCTTTGATGCCGACGGTTCATTGGTGCACATCGCGGATGTGGGAACGGGTTTCGAAGACACCCTGCTTGAAATGCTTGCCCGGTATGACGTCACGGCGGCTGTTATGGCTTCTGTGGCAGATCCTGGGCGCAGCGGCAAGCTGGCCGACCTGCTTCGCAAAAAAGTCCCGCTGCTGACACTCGATCAGGAGACACCGCTCCCGATCAGGGTGGCTTACAAGTCTGCCGCGACTCTCGGCGTTGACCGGATCGCGGCGGCTGTAGCAGCACACGCGATGTTCCCTGAAAGGCCGGCGCTCGTCATTCAAGCGGGCACCTGTCTGGTCACCGATTTCATCACGCGCGACGGAATTTACAAGGGCGGCTCCATTTCGCCCGGAATCAATATGCGGTTTGCCGCTCTGCAGCACTTCACAAGCCGCCTCCCTCTTGCGGAGAGCACTCCCCCGCCCCATTTCATCGGCGATACCACCGCCACTTCCATTCAGTCAGGCGTTTTTTACGGAATTATTGACGAAATAAACGGGACAATTGCACGTTATAATGAGCAATTTGGAGATGTTGCAGTTGTTTTAACCGGAGGCCAAAAAAATCTTTTGGAAAAGTCAATAAAAAATACGATATTTGCAGTCCAAAATCTCGTTCTGACGGGACTTTATAAAATATTGATATTCAATGCTGAAAGCCAAATATAAAATCCATATTTCCGTCGTGGCGCTTGTCTTTTGCTGCCTTTTTTCTTATGGCCAGAATGAGATTAGCTCCCCTTATTCAAAGTACGGTTTTGGATTGCCCAGCAATGTGACGTCAGGTGCCTATGATGCGATGGGAAAGGTGGGTTATGCGATGCAGAACCCGTACCTGATTAACTTTAAGAATCCCGCTTCATACGTCGCTTTTGACTCTCTCTCTTTCATTGCCGATGTCGCCTTCAGCATCTATTCAAGCACATTGAAAACCAGTGACGTGACTCAGCAGGCCACGTACGCTCGTCCCGGCTATTTCACTTTTGGACTTCCCGTCACCAAGCATTGGCGCTCATCGGTGGGGATCTTGCCCTTTAGCAATTTGGGCTACAACATCATTGACTCGAAAAAAGTTGGAAATGAGCAGGTTGACTTCGCCTATAGTGGGAAGGGCGGCCTGATGCAATTGTACTGGGGCAATGCTTTCAAACTTTGCAAAGGATTATCGGTTGGATTCAACCTTTCTTACTTGTGGGGCGGTCTGGCGTACACCAAAGCGGCCACTTATGATGCGAGTGGAAACTTCTTCAACACGATGGTTTCCAATACAACCGATGCGGACGGCATTTACTATTCTGTAGGTGCTCAATATTTTGTGAATATCAAAGGGAAGCATCGTTTGGGCTTCGGTGCGGTATATGAAAACAGTGCCTACATTTGGACAAGACAAACAGAATTTACTTATAATTACACTTCTATTGGAACCAATAACATATTGAATGACAGTGTTGTATATACAGAAGCTCGCAGCAATATGAAGATTCCGCAAACGATTGGAGGTGGAATTTCTTACCAGTTCAAAGAGAAATTGTGGGCGAGTGCTGACGTGGCGTGGCTGAACTACAGCCGCTATCTCGTGGCCGGCGAGCAAGTTGCCAACTTGCAAGATGCCATCACAGTTAATGCGGGTTTGCAATTCATCCCTGACATCAATTCCAGCAATTATATGAAGAAGCTCCGCTTGAGAATTGGCGGACGTTTCACGACGGGGCAGATAGTGTTGAACAATCAGTCAATCAGCGATTTCAGCATTTCATTAGGGCTGGGTTTCCCGCTTAAGTTGTATAGTAACAATTCATCCTTGGGATTGATGTTTGAATATGGACAAATGGGTACCATCAAAAATAGTCTTTTAAAAGAAAATTATTTTAGATTCTCATTGCATTTTACTTTGCAAGAAAAATGGTATCAAAGAGTGAAATTGGATTAATTTATTTAAAGAAGAAAGGATAGAAAATGAAAAAGACATTATTATTTGTGTCCATTGCACTATTAAGCTGGGCACTGAACGCACAGACGACCCCTTGCGGGTTCAAGTATGGGAAAACCGAAAGCGACTCCCTCAAATGCTTGGAAAACATCACCACTTTCAATCTTAATTTCAAATCAGCCAATTACTCGGAGGCATATCAGGCCTGGCAGTACATTGCTAACGAGTGCCCTTGCTCTTGGAGTGGAATCTATTCCAACTCTCCCAAGATGTTGAACGCACTCATCAAGGATGAGCAGGATCCGGAACGCAAACAACGTTTGATTGACACGTTGCTTTGGGTTTACGACCGCTATCCGGAAATGTTCCCGGAAACCTATTCCAAGGGTCAGGGTATCGGCTTCCGTGGCTACTATACTATGATGTATCGTGGCGCTACGGAATACGAGAAAGGTTTTGAGGACTTGATTGCTTCCGTTGATATGGAAAAGGAGAAAACCCAACCCGCTATCTGGGATATGTACTTCAGAACGGCTGTGAAACTGGTTCCCGTTAAGCAAGACACCAGCATCGTGGTTGAAGCTTACGAGCGCGCAACGGAATACATCGACGAGGGTATTGTTGCCGCTTACGAGAAGTACGAAGCCGACACTCCGCAATTCGCTGTTTTGCAAGCGCAATTTGACAAAATGGAGATTGACAAGATCAAATATGACAATGAAGTAAAACGTTTGGCACAAGATACGGCTAACCAAATGAAATTTGTTGCCAACTACCGCAAGACTTTCGCTCAAATTGAAAAGATGTTCGTTCCTTACGCAAGCTGCGACATTTTGGAAAAGATGTACAGCACGAAAATCGAAGCCAACCGTGAAAACATTCCGGCTTTGAAGAAGATGTTGCTGACTTTGAATAAGTTTGAGGAATGCCGTGGCTCTGTTGTTTACAAAGACATTTTGGAAATCGTGCACGCCAAAGAGCCCGGTGCTCAAACGGCTCAGATGATGGGAAGCTTCTACCTGGTTGAAAAGAATTACGACCGTGCGGCCGAATACTTCAACGAAGCCATCCGCTTGTACACCACCAACAATCAAAAGACACAGCCCTACTACTTCTTGGCTTTCATTGAATACACCAAGCGCAACTACTCTGCTGCAAGAAATATGGCTTACAAGGCATTGCAATGCAATCCGAGCTTTGGTGAAGCATACCTGCTGATTGGCGATATGTATGCTGCTTCAGCCGGACAGTTCAATGGCGAAGACGCTGGCGTTATTCCCGGAGCAGTTTATTGGGCGGCTGCCGACAAATATGCGAAAGCCGTTGCCGTGGATCCGTCGTTGGCAGCAAAGGCGCAGAGCAAGCGCGCACATCTCGGCGGTGTTTCAGGCGAGTACATCTTCAAGAAAGGTTACAGCAAAGGACAAAGCTACCACGTGGGCGGCTGGATCCAGGAAAACACCACTGTTCGCTAAGACGCAGCTATGTTTATGCAAAAACATATCCTCAAAGGCACCCTCTTCATCTTATTGATGGGGGTGCTTTTGGTTGGATGCAAGAAGGGCAACTTCTCGAAGGATGAGCTGCTGATTTACGATGGCAAGCTGCCTGACGAGTCGGTCACCAACGTGAAGCTCACTTTCAGCGACTCAGGCCGGCTGAATTTCGCCATCGAGTCACCATTGCTCAATAAATACAGCGGCAACGCGCCCTATATGGATTGCCCGGAAGGCATCAAGATCATCTCTTACGACTACTTGGGAAATCCGGAGGCCTGCCTTACGGCTGACTACGCTATCAGCGAGGAACGGACGCAACGAATGGAGGCCAGACGCAACGTTGTGATCACAAACCTGAAGCTGGGTGACACGCTCAAGACGAAGAAGATTGTATGGGACAAGCGCAACAAACGGATTTACTCCAACGTGCGCGTTCAGCAAATCCGTGCCGACGGAACTGTCAATATTGGCGATGGATTTGACGCGGACGAGCGCTTCTCCAAATACACGGTCCGCAATCCGCGGGGGCAGGTCATCGCCAAGGATTTGTAAAGCAGCCATATACGCAAAAATAGCCATCGTTAAGCGACGGCTATTTTTTTTACGAGCAGAGTAAAGAAAAATTTGGTAAGCGTTGCCGATGGAAAAAGGAAATAATGTATATTTGCAAGTTAATATCAAATTGAAAAGTCGATGAATTACATTGAATTTGACAAGGAGAAATTGGTCAACATTGAGTATGCGAAACAACGCGAACTGCTGCGGTGCAGTAGGACGGGCTCTTTTGCCTGTACGACCCTGCTCCGCTTGAACACCCGAAAATACCACGGCTTGTTTATTGTTCCGCAAGACAGAATTGATCACGAGCGACACGTTTTGGTATCGAATCTGAACGAGAGCGTGGTGATGAACGATATGGAGTTCCGGTTGGGAATTCACCAGTACCAAGGCGGCGTGATTGACCCTAAGGGGAACAAATATATGCAGCGTTTCGTAGCGGAACCTGTCCCCACCTACTATTTCCGCGTGGGAAAGTTCAACTTCAAAAGTGAGATTCTCTTCCTGAATAATTCAGACAGACTCATTATCAAATATACGATACTGGACGATGTGGAATCGGTGTCGTTTCAATTCCAGCCGCTGCTGGCATTCCGCCAGATTCATCATTTGACGCACAAGAACGATGCGGCCGACACCCGCTTTGAATGGTGTAAAAACGGTGTGAGGTATTGTCTGTATGAGAATTACTCGCCTGTTTTCATTCAATGTTCGGAGGAGATTTTCTACGAGCACCGTCCCGTCTGGTACGAGCGGTTCGAGTACGAGCGCGAGATAGAGCGAGGATATGAGGGCATCGAGGATTTATTGAATCCAGGAAAGCTCAGTGTGAAGCTCAAGAGCCAGGTATTGTATATTACCATTGGGACAGAAGAAATTGATACTGAGAAACTTAATGATTTATATGAGGCGGAAGTGAAGACGCATACCAATCGGAGCACCTACTTCAATTGTTTGCAAAACGCCGCCGAACAATTCATTGTGAAGAGAAATGGGAAGACCGAGATTGTGGCCGGGTTCCCCTGGTTCGGCCGCTGGGGTCGCGACACCTTCATCGCGCTTCCCGGCTTGACACTCGCATTAGGGAAACCCGAACTCTGCAAGGAAATTTTGGACACAATGCTGAAGGAATTGCAAGGAGGACTTTTCCCAAATATCGGCTGCGGCAGCGACAATGCCTACAATTCGGTAGATGCGCCGCTGTGGTTTTTCCGTACTTTGCAAATGTATGCGGCCTACACGAAAAGCGAGCGCAAAATCTGGCAGGAGTATGGTGATGCGATGAAATCCATCCTGAACGCGTACCGTCGCGGAGCGATGTATAATATCAAGATGCTGGACAACGGACTCATTTACGCAGGATGCGAGGGACGCGCGCTCACTTGGATGGACGCCATTGTGAATGGTCAGCCCGTTACCGCAAGGAAAGGGTGCCCGGTTGAAATCAACGCATTGTGGTACAATGCATTATGCTTTTCGATTGAAATGGCGAAACTGGCAAAAGACAAGGATTTTGTTGAGGATTGGAAAGGCATCATCAAGGAGTTCCCGGAAGTGTTCAAGGAGACATTTTGGGACAAGGAGAAGGGGTATCTTGCTGATTATGTGGACGGAAGTTACAAGAATTTCCAAGTCCGCCCCAATATGGTAATCGCGGCATCGCTCCCCTACTCGGCCATCAGCGAGAAAATCCGGCAGCTGATTTTGAAAAAATGTTCAGAAGAGTTGCTGACCACCAAAGGCATCCGCACGCTGTCGCCCAACGATCCCGATTACAAGGGCTATTACGCTGGCGGACAGGCGGAAAGGGATGCGGCCTATCATCAGGGCACGTGCTGGCCGTGGCTGCTCATTCCTTATGCCAACGCAATGGTGTCGGTGCATCAGAAAAAGGCCTTTCCGTTTTTGGAAAAGATACTTTACAATTTTGAAACGGACATCAAGGATTATGGTATCTCCACGATTGGCGAGGTGTTTGATGGCGCTCCGCCGCACCATCCTAACGGATGCATTTCGCAAGCGTGGAGCGTTGCGGCTTTATTGTATATCAAGTGGGTGCTGCAAAACGAGCGCGTACTTTAAGGTAAATATTCCATTTATGATTATCAATTCAAGTTTCGCAAGTCTCCATTGGACAGCGCAAGTTGTGTTATCAATTAATTAAAAATATAAATAATGTTTACAGGAATTGTAGAAAAAACAGGCAAAATTGTCAAGATCGAACAGGAAAACAGCAATTTCCATTTCACTATCGAAGTGGATTTCGCCGACGAGTTGAAAATAGACCAGAGTATGGCGCACGATGGCTGCTGCCTCACTATTGTGAAAGTGGATAAGGAAAAGGGACAGTATGTTGTGACCGCTATGGACGAGACGATGCTGAAGACCAATCTGAAAACTTGGAAAGTGGGGTACGAGGTCAATCTGGAGCGCAGTATGAAGATGGACGGACGATTTGACGGACACATCGTGCAAGGTCATGTGGACCAAACGGCCTGTTGCGAAAAAGTAGTTGACGACAATGGCAGTTGGCGTTACTATTTCAGTTATGAGCCAAGAGAGGAAAGCATCACGGTTCCGAAGGGTTCCATTTCGGTGAATGGGGTGAGTCTGACGGTGGTGGATTCGGAGCGTGGACATTTTTCCGTCGCTATCATTCCCTACACCCATAAGGTGACCAATTTCCACAATTTCGTGCAGGGCAGCATCGTCAACATTGAGTTTGACGTTTTCGGCAAGTATGTGCAGCGATTGTTGGAACAATATATGAAATAAAAGGCGCACTACAAATCGGATATTATGAGTAAAAATTGGTCGATTGGCATTGACATTGGAGGAACCAATACTGACATTGGCTTGATAAATGCGGAGGGCAAATGCTTGAGCCGCAAGAATATATCAACAAGCGAATACAGCGAGGAGGAAAAATACACTGACCGACTGGCGAATTGCATTCAGCAATTATTGCAAGAGAATGCGGTGCCTATGGCGGAAGTGAACGGAATCGGGATTGGCGCGCCCAACGGCAACTTCTTCACGGGCTGTATGGAGAAGGCGCCCAATCTGAAATTCGCAGGCGATGTCCATCTCAAAGAATTGATGGAGAGGAAGTTGAGTTTGAAGACCGTGGTTACCAACGATGCCAATGCGGCGGCGTACGGTGAAAAGATCTACGGCGGGGCGAAAGAGATGAGCGATTTTATTCTGGTAACGCTGGGCACCGGCGTGGGCAGCGGAATCGTGTGCAACGGGCAGTTGCTGTACGGGCACGACGGTTTTGCTGGCGAACTGGGGCACGCCATCCTGCACGAGGGCGGCCGGCAGTGCAGCTGTGGTCGCCGTGGCTGCCTTGAAACGTATGCTTCGTCGAGAGGCATCGTGCAGACTTACAACGAAATAGCAGCTGAATTAGGGAAAGCTGCCATTGAGGGTACGAATTGTAAAATCGTGAAAGAGAAGGCCGACAAGGGAGATCCGATTGCGATGGCGGCGTGGGAACGCACGGCTCACCATCTGGGGCTCGCTCTGGCGAATGCGGTAGCGTTCAGTTCGCCGGAGGCCATCTTCCTGATGGGCGGTCCCACGCAGGCGGGGCACTGGCTGTACGATCCGCTGCGCATCTATTTCGAAGAGAACCTGCTCACCGGTTTTAAGGGGAAAATTCAGATTCTGCCATCCGCGCTGCCCGCCAACGATGCCGCCATTTTGGGTGCCGCCGCATTGGTCAAGGAATGAAATCAAACACGACAAAGCAATGAATTGGAGTCAATTACTGACAGAAAAGCGCATACGTCCATCGCAACGCCAAAATGATGCCCGCAGCGCCTTTGAGAGCGATTTCGGGCGCATCATATTTAGTCCAGCCACCCGGCGTATGCACGCCAAGACCCAGGTCTTTCCGCTGACCGACGACGACAACATCCATTCGCGGCTCACCCACTCGCTGGAAGTGATGTCGGTTGGCTATTCGCTCAGCATCCGCTTTTGCGAAAGCGAGATATTTCAACAAAAAACCGGGAAAACCGCTTACGAGCTTTTCCGCGAGATTCCCATCATTTTAAAAAACGGCTGCCTGATCCACGACATTGGCAACCCGCCCTTCGGACATTTCGGTGAAACCGTTCTGCAAGAATATTTCAAGAATTTCTTTCAGAAAAATGATGGCCAGCTGCGACTTACTGAGGAGCAACAGCGCGAGTTCGTCCATTTTGACGGCAATGCGCAAGGACTTCGCGTGCTGACGAAATTACAGAATCTGAACGATACTTACGGGCTCAATCTGACTTGCACCACTTTGGCAGCGAGCATCAAGTACCCGAACTACGGACCCATTGACAAAAGCAGGATTGAAAGCAAGAAAGTGGGCGTTTTCCAGACTGAGAAAGACTATTTGGAAACCATTGCCGACCATTGCGGATTGCGGATTGACGGCCGCATTGTGCGCCACCCGCTTTGTTATTTGGTGGAGGCGGCCGACTCAATTTGCTATCTCACAATGGATTTGGAAGACGGTTTCAGCAAGAATCTCTATTCGCTTGACGAGTTGCAAAAGCAGATCAAGAATGATTTTCCGCAGATAAACGAACTTTTGCAGGAGGAAATTCCGGATGCAGCCAAAATCACCAAAATCCGTAACGCTTTGATCGGTCATTTGGTGGAAATCGCCTATGCTCAATTTGAAAAACACATTGACGAAATCGAGCAAGGAACTTTTAATCAGGAACTTATCTTTTCCGCATCGCCGCTGGCCGATCAGTTGCAGCAATTCTGCATTGAGAAAATCTTCTCTATTGAAGACATTTATCGTCTCGAATTGGTTGGACATTCCGTTTTGAACGGGCTTCTGGACTACTTCATTGACTGGATTTTCGTTAAAGGAAAAGATTATCGGAAAAGAGCTGTCAAATTATTGAGTAATAATATTATACAGCTTTCTTTAAATGAAAATGGAGTTGAAAAATTCGAGCAGCTGTCGGATTACAGCAAGTTGCGTGTGATAGTGGACTTCCTTTCCAGCGTTACCGACAGGTTTGCGCTGAATCTGTACAGAGAATTGAGTGGAAGGTGAGAGGTGAGAGGTGAGAGGTGAGAGGTGAGAGTGGGTTGTATATGGTTCTGAAAATGGCATTATGAAAATATTGATAAAAATCTTAACGTATTTATTTTTAGTGCTATGTGTTGCGTTTGTGCGAGGTCAGGACGCACGTTTTGAGTTGACGCAATGGCGTTTTAACTGTCCGGACCCTGCGGATACGAACTTTACGGTTTCAGGAGGTGCGACTGTGCCGGGCTGCATTCATACCGATTTGATGGCGCACGGACTGATTCCGGAGCCGTTTTTTGGAGCCAATGAACAGGATTTACAATGGATTTCGAAATCGCAATGCACTTATTCGGTTGACTTTTGGAAACAGGACTTGCCGCAGAAACGCAATTTGAATCTGATATTGAAAGGAGTGACGGGCTATGCGGAAGTGTTTTTGAACGGAGAACCCTTGTCGCATTTTTATGGAAATAACATTGTGGACAATGCCTATCGTACCTGGACTTTCCCGTTGGATGGTAAAATACGTGTTTACAATGTTTTAGAAGTCAGATTCTCGCCTAACGAAAGCGTCATTGCGCAGCGAAAATCAAGCGTTGACTATGCCTTGCCCGATGAAAGGGCCTGGCTGCGAACGCCTCCCTATCAGGCGGGCTGGGACTGGGGACCGGCGCTTACAACATACGGAATCACTGAAGATGCGTTTATTGAAGCAGCTGGCGCGTGCAGTCTGGTGGACTTGCAGGTAGTGCAAGACACTCTAACCGCCGAGTACGCCGCGCTTTCGATTACTCCGACAATTCGCTTAGATAAAGTTCAAAATATTGATTTAGAATATTTTATCAATAAAAAAAGTGTACCGAAGGTTCAAAAGAAACTGGGTGGAAAATCACAATTGCGTTGCAGCGAAACCGTTCAGATCTGGAATCCGAAGTTGTGGCAGCCCAATGGGTGCGGCGAACAGAATTTGTACGAAGTAAGTGTGGTTTTGAAATGTGGGAAAAAATCGGACACAATCACAAAGCGTATCGGATTGAGAACCATTAAGTTGCAACAGGCATACGATTCTATTGGAAAATCATTCTCCTTCATTGTTAACGGGAAACCCACGTTTATGAAAGGTGCTAATTGGATACCCGCTGATTTTTTCCCACACAGGATGACACCTGAACGCTATCGCGACCTTTTGCAAGCGTGTAAGGATGCGAATATGAATATGATACGTGTTTGGGGCGGTGGTCTGTACGAGCCCGATGTCTTTTACGATTTATGCGACGAGTTGGGTTTGCTGGTTTGGCAAGACTTTATGTACTCGTGCGCACTTTACCCGGGGGACTCAGCTTTTTTTAGAAATGCTGGAATTGAAGCCGTTGAACAGGTGACCCGATTGCGTCATCATCCGTGCATAGCGGCCTGGTGCGGGAACAACGAAGTGCAGAACGGCTGGCAGGATTGGGGCTGGAAATCCAATTATACATTTGAGCAACAACAAGTTATAAGTGATAATATTGACAAGTTGTTTACAGATTTGCTTGGCAATGTGGTGCAAACCTACTCGCAAGGGACACCCTACGTCAACACTTCGCCAACTTGGGGATGGGGCCATCCGGAATGCTGCACTGAAGGCGATTCGCATTACTGGGGCGTTTGGTGGGGCGAACAACCTTTCGAAGTCTGGTACGAGAAAACAGGCCGTTTTATGTCTGAATTCGGGTTTCAAAGCTACCCCGATATGAGTACGTTGTCAACGGTAATACCTGAAAATGAGCGTTTTCTGGAAAGTCCTTCTATGAAAAACCATCAGAAACACGGCCGCGGCGTGGCCATCATTGACAAGGCGATGTCGCAATATTTCTATCGCCCCGACAATCTGGAAGACTATATATATGTAAGTCAGTTGGTGCAGGCGTATGGAGTGGGAATGGCGCTGGAGGAGCATCGCCGCCGGATGCCGACCTGTATGGGAACCTTGTTCTGGCAGTTAAATGATTGCTGGCCAGTTGCTTCGTGGAGCTGTATCGACTACTCGGGTCGGCGCAAGGCATTGTATTACGAGGCCAAACGCGATTTCGAGCCCATTAAAATCGTGTGTGACACACTGCGCTGCGACACCTTGCCCATCTACCTCGTGAACGACTCGTCGGAAGCGGTTACAGGCAAAGTGATAATGGAAGTGCTTGATTTTGATGGAAATCTGATTCAAAGCGATGCTACTGGATTATTTTTGACAAAAGGAGGCAGCTCTTCTTTTATGCACAATTATGTAATTCCCAACTATTTGGATTCAGATAAAAGAAAATCTGCCTATTTGCGTATTCGATTTGTGAGCGACGTCGGAGAACTGATAAACGAAAAGGTATGTTTTTTCAATTATCCAGGGCAATTGGCACTTAAAAAAAGTGAAATAACGATTCGGAGACTTGGAAATCGTGAATGGGAAATTAGTTCCCCTACCCTTCAGTATGGTGTTGAATTACAAGCTGATAAGGATGGAACATTCTCCGATAACTATTTTGTTTTGCAGCCGCGCGAGCATAAAATAGTGCGATGGGATCCAGCCGACGAAGCGGATGCGGGCGGTGTAAGGGCGCGTTCGTTGAATGCGCTTCGCTAAATGGATGGAAGTACGTTTGCGCGTGTTCGGGGCCAGATAGCGGAAAGATAGACTGCACGCACCAGCAGGTGAACGAAGTAGGCCAGGTAAAGTGCCTGAATTCCACAGATTTTATAAAAAACAAGGTAGGAAATCACGAAACCGAGGGCGGCGTACAGCATACAGTTGCGTACTTCGACACCGGCTGCCGCGCCGATGAAAACGCCGTCCCACATAAAAGCGAGGCAGCTCACGATGGGCATTGCCACCAGCCAAGGAAGGAACGGATGCGAAGCGAGGATAACAGTCAAATCGCTGGTCATCAGGCGGATAGACCATTCGCCTGCGAGCGCGTAGAGGGCTGTGAAAACCAAACCCACGCCGATGCTCCAAGCCATCAGAATCCGGACCGACTGCTTGAGTCCGAGAATGTTCTGCTCGCCGATGAAGCGGCCGGAGAGCGCTTCTCCCGCATAAGCGAAGCCATCCACAAAATAGGAAAACAGCATAAAGAGTTTCATCATAATGGCGCTGACGGCCAGCTGCTGGTCGCCGTAGCGAGATGCGATAGAGGTGAAGCCGACATAGATAATCATAAAGCCGAGGGAGCGGACAAACAGGTTGCCAGCGAATTGGAAAACGCGGCCAAGATTTTCTAATATCTTGATGGAGCGGAGTTTACGTCTGAAAAGCGAACCATACTGAAACCATAGGAAAAGGCAGGCCGTAAGCAAACCGACAAACTGCGCGATGATGGTTCCGTAAGCCACCCCCATCATTCCCAGTGGGGTGCGCACTGCGAGCAGATAACTTGCCGCCATATTGACCACATTCACCACAATGTCGCAAACCATTGGGGCGAGCGTGTTTTGCATTCCGATAAACCAACCCTTGAACACCATCAGAGAGAGGGTAGCCGGCGCGGCCCAGATGCGTATGTAGAAGTATTTCCGGGCAAAATCTGCGACTTCGGCCGAACAAGGAATGCAGTAGAGTGCAAAAGTGAGGAATAGCCATTGTATCAGCCAGATAAATAATGTTGATGAAAGTGATATGAGAAGGTTTTGGCTGAAGATCCGTACCTGCTCCGGCTCATCCTGGCGGCCAAATGCCTGCGCGGTGAGTCCGCTTGTGCCCACGCGCAGAAAACCGAAATTCCAGTACAGCAGGTCGAAAAGCATCGTGCCGATGGCGATCCCTCCGATGGCGGTCGCATCCGCGATGTGTCCCACGATGGCAACGTCCACCATTCCCACCAGCGGGATCGTGATATTGGCCAAAATGCTGGGAATCGCCAGCCGAAGTACCTCTCTATTAAGATGTTTCATCAAACTTAATTTGAATGCAAATTTACGCAATTTTTTGCTATTTTTGCAGACGATGACACGATTAGAATTCAGAACGAGTTTTTTGCAAAGCATCTCCCCTCTTTACGATGCAAACGAAGCGCAAGCGATGTTTCGTTGCTACATTGCTGACCGGCTTGGGATTGAGCCGTTCCGTTTTTTCCTTGATATGGAGGAAGAAATGGAAAATGATGATTCCTTATTGATTGATATTGAGAAACTCAGTCAAGGCGTTCCCATACAGCACGTTACGGGTGTCGGCCATTTTTACGGAATGGAATTGAAAGTGTCGGCCGACGTGCTGATTCCGCGTCCCGAGACGGAGGAGTTAGTGGAACGCATCATTGCCGAATGGCGCGCCCCCAAAGAGGTGCGCATCTTGGACATTGGCACGGGCAGCGGTGCCATTGCGATTGCTTTGGCGAAAAACCTGCCGAATGCCACCGTTTCTGCCATCGACATTTCGAATGTGGCACTTGAAATTGCCCGAAAAAATGCCGAGAGTCAGCAAGTGGAGGTGCATTTTTCTAAAATTAATATCTTAGCAATCAATCGATTGCAAGAAGAATACGACGTTATTGTCAGCAATCCGCCTTACATACCTCAAAGCGAAAGGTCGTTGATGCACACGAATGTGGTGGACTACGAACCCGAAATCGCGTTGTTTGTTCCCGATGAGCGGCCGTTGATTTTTTATGAGAAAATTGCGGAAATAGCAGAAAAGTCGTTGCGAAGGGGCGGCGCGCTGTACTTTGAGACGCACGAGAAGTTTCACGACGAGCTCACCACCGAGTTGAAACGTCGAGGTTTCACGCGCGTAGAGTGTTGGAACGATTTCTTTGCACGACCTCGATTTGCGAAAGCGAGTGCGCCAACGAATTATTGATCAGTGGTTTCCGATTTCAAAACCATTTTAATCTGGTTATAAGTGACATTGCCTTCCATTTCTGAAAAGATGTCGGTGATGCCCATTCCGTTACCGCTAAGTTCGCAAATGGCCTGCTGGAATTCAGGCGGAACGAATTCGTTGAGTGTGAGCGAACCCTCCTGAATGCAGCGGCAAAGGTGCGTTTCAATGGTGGAGTAGGCCAAGTTGCGCTCGGCAGCGACTTTGGCAACATCTTTCTCCTTTTGAAAGATTTCCAGACTGATGTTGTGAGAAGGTTTCTTCTTCGTCTTTTCTTCCTTGTCTGGCTTTTCAGTTTTTTTAACCTTCTTTGGCTTCTTTGGCTTTTCAATATTCTCTTCAGCGAAAGCGTCGTATAATTTCAAACTGAAATGCGGAACTTTGAATTCGCTGCGCAATTTGTGAATGGCTTCCGCATTGGCGCACTTGGATATGCGGCAAATCAGGAACTGCTTAAGCGCCAACTCGTTGTACAACATTTTCAGTTCCTCTTTATATTCTTTAGCCAAATCAAAATCGAAAACCTCGGCGGGAGAATTGGAAGCGAGTTTCATTGCATCATCCAATTCTTTGTTGAAATAATGCGATGCCGCGTCAAGCCGTTCCGTAAGGTTGCCGTTATTTTCATTAAACAATTGATGGATTTGCACTTGAAACTTGTCGGCGACCTGCTTGATTTGGAAAATGGTAGCGCGCAACTGGTCGGCGTGGTCGCGTCCTTCATCGTTGAACTGCGACATATTTTTCCTGATAACGCCTTGTAAATGAGTTGCTTGTCCTAATGCGAAGTGGAAGTTGAATACGTCTTTAACAATCAGTTCGTCGTAATCGTGCTCCGCATTCACGAGTTCCTGCTGTAACTGCTTGGTATGCAGTTTGTTGTAAGAATAGTTCACCACGGCTTTATCCACGTCAAGACTTTCGGAGCGGATGGGCGACGAAAGGACGAGCCCTTCGAGATTCCGGCAACGGCTGAGGGCCACGTAAACTTGTCCCGACGAGAAGGAGTAGGCGGCATCGATGATGGCCTTGTCGAAAGTGAGTCCCTGGCTTTTGTGAATGGTGATGGCCCACGCGAGGCGGAGCGGGAACTGTGTGTAGGTGCCGAGCGTGTTTTCTTCGATTTGTCCGCTTTGCTTGTTCACATTGTAGCGGATGTTTTCCCAGAGTTCGCGTTCCACATCGATTTCGCCATCGTCCTCATCGCAGAGAATGTGAATGTGCTTTTCATCAAGGAAAGTGATGATGCCGATTTTCCCGTTGTAATAGCGCCGCGGATACTTTGTGTCGTTGGCGATGAACATCACCTTCGCACCAACCTTCAACTCCAGTTCAGGATCATTGGGATAGTTCTTTTCCGGGAAATCGCCGTGTATGACCGCGCTGAAGACCGTCGGCTTTCCCGCGAGCTTGTCCATTTCCTCACGGTTGATGCGGTTGGCCATCGCGTTGTGCGTTGTGAGGAAGATGTAGTCAGGATGGTCGGCCAGTTTGAAGTCGGGCTCGTAGCGGCTTTGCAGCAGGCGGAGTCCTTCCCGGGAAAGTGCGTTGTTTCGCACTTCGTTCAGCATTCGCACGAAATCTGCATTTTTCTGGCGGAAAATCTTATCCAGCTCGATATAGAGGGGCGGTTGCTCCTGCACGACTTGGCTGTCGAAGAAAAAGGGAGTGCGGTAAAACAGTTTGATGACCTCCCACTCTTCCGGCACAACGACAGGCGGAAGCTGGTACAAGTCGCCGATGTAGATGACCTGCACGCCGCCGAATGGCTCGTTGCGCCGATAGCGAAAGTGGCGGAGTATGGCGTCGATGGCATCCAAAACGTCGGCGCGCACCATACTGATCTCGTCGATGACGAGGATTTCGAGTTGCTGGAGCACTTTGCGGCGCATACTCGTCATCTTCATTTTACGAATCAAGTTGTTGCGTCCCTCTTCGGTGGGCGCAAAGGGCGTGAATGGAAGTTGAAAGAAGGAGTGAATGGTGACACCGCCGGCATTGATGGCAGCCACCCC
>JAZQOJ010000040.1:0-4923 GCA_045627805.1 Bacteroidales bacterium
GGACTTGCACAGCCGAAAGCCGCCCTGAAAGCGGCAATACGCAAAGTGCCGCCACTCCGAACCAGATTTTGCAATCCCAGTCGGCGAAAGCTTTGTGCGGATTTGAGGTGTAAATCGTGCCCAGCATCGCAGCCAGAATCACCACGAAAAGAGCGAAGAAAGCCGCTACAAGTTTCTGATTACGAATAACTTGAATCTTCCCTTTCCAACTCCATTCCACCAAAAGCAGCAGAAGCAGGAGCAGCGCGCAAGGAAGCATAAAAAAACGGGTAAACGGAAGCGTTGCCAATGCGAACGCCAGCGTATAGAAAGCTGCTTTGAAGGTGATGTTTGGCTTGATGATGGGAGGCATAGCGCTGGTTTAGTCGTGGAAACGCCAGGTGAGACCGATGGCGAAACGACGATCCTGCATCGGATAGTCGGGGGTGGTGAAATAGTTGTACCCCATCACGCCCGAAAGCACGTGGCTGGCTTTGAAGAAAATGTGAATGCGCTGCACCTGAATGGCGGCATAAAGGTCCCAATAGAAATAATTACCAGTCTTCACATCGTGCTGATGGTAGAATTGGCGGAGCAGCGGATAGTAGGCGTCGGCGTAATATCCTGTGTTATAGGCACAATTGAAGCCAAATTGAAGTTTTGCTTTCTCTTTGAAAATCGGAAAGCGATAAAAGAAGTCCAGCTTGCCCGCAAAAACCGGCACCTGGAAGACCTCCTTGTTGGCGTACTGCAAATAGAAGTTTCCGGTAACGCCAAAACCCTTCATATAGAACGGCACATAAGCGTGCAGCTGAATCACATTGGCATAATCATCGAGCACGGCAGGCGCGCAATTCTCGTCAAGATAAACATAGTGGTGCAGCATAAAGTAGCTGAAATCAACGCGGTAGTCCTTGTACTGCCAGTACGGCGTGAGCCGGACAATGTTCTGTTTCTTTTTCCATTCGTTTTGCCAGAAATGGTGATTGCCGGCATAGCGCGTCAGGATGTATTCCGGCGAGAGGTAATAGAAATCAATCTCGCAGCCCAGCGACTGCTGAATCTTCTTCCCCAAACGGATGTTGAAACTGGCACGGGCATTCAGGTCGTTGCGCTGGTAACCGCCCAGCGTGTAGTGGATTCGGGCGTGAAGGTCGAGCAAAGTGAACAAACGCACGTGCACCTGCGCAAACGGCATAAAGGCATTCCCACGGTAGAGATCGCTTTTGTAATTAGTGTACTCGTGCGTAATACCGCCCGTGAAATGCACAAAATACTTTTCGTTCCGATTGTCCTTATACGGTTGGAAAGTACTGTATTGCAATGTATTAGAAATCGTATAAAACAACAATGTGTCCAATGTGCTGTCGCGTGAGAAGATGAAAATATTGTGATAATAGGTGGAATCGAGATTGAAATCGGTGTAGTTAATGTTCTGCATTTTGAACTGAAAAGTATGGGAGATCGTGCCCCAGTAGTTTTTCTTTTGTTTCTTCGCAGAAGAAGTGATAATGTTCACATACTGATGAAAAAGGAGGTCGTGCGTAAGGTAGCGCGACTGCGCATTATGGAGTTTCACGTTGTAACCTTGCAAATCCTTGACGCGCTGGTCAAGGAAGTCCTGCGCATTCAGGAGGCCTCCGTTCTCATTGAGATTGAAGTAGTTAATGATATAGCTGCAACGGAATCCATAGATTTGCGAGGGAATCTCGTAGTGAAGCAGCACGTCGCCCTGAACATTGCTGATTCTCTGATGAGTGAAATAGCCCTCGTTGGTGTAACTGCGGATATTGAAGACCAGATTCACCTTGTCGCGGATGTTCTGGGCGTGAGTAGCGCGGATATTGTTCTCTGTAGCAATGCCATAGGTGTAGCCGATCTGAGTATAGGACGTCTTCAGCTTGTAGAAATTCAAATCGGTCTGCTCCTTGAAATAAAGCGGGTACGGATTGTTGAAAAGCTTGAATCCGGGTTCGTGCGTGAAAGAGAAGTTGATGGACTTGTGCGCCTGGCCGAAGGTGCCAAGCGACTGGTAAATGTTTTTGGTCTGGTTCAGCGGGTCGAACTGTGAAATAAAATCCATCGTGGTATCGACATCACGGTAATCGACGGGCTGGAAGAAAATGGTGCCGAGCGGCGTGTAGGAAGTGGGAAGGTAATCTGGTGAGATGGCCATTGCCGAGTCGATGGTCTTGCTAAACAGGTCATCGGCCTCATCCTCTTGCGCACGCAGAACGCCCGCGAGCAGAATGATGACGGCGAAAAGCCAGAATTTCCTTAACCCTTTCATTATATGCGACTATGTTAAAATTGGACTCCCACGGAAATATGCAAAAACGACTGTTTCAGGGAAGTGCGGTCGGAGAAAAACGGTTTGAAGGCCTTTTTATAAGCAACATCAAACGTGATGAATTTATAGCGGATGCCGATTCCCGCTTGCAGCAGGCACTGGTGCTTGGTGAAGTTGTGCTTGCCATAGCCGGCGTCGTTTTCGGTAACCTGCAACAGCGGCTGGTAGATGATGCCGACTTTGGGCACGAGTGCGAAATGGTCGGTCGGTTGCCAATAGCCCACCACGCTAATGGGAATCTGCAAATAGCGGCTTTCCACAATTTCGTTTTCAATCGTCACTGAATCAACAACTTGCACATCGTATGTACCGCGATAAAACATATAGTTGAGACCGAGTTCGCCAAAGATGAACTCGTATCCGCCACGAGCGTAAAAGCCGAAAGTGCCAGAAAACAGGCCATCCATATAGTCGCGGGCGGAAATCTGCTTGTTGCCCAAATTGATGTCGGTGCCGATGCGGAAACCGTACTGAAGATAGGAATCGAGATAGGAGTTGGAGTGCGTTTGCGCAGACTGGAGCGACCGTGCGGAACGGAGAGTGAACCGAGGCGCGGTCACAGAATCAACGTCAGCGGCCGACAATGCCGACGGCGCGAGCAGGCAGAACAACACTACGGCGAGGAGACTATTGCGCCGCCGAATCAGTTTTTGGGTTTTCATTTTGTTCCGATTTTTTAGTATTATACTGATTCATTGTTAATTGCAATCCGGCTGTGGCGAACGAGAGCAGCATATTTCCTGCGGTCTCGATGGCGGGGTCGATCACATTTTTCTGCTGTTCGGAAGGGAAACGGCCCAGCACATAGTCAACCTGGTAGCCGGGAGCGAAATCGTGTCCCACGCCGAAACGAAGCCGTGGGAAATTGGAATGCCCGAGCGTCTCGATGATGTGGTTGAGGCCGTTGTGGCTTCCACCGCTGCCTTTCCCGCGCATACGAAGCGTGCCGGCCGGCAAGTCAATGTCGTCGCAAATCACAAGGATGTTCTGCGCATCCACATTCTCGTGCTCCATCCAGTAACGGACGGCCTTGCCACTCAGGTTCATATAAGTGGTGGGCATCACCAGAACGATGGTGCGGCCCTTGTACTTTCCTTCGGCGACGTATGCAAGGCGGTCGGTGCGGAACTCGACGGAAAGCTTTTTGGCCAAAGCGCTAACCACCTCGAAACCAATGTTGTGGCGCGTTCCCGCATACTGATTCTCAGCATTTCCCAATCCGAAGAATATGAATTTCCTACTGTTTTCCACTGTACAAAAATCGCTAATTATAATATTAAAGTAAAGGACTGCAAAATTACGACAAAAATATGACTTTTGGAACCGCCCTGCAAAAAAAGGTCAAATTCCACGATTTAACATTTTTTAAGAAAATTATTTTATTAATTTTCAAATATTTACTCTCAAAATTGTGTATTTCAGGGGGCACAGCTGGTCAATGGCCGAAATGCTTGATGAAAAAGGTGTAATTTTGCAGCGTCAATGAAGGGGGGAAGGCGACTTTCCCCAATTTTCTAAAAGGAAATCAAAATATTGAAAACGAACAATTTACAATATGAGGAGATCACTACTTTTGCTTTTACTTTGCTTTCAAACTGCGTACATTTGGGCTCAAAGTCTCGATGTGGAGGCGGAATTCGCGAACGCGGCAGTGAAATACGTTTCGTACACCTACGGCACTGACGCGGCGGCAAACGGGAGTTACAGTGCGCCGTACCGAACCATTGCGTACGCGCTGGCGCAGGCGAACGGGCGGACGTGGATCAAAGTGGCCTCAGGCGCACAAACAGAAACAGCGATTTGCGAGCTGAAGAGTGATGTTTTGGTGGACGGCGGATACACTTATGATGAAACTGCAGACTGGGAACGCGCCAGCCAAAGCACTAAAACGACAGTAAATGTCTCTGCAATAGAAACTTCCTCCACTTATTGCAAAAGCCGCATCGGTTTTCGGTCTACTGGAAAGACGGGGTGGGTACTGAGGAATCTAACTGTTAATGTGACTGGGGCCAGCTCTTCCGACCGCACCTCTGACGGGCGCGGGGCATCGGTGTATGGGGTATATATCTCTGGGTCGAGCGACAACACATACATCATCAATAGTAACATCACGGTCGGGAACGGCGGCAGCGGAGCAAATGGCACGGCGGGCTCAGCGGGAGCCGCGGGAAGTGCGGGAAGTTCAGGCGGTGACGGTCATTCCAGCACGGCGATTTCCGGCGCTGGAAAAGGAGGAGATGGTGCTGAAAGTACGGGCACGAGTTCTTTGCGCCAAGGTGGAGCTGGTGGAAAAGGAGGCAATGCTGGAAGTGCAGCTAATTCCGGAAGCAGCGGAAGCGCCGGCACACGAGGTGGGATTGCCAATGGGGGTGCTGGAGGAAGTAGTTCTGCGAACGGTGGCAGCGGCGGCGGTAAGAAAACCAATGGCGGGAACGGAACGGTTGGAAACAGCGGCAGTGCTGGTGCGGCTGGTGCGGCTGGCTCTAACAGTAATGTTAACCACTTATGGACAAACTATTTCCAGCCCGCTGACAAAGGGACAAATGGAGGTGATGGTTACGGCGGCGGCGGCGCACAAGGCGGCGGCGGCGGCG
>JAZQOJ010000041.1:0-18191 GCA_045627805.1 Bacteroidales bacterium
AATCAGAATATCCACTTTCATCTTGTAAATAGCGGGCGAGCTGTTCGCATAATGGAAATTATGAGACGTGGAAACGGGTAACGTCGGTTAAACGGTAATTGGACGAATGGTGGAATGGATGGATGCCGTTTTCGGCGGGATAGAGGAAATGCGCAGGAAATTTCAAGGAAATGATCAGGAAATTTCTCGTGCTGTTTGATAATGAAATAACACCACCTTTGTATGACGATTGTTTTCTTACTGTAATGAAGACTTGCAACTTTTGGCTTACGACTTTTCAGGTTGGGCTTGGAAATAGAATGGCAAATCCATTCATTCGTCAGTTCTCGTCATTAAGTCTCAAGTCTCAAGAGTCCTAAGTCTCAAGTCTGTTATGATTATTTTGTTAACTTTTGAAATTCCGATTTTTCTACAGCAGTCCCATCCGTTGAAAGATCGCGCGCAGTTCTTCCGTTGATCTCACTTTGACTTCGCGCACCTTGCTCCCCACGCTGGGTCCCACGATACCGTATTCTTCCATCTGGTCCATAATGCGGCCCGCACGAGCGTAGCCCAGTCGCATACGGCGTTGCAGGAGGGAGGTAGAGCCCTGTTGTGTTTCCACGATGAGAGTGGCGGCATCCATAAAGCAGGCGTCAATCTGGTCGGAGCCCGTCGGCTCGTCGCCATAGTCGCCGCCGATATCGTCAGGGCTGGTGTATTCGGGCAGGAGGAATGGCTCGGGATAGCCCTGCTGGTCGGCGATGTGGCGTGTGAGCAGTTCCACTTCGGGCGTGTCGATGAAGGCGCATTGCAGTCGCACCAGGTCGCTGCCGGTGGAGATGAGCATATCGCCCTTTCCGATCAACTGGTTGGCTCCGCTGCCATCGAGAATGGTGCGCGAGTCCACTACGGAGGTCACGCGGAAAGCGATACGGCTCGGGAAGTTCGCCTTGATGATGCCGGTGATGATGTTCACGGATGGGCGCTGCGTAGCGATGACCAGGTGGATGCCGATGGCGCGGGCGAGCTGGGCCAGACGTGCGATCGGGGTCTCCACCTCTCGTCCCGCTGTCATAATCAGGTCGCCGAACTCGTCGATTATCAGCACGATGTAGGGGAGGTAGCGGTGCCCGTTGGTGGGCGACAGCTTGCGCTGGCAGAATTTCGCATTGTATTCCTTGATGTTGCGCACGCCCGCTGTTTTCAGCAGGTCGTAGCGCGCATCCATCTCTGCGCACAGCGAGTTCAGCGTGTTCACAACCTTCTTGGTGTCGGTGATGATGGGGTCTTCCGCGTCGGGCAGTTTGGCGAGGTAGTGGTTTTCAATGATGCCGTAGAGCGTGAACTCCACTTTTTTCGGGTCCACCAGGATCAGTTTCATTTCAGCGGGATGCTTTTTGTAAAGCAGGGACGCGATGATGGCGTTCAGCCCCACTGATTTGCCTTGACCGGTAGCGCCGGCCATCAAGACGTGGGGCATTTTGGCCAGGTCAACCACGAAGGGCTCGTTGCTGATGGTCTTGCCGAGGCCGATGGGCAGTTCGTACTTGCTGTTTTGGAACTTGTCGGAGTTCAGGATGTCTTTCATCGGCACGATTTGGGGGTTCGCGTTCGGCACCTCGATGCCGATGGTGCCACGTCCGGGGATGGGCGCGATGATACGGATGCCGAGGGCGGCCAAGCTCAGGGCAATGTCGTCTTCCAGGTTCTTGATTTTGCTGATGCGCACGCCCTCAGCGGGCACGATTTCGTAAAGCGTGACGGTGGGCCCAACGGTGGCAGTGATGCGCTCAATGGCGATGCCGAAACTCTTCAGTGTCTTCTCGATGCGCTCTTTCTTTTCGCGGAGGTCGCGCATCTGCTCGCTCTTTTCAACGGTCAGGTTCTCGTAGTCTTGCAGCAGGTCGGTGGTCGGGAACTGGTAGAATTCGAGGTCCTTGCGGGGGTCGTAGTCTTCTAAAAGTTCAACCTCTTCGGCGGTCTTGGGCTGCCAGGGCGCACCTGTGGCATCTTTCACCGCATCTTCCTCTTCGTTGAGCGTTTCTTCCTCATTCTCAATGGGTTCCAGGTGAATTTCGCCCACTTCGGGCTGGCTGTCCAGTCCTACGATGTCGAGCGGCACTTCCTCGTTCGAGGCCGGTTCCGCTTGTTTCGGCTCCTGTTTTTTCTCGTCGGTAAAGTGAATCACGTTGTTGTGGTATTCTTGTGAAAGCGCTCCCTGACTGCTGATGTAGAGCGGGTCGAGGTCGGTGCATTCGGCAGCAGCGATGCCCGCGCCCTCTTCTTCGTCATCTTCCTCTTCGTTTTTCTTACGGTGTTTGAAAGGATTCTTTCCCTTGTTTTCGTTCTCGCTGGTATCTTCGCTGCGTTTGATTGACGGGATTTCGATTTTTTTGAAAACGCTGAAAACGGTGTCTGCTGAGATGTTGTAGCAGAGAATCAGGATGACGACGAGTGCGACGAGAAGGATGCACACGCTGACAAAGGTGCCCGTTTTGGCCACGAGGAAAGTCATAATGAGGTTGCCGAAGGCGCCGGCGGGAAACTCGTTGGGCAGGTCGGCCTGCGGGTCGGGATTCACTACGAAAATGGCGACCAACATCGACAGCCAGGCCATTGAGAGCAAGGTTGTGATGGTGCCGCGAGTCAATGGGACAATTTGTTTCTTGTCTTTGAAAAGATGGACGCCGAAAATGAACAGAAGGAAGGAGAAGCCGATGGCTGCGACTCCGAAGGTCTTGTTCACCAGTGCGTAGGCGATGCCCGCGCCGACGGATTTGCACCAGTTGCTGGCCTCTTCGATGTTGCCCTGAAGGTAGGCGACATCGTCGGCGTGCGTGAAATAGTACGACAGAACGGAGATGAAACTGATGAACGAGAAGAGGATCAGCGTGAATCCGTAAACCTTTATCATTTGCGGCGACGACATCGTGGCCCAGAAGTCGCTTTTCTTAGCGCTTTTCGACTTCCCTTTCGTCGCTTTTGGGGATGATATTTTTCTCGCGTGCCCTTTGGTAGCGTTCTGATTTTGAGTGATGATTTTCATATTGGAGGGTGGCTGTGAGCCAGTTTGATAAATTTTACATAAGAACTTACAAAGATATGCAATTTGGAACTCATATCTTTCGTTTAATGTTACAGAATTTCAACAAATGGATGTTAGAAAAAAATAGTCGTTGCCGATGAAAAAAAATCGTTTCATTTGTATTTTTGCCTAAAATTTAAGATTATGAATATGCTTCCATTATTAGATGCCGAAGTGGCCGCGCAGCCTCAGAAATTGCGCATCATTGAATTGGTTTTCGACCCTGCCAGTCTGTGGATTATGATCCCACTGATGCTGATGCTCGTGTGGGTGGTTTACGTATTTATCGAGCGGCTCCTCGCCATCAATGCGGCGGCGAAAGAGGACCGCAACTTTATGAACAACATCCGCGATTTCATTCATAACGGCCGTCTGGATTCCGCTGTCGCACTTTGCAAGGGCAACGACACGCCGCTCGCCCGAATGATTGAAAAGGGGCTGTCGCGCATCGGCAAGCCGCTGAACGACATTTCCGCCGCCATCGAGAATACGGGACAGCTTGAGGTGCAGCACCTCGAGAAGCGCGTCTCCTCGCTCGGCACCATCTCTGGCGTGGCCCCGATGATCGGATTCCTCGGCACTGTCGTGGGTATGGTGATGGCTTTCCACGCAATGGCCGCCAATCCTAACAACATTGATGTCACGGTGCTCTCCACCGGTATCTACACCGCTATGATCAGCACCGTGGGCGGCCTGATTGTGGGCATCATCGGCTTCATCTGCTACAACATCCTCGTCTCCCGCATCTCACACCTCGTCAATATGCTCGAGGCCAAGTCCACCGAGTTTATGGACCTCCTCCACGAACCCGTCTAATGGCTGCCCATCCGCACCTTCTACTTTAACCCCCTTAAACCAGGAAAAATGGCTATCAAGTTAAATAATAGTAAGAAAATCGAGCCGAATATGTCGTCAATGTCTGACCTCGTGTTCCTGCTGCTCATTTTCTTTATGATTACCTCCACGCTGGTGTCGCCCAACGTGATCAGCTTGAGTCTGCCCAAAAGCGATTCGGGCCAGCAGAACCTGCCTACCGCGGTGGAAGTGTATGTCGATTCCCTCCGCCATTACTATGTGATCAACACGAAAGGGGAGGGGCAGGACAATCCTGTTTCGGTCGCCGACAGTGTGCTTCCGCTCCTTCGCGAAGCCGTCAATATGGACGAGAGCGACCAGCAGAATTCCATCATCCTCCGTTCCGACCAGTCGGTCTCCATCCAGAACATCGTGGACGTGATGGATGTCATTAGCAAGTTGAACGACGAGCTTGAAACGCAGGGCCGCGAAACCTACAAGGTGGCCCTTGCTACCGAAGCTGGTGATTAACAACGATTTACTATGAAAAAAGATGACGAACGCAAACTGATATCCGCAGGCGGCACATTGATTGTGATGGCCATCTTGTTCATTTTTATGATTTTCTGCGGATTCTCATACCTGGACCCTCCGCCCGCGCCGAAAAAGGTGATTATGATTGAACTGGAAGAAGAGTTCGGGAACGGGCACAAGGGCGGCGGCAACCACCAGGAGGGCGGCAGCCAGGGCAACGACAACGCGCCGCCGCACGACGCCACGCAGACCGCCAAGCCCAAGCAGAACACGAACACCAAGCGGCAGAACAACCGCACCGACAGCCGCTCCAGCGTCTCTGATAATTCCTCGGCGCAAAACCAGGGCCAGAAGGTCAACAACCGCGCGATCTTCCCCGGTTCCGCCAGCAGCGGACAGGGCAACGGGCAAGGAATGGGCGCGGGGAGCGGACAAGGCAACGGACTCGGCCTCGGTGATGCCGGCTCCGGCGGCAACGGCAAGGGAATAGGAACCGGAACCGGACATCGCCCCTACCGCGGCGACCCCAATCTCAAGCTTGACGTTGACGAGACTCCCGGCAGCAAGGCATACGTGAAGGTGGAAGTCACCGACAACGGCGACGTGGTCGACGCCACCATCATGAACGATAAGGACCACCGGACCACCGCCTCCGTACGCACTCAGAAAAAATGCATCGCGCGCGCCATGAAGGTCAAGTACAACAAGGGCGAACACGAGTATCGCATTATTGTTTTCACGTTCTAATTTGTAATTTGTTAGTTCTCAATTATTTGTTCCAAAATTTGAAATAAATGTATTGGCTGATTTTCATAGTGTTTTTGTTGGCGAGTCTGCTTGTGCAGTGGGCGCTGAAATCAAAAATGGAGACCTATTCGAAGGTGTTCCTCCCGTCGGGGCTCACGGGATGCGAGGTGGCGGAGAAGATGTTGCGCGACAATGGCATTTACGATGTGCGGGTCGTGTGCATTCAGGGGCGTCTGACCGACCATTACAATCCAGTTGACAAGACTTTGAATTTGAGTGAGGATGTGTATCACGGAAGCAGTGTGGCGAGTGCGGCGGTTGCGGCGCACGAGTGCGGGCACGCAGTGCAGCACGCAGAATCCTACTATTGGCTCGGATTGCGCTCCGCACTGGTGCCGGCCACGAATTTCTGTGGGAATTTGGCTCCGTGGATCCTTTTCATCGGTCTCATCTTGATGACGCTCACTTCGCTGGGACGTTTCGTGGCAGTTGCGGGTGTCGTGCTCTATGCGGTAACTACCCTTTTCGCTTTCGTTACGCTTCCCGTTGAATACGATGCTTCTCATCGTGCGCTCGTGTGGCTGGAGTCCACGGGGCTCGCTTCCGGCAATTTGAACGCCAAGGCCAAGGACGCCCTGCGCTGGGCCGCTCGCACGTACGTGGTCTCAGCTTTGGCTTCTCTCGCCACACTGCTGTACTACATTTCCGTTCTCCGCCGCTAAAAGTCGCTTTAGCTGCAACTTCTCGCCCTCGCAGACCATATTCCGACAGTGGAAAATATCCGCCCTGAGCGGTGAATCAGCCGCAAATCCCGAATTGTCAGTTCACAGCTGTTATAGAAAAAGCTCGGTTTGCGGTCCATCATCTCCATTGTTATTTCATTATGAAACAGCAAGAAAAAGAAAAAATTTCCTTTTAATTTCCTCAAAATTTCCTGCGCATTTCCTCTATCACGCCGCAGGCGGCATTCGTCCATTCCACCATTCGTCCATTCATCCAATTAACCTTTTAACCGACGTTAACCGTTTCCACGTTTCATAATCCCCCTCATCGGAAAATTCCCCCAATTCCCCACTATCAATCAGCAAGGCGAAAGGGGACATTTCCGAAAATTCAATAAAAATCTCGCTAAACTATTGGAAATAAGAGAATAATATGTAAATTTGCAGCATTGTTTTTTCGGTTAAGCGGTTGATTTCGGTTAAACGGTTAAGCGTGGAAACGGTTAAACGAATCAACAACATCAACAACAGAACACAGATCACAGCTCACAGATCACAGCTCACAGTTCACAGTTCACAAACCAACAACAATGATACACAAAACAAAACGCATTCTCACCATTGCCCTGCACGTGCTTTTCTGGGCGTTCGTGGCGTTCCGCTTCTGCAACTTCTCCGCTTTGCGCCCTCTTGCCCTTCATACTTGGAAAGAGCTCATTTCCGTGGGGCTTATCACAGTGATGGTTTACTTCAACTATTTCATATCCATTCCTCACCTGTTGTCAAAGAACAGGGCTTTCCTGTTCTGGGTGTGCGCGGCGGCTTCTGTCGTGGTCTGTACTGGCGCTGAGATGCTCCTCGTCCGCAATGATATGCTCAGCCGAATGCAGTATGTTGAAAAGATAAATTGGGCGCTGGTCTGGTATGATATGAGCGTGCAGATTTTCCTGAGGGATGCTGCCTTCTTCCTGTTCTTCTTCCTCCTGAAGATGTACCTTACAAGGGCGCTCCAATTGAAAAGCACGGGGAGGGCTGTGATGGAAAAAACGGACAGGGTCGTTCTCTTTCTTCCGAAAGTCGGCGCAAAGTTGGTATCCATCAACGACATTTCCTATTTCTCATACGAGGACGCGAAGACCTGCATCTATCTGCGGAATGGCGAGAAATATGAACAGTACTGCAGTCTCAACGCTATTGAGGACTCTCTTCCCGATGACACTTTCCTTCGGATTAATCGCCATACCATCATCGGATTGGTCAATGTCCTTCGCTTCTCCCCCCGGGAAGTGCAGGTGAACATACAAGGCCAAATCTGTATTATGGAATTCTATTCCACCAAGGGGAACGAAGTCCTCAGCCGCCTCAAGAGGTGGAATCCCGAACTCTACATAGACCATCCTTTCGGGGTGTTGGCCGCTACGGCGGAACCGCTGGTGGAATTGAACCGCGAGCAGCGCGAGTTGCTGCAATATGTCAAAAACAATCCCGGTGCCAAAACCGGTGATGTGGCCGACCAATTCCATCTTTCAGAAAGCAGTGCGAAACGGCGGCTCAACGAACTTAAAAGTTTGGATCTCGTTGCCTACAGGGGCTCCCGCGGATTTGACAGCGGCTATTATGCAACCAGCACCAAGGACATATAGGCACGCCCCCGCGCTGATGACTGTGTAGGAGAGCCCTGGCAAAAGTGCGAGGAGCGTTGGGCCGACCCCGAATGGCTCGCAAAGGTCGAGACCATCTCAATGGTTATTGAATCTTCGGGCGTGGCACAAAATTTTGTCATTCCGATGATGATATTGGTTGGGTGGGAAATTCGAGAATCGCTCCCGATCATACATAAAAATGGTTCTCAAAATAGGGCTTTTTATGTAAAAAAACGGCCAACTCATTTTTCTACTCATCCATTTATATAAAAATATTTTGTTGTAATGTATTAAATACTAATTACATACAAAAAAATAGTAGGTCAGAACTCATATTTCCCCAAGTTGACCTACTATTATTGAAAATATTGCTGCAAATTTGCGAGAGCGGATATCAAAATCAACAGTCCACAGATCACAGTTCACAGATCACAAACCAACAAAACATCAACAATATGAAAACAACACCCAGTTACCACATCCTCCAGTTGGAGGACCGCCTCCAGAAACTTGAAAACGGGAAAGGAGGTGCGAGATGAAAAAAACAGTCGGCCTGTTTATTTTGGCCTCAATAGCAGTGGTATTAGTATCCTGCAAGGAAAAATGCATTCAGGATTTGAGCCCAATAGATGCCCCCGCATTAAGCAATAGTGACTATAATTCCTGCTGGACTGTCTTGTGCAATTTCTACTATGCCAGCGTTGACAATAAAGACTATCCTTATTATAACAGAGAGGGTGAAAACATTAAATGTTGCGGGTTCGTGAAGAGCATTGGCTATGCAGAAGACGGTGCCTGGGTTCAGTTGCTGATGGAAGACAGGGATGCAGATGGTAACAGCACTAGTTTCATATTGGCTGTTGAAAGTGACAGCACGCACTTGAATGGAGTTGATTTGAATGAAAAGTGTTATGTGATAGGCAGACTCTCGTTTGGAAGAGACGACAGCCATTTCGGAGGCTGGCTTAACGCTCAAACACCAGGTTCTTGCATCTCAGCAAATTATATCATTATAGCAGACGAAATTAGGAACTAGAAGCATATAACTATGAATAAATTCCTTGCATTTTTGCTTGCCTGTGTATTTGTTTTTTGTGTAAAGAGCAATATTTTTTCACAACAAGTCAATCAAGGCGAAGCCATTACCGTTGCGCTAAATTCATTGCGATACGAGAATGCAGGTGTTTCTCCAACAGACATCCGGATTGATACGGTTCTTTCTCTTAAAAGAGGCAATAACACTCTACTATATAATGTCATAATAAACGAGAGTCTATCCATATTAGTTGCTGGATATAAAGGATGTACCCCGATTTTGGGTGTATGCGATGGAGAAAATCCGACCGATTTATTGCATTTGTTTGACGAATCCGCATATCTGCCTCCACCTTTTCGAGGAATGGTTAACCAATATGCAAATCAGGTGCAATATTGCATTGAACATTCTCAAAGCAATAATGCCAATTGGCAACTTCTGTTGAACTATGATTCAACTAAAGTTGAAAGATCCATTATCGTTGATGCTTTGATCACTTCTAAATGGGGACAAAAAGAATCCAATGACAATAGTCCGCAATTCATAGCATATAATTACTATGTTGTTGAAAATGATTCAACGTGTTCAAATTGCTCCAGTAGCTGTCCTGCAGGTTGTGTCGCTGTTGCAATGGGACAAATTATGAAATATTGGAGCGATTTGGGATATCTTGCATACTCACCTAATAAGTGTTGGGAGTATAATTGGGCAGATATGCCAGATAAACTCCAATACCAATATGGCTATAATCCCGATTATGAAACCCAGCGCAATGCCATCGCAGAATTGCTTAAGGATTGTGGAGCAAGTATCGGGATGAATTATTCTTGCCATCAATCTGGGGTGAACATTGATTCAACTTATAGAATATGTCAGTCTTATCGCGACTATGGTTTTTCGTCAACTCTCGTTACTCGGCATTCCGTTTCGGATGACGTTTGGGAGAACTTAATCAGAACAAATTTAGATTCTCATTATCCTATATACTATGTAGGAATGAATATAAATGATGGGCATGCTTTTATTTGTGATGGCTATAAAAACACCATATCCGGTTATAAATACCATTTTAACTGGGGATGGAATGGCCGCTATGATGGATGGTTCTCGATTGATGATTTATCACCTGGCAGTAACGATTTAACACGTGATCAACGCGCTATCTTCAACATCCATCCCAGCACTTGTCGGGAGAACATTATCTTTGGCTGTGACAAATATTTCGTGTATAATAATGCAACTTACAGTTCAGAAGAAACCATACAGAATGACGGACACGTTTTTTCGGTGCAGCACGAAGCGATTGTCACTTTAAAAGCTGGTGAAGAAATCATCCTCACCGATGGCTTTTCTGTCAGCAACGGCGGAATTTTTGTGGCGAAAATTGAGGATTGCGCCCCTGATGATTTGGGAGCAGGGAATAATGTTGCTCCAATTGCTGAGACGCGTGCGAACAGAACCACGGCCGTAGATGTGGTGTTCACACCGTCTCTACAAATATTCCCCAACCCGGCCAACAGCACCGTCACGCTGCAGTTGTCCGACCCGCAGGACGAAATCCGCCAAATCACGGTCGCCAATATGCAGGGGCAGGTGATGCTGTCGCAGACGGTCAATGCCACCACGCCCTACACCCTCGACATATCCGCCCTGCCCGCCGGCATCTACGCGGTGCGCGTGCTGACGGCGAACGGGAATGTGGCGACGGCGAAGGTGGTGAAGGAGTAGGTTGAATTCGGTTAACGTCGGTTAAACGTGGAAACGGTTAACTTGGACAAAAGGACGAAAGGACGAAAGGGCGAATGGATGAATGGATGCCGCGTTCAACGATTCAACGATTCAACGATTCAACAATTCAACAAATCAACAACTGTTCACAGCTCACAGTTCACAGTTCACAAACCAACAAAACAACAATATGAAAACAACACCCAGTTACCACATCCTCCAGTTGGAGGACCGCCTCCAGAAACTTGAAAACGGGAAAGGAGGTGCGAGATGAAAAAGATATCAGTCATTTCCATAATACTTTTGGTTTGTACAATTCTGTTTGGAGCTTGCAAAAAGAAAGAATGTCAAGGACTAGTACACGACAATCCTCCGATGTTATCAGATACGGGTTATAATACCTGCGAAGCCATATACTACAACTATTATATGTATCAGGGGACTGGAGAAGGATCTGAGATGGTAAGCCAAATGGTACACAGCAGGATTAAAGCATGCGGGTATATTCACACTTATGCGGATTGGGATAGGTCTTACTACTCATTGGCAGACACCCCACAGCACTCCGATGAGCATCCAGAAGTGGAATTGGAGATTGGTTATTTATTGCCACTTGATACTATTGAGATTGATGGCACGAAAAAGTATTATGTCACCGGTGCCCTGGATTTCGCCCAACATCCGTACCACGGTAATGATTTTGGACCTTGTATGACATTCTATCCCACATTTATGTATATTGACAGTTGCTATCATAAATAATATGAAAAAGATAATCATCACCATCCTATATTTTTGTCCTTTCCTTTCCTTCGGACAATGGGGTGCTTCATACGAGGAAATTTATGATGTTGCGCGATCTTATTCTCAAAAGTTTTTGAATCAACGCGATATGAGCAAATTCAAAGATTGGGAATGAATAAATTTGCCATAAAACATTGAATATCAATAAATTACCCCACCGAAAATCCAATAAAAGTCTCGCTAAACTGTTGGAAATGAGAAAATAATATGTAACTTTGCAGCGTCGTTTCCTTTTGATTTTTGTTTAACGGGCTTCGCAGAATTCGAATGGTCGGCGCGAAAAGAGTAAAAATAGAAGTCCCCTTAATACCATTATGAAACACAACATTTTTTTCAAAGCCCTCGTTCTCGCGTTATTGGTAGCGGGAGGAGGTTTGTCTTCTGGAATGGCTCAGATTGCTTTCCCATCGGATAGCACCGTTTGGAACGTGTATTCCCAAAATGCAAATGATAGGGATACGGCTGAATATTTCCTGGAGGGAGACACTCTTCTTTATTCTGAAAACTGGACGAAACTATATTGCAGGAAGCCACAGGGTCCCCTTCTTTATTGTGGCGCGCTGAAAACCACTGGCGATGTGGTGGAAATAAAGTTGCCCGACCAGGACCGTCAGCTCCTTTACGATTTCGGATTATCGGTGGGGGATACGTTTCCCATTCCTCCGGTATCAGATCATTATGGCTTCGGGTTCGACTCGATTTTGGTTGTTGAACGGATAGATACGATTCAACTAATAAACGGGGAGTTGCGTAAAGTGATATCATCCAATACTTTGGAGAATTGTATTTTTGAGGAAGTCAAAGAAGAATGGATTGAGGGCATTGGCAGCACACATGGTCCACTGTTTCCATTGAGCTGCAGGCGGCTCACTGTTGAAATGAACGAAGAGGTGACATTGGCCTGTTATTCCGAAATGGGAAATCTTTTGTATCAGGATCCCCGTTTCGGGAATTGCTTGTCAGCAGGAATTGATGATTTAACTGGCAATGATTTCTTCACGGTGTACCCCAATCCGACCTCAGGGTGTTTTCGCATCGAGAATTCATATCCCGAAGATATTGAAAAATTTGAATTGTTTGATATGGCCGGGAAATGCGTTTTTCGTACCACATCTATCGAAACAATAGATATGGCGAGATTCAACAATGGGATTTATATTGGAAATATCACATACAAAGATATGAAGCGATTTTCATTTAAAATAATAAAGAACTAAATTAAAAGGAATCATTATGAAAGCAACATTAAAGTACATTAGGTGACTTCTAATTAAAACTCGCTGATTGTCAGTAAAATATAGCATAAAATCGTGCGATTTTCGTCATTGTTTTTCCTATTTTGTTAAAATAAAATCAATTTGACAGAATCAATATTTTCGAGCCGATTTCAACTGCAATATGCCACTTCACTCCAAACTTTTTTATAAAAAATAATTTGATATAAATCATTGATAATCAAATAATTATTTGTATATTTGCAGAAAGTTAAACGGCATCAAAATGGAAAAGCAAAGCTACAAACGGACCGGAAACTGCGGATTATTTGATTGGGAAGAAAACACCGCAAAATTGGAATCGCACGGGATGTTCAGCCACTCGGTAGGATTCGTGCGAAATGCCGCCAGAAACATCCTCACGAGTCTGGTTTACAATATGTTGCGTTACGAGCAAATTCAAAGACTTGGAATGAATTAGTTTAATATAACACATTGATTATCAATGAATTACACCCACTAAAATTTTTATAAAAATATTGCTAAACTGTTGGGAATGAAAAATAATATGTAACTTTGCAGCATTGTTTTTTCGGTTAAACGGTTGATTTCGGTTAAGCGGTTAAGCGTGGAAACGGTTAAACGAATCAACAACATCAACAAATAAACAACAGCTCACAGTTCACAGATCACAGTTCACAAACCAACGATTATGAAACACAACACATTTTTCAAAACCCTCGTTCTCGCGCTGCTGGTGGCGGGAGGAGGAACATTCACAAGCTGTGTGAAACAAAAAAACTGTCAAGCCACCAGAAGAACTATCATCGTAGAAGGTGAGCTTCATTACGTATCTGACGAAGAAGCGTATATAGTGGAGCTGGATGAACTGCCCAGATTTGTGGTGCGGCATTTGGAGCCATCGGATATCCCGTCCAAATATCAGGTAGATGGAATACTGGTACGAGCCTCAATACAAAGTCCGAGCCCAGGAATAATAGATGACGGCGACATCCATCATATAAACCAAACTATATGCAAAGTAAAATGCATTGAATCAATGGAATAAAATTCAAGATATGAAAAGATTGTCACTCTTCCTGCTGCTTTTGTCGGCCCTATCCGCTTTTGCCCAGCAGCCGCACGAGCAGACCAACGCCGGAACCGATTTCTGGGTGACGTCCTTTCATAACATTTATGACCAGACGTTTCCAGAAAGCTTTGGTGACGACATAGCGGTATTAGACTCTACCTTGCTGCAGACGGCACTCCCCGATTCGTTTCTGGATACAGCTACCGTTCAGGTTGTGGGATTGGAAGCTTGTTCTGGATGGATGGAAAATCCCGCGACGGGATGGCATGTTTCGTTTGAAGTAACGCCAGGCCAAGTTACGCAAATCGTAATCCCGGAAGAACAGATTTGCTGCTACCGCGTATCTGGCATTCAGTCCAAAGGCATTCACATCCATACGGAATGTGAATGCTGGGCGTATCTGATTACCAATAGACAGCATGGAGAGCACCAAGGCAATATGAAAATCCAATTGGCGCCAGTACATGCCTACGATGAGATTTACTTTCTCCCCGATGCCAGAGACTACATCTACGCCTATTCTTATACCACCTATTACCTTGTCGCTACGGAAGATGACACCCACATCATCGTTGATGCCCACCACCAATTTAATGGCTTTGCCGAAAGCTTCGAAAATGAACGGTATTCATTGGCGGAACATCATCCTCAGAACGAATATCTGCTGAATGCCGGCGATGTCTTGGTCATCTCCGGCATCGTTCCCGATTCCGTTTGGGAAAATCACTCCTCGGTTCGCGTACAGACCAACTGTAAGCCGGTTGCCGTATATTACAGCTATTCAAGGTTCCTCACCTTTAACGACTTTGCTTATACTAATCATAGTTATGTTGAAGAGTTTTTTGACAAATATGTCCCCAAGGCGGACGGCTCGGCGTATGTTTTTGTTTCACATAATGAGGCGTTAGGATGGATTCCCAAATGCTTTGCTGCTGACTTCGAGAATGCGGTGATTGGCACCAACAATCCGAATTTTCAATATATGGATTTGGGGGAACATTATGGATTTTTAATCTATTCATACGGCGAAAATATATGTGCTTTACTTTTTCCCGATTACCATCCCATCATCACTCAATGGCATACCAACTTTGCAGAGGTTGGGGCAGATATATTTATGAATGGTGCCGGCCTGAACGCGCCTCACGCTCCAGCAGACAGAATGGTGGAGGAGGTCATATTCCCAACCATACGCGATACGATTGCCGAGGTCAATCGTGCGGATTTGACCATTGTCGTTACCCCGTCGGGCATCAGTTCAACCTATCTGAATGGAACACTCATTCCCGCTTCGGATTTCTCTACACTTCCAGAAATTGCAGGCCGTTTCTATGTGGCTCGGCTTGCTTATTTTGGAGATAGCATTCCGTCCCTATTTCACCTGACCAATCCCAATGGATTTGCAGCTGAATTATTTGAGGATGGATTTGATATGGACCAGACAAGCCATTATGTAAATCTCATCGGTTCCGGCTGCACCTATGACCAGACTTTCGCAAATACCGAGAGCGACACGCTCCACTCCTGCATCGGCGACACTCTCCGTCTGACCACACACCTGGACTGCGGCTCGCACGCCCCGCTGATCTGGACGGTGAACGGCACCGAATATGCGCAAGACGAACTCTGGCTCCCTATTGAAGCGGAAGACACCCTGTCTGTAATATTGGTACAGAACAATTTATGCAGCCCAGACACGACGTATAGGGTTATCATTGCCGGCGGCGCGCCCCACCTCTCCCTGCCCGCCGACACCCTCGTCTGCCGCGGCGCACCCATTACCGCCCACTCCGACATGTTCGGCTTCTTCCACTGGAGCAACGGCACCGCCGACTCCACCTTCATCCCGACCGAAGAGGGTGAATACTCCGTCCGCATCGACAACGACTGCGGCTCAGACAGCGCCACCATCAACGTGCGATTCTACGACGACCCGCTGTCGGTTGACTTCGGCGACGACACCCTCCTGTGCCGCCTCGCCACCCTGCTGCTCGACGCCACACAGCAGCACCCCGTCAGCTACCTCTGGCACGACAACTCCACCAACACCACCTACACCGTCATCGACGACGGCCAGTACTGGGTGGTGGTCACCGATGACTGCGAGGGTGTAAGCGACACCATCGACGTAACCTATCTGTATGATTTCCAGGTAAATCTGGGCAACGATACGACCATCTGCTCCGAACAGCCGTTCACACTGGACGCCACCACGCCCTACAGTCACTACCTGTGGAACGACGGCACCACTTCCGCCACGCACGAGGTGACCACCTCCGGCACATACAGCGTACACGTCTATAACGCCTGCGCCGCAGCCGACGCGAGCGTGACCATCGAGGTGGAAGAGTGCGACGCCCTCTTCTTCGCCCCCAGCGCCTTCACCCCGAACGGCGACGGACTGAACGACGCTTGGCGGCCCATCTTCAACCACCCGGAACGGCTGGAGAAATACGAGCTCCGCATCTTCGACCGCTGGGGACGGCTGCTGTTCGCCTCAGACAACCCCCACCAGGACTGGAGCGGCGACGACCTGCCCGTCGGCGTGTATGTTTGGATGATGGAGTACAAAGGCGCGGGCGAGGGCAGCAAGATTGTGACGGGCAGCGTGACGCTGGTGAGATAGTCGTGGAAACGGTTAACGTCGGTTAAACGGTTAAACGAATCAACAAATCAACAAACATCAACGATTATGAAACACAACACATTTTTCAAAGCCCTCGTTCTCGCGCTGTTGGTGGCGGGAGGAGGGAATTCCCAAGCGCAGGAAAACATTATGCTTCGCTTGCGCACGTTCCTTAACTACTACCCTGTTCCCTGCGACAGTATTGAGGTCAGCAACACCACGCAAGGCACCCACACCACACTCTACTATCCGGATACCGTGCTGGCCAATTATAATGTCGGAATTGAAGAGTTCGCAAGCGAAAGCGGGAACCTGCAGTTGGCGATGCTCTCGTCCAACCCGTTTGCCGACAAAGCGGAACTGTGCCTTTCGTTGCCGCATTCGGCGAAAGTGGAACTTTCGCTGACCAACATATTGGGGCAGCAGGAGATGAAACGGATGATAGAACTTCCGAAAGGACAGCATCGATTCACTGTACGCACCAATGGGAACGGTCTGTATATCTTTTCCGTCAGGGCCAACGGCGAACAATGCAGTGTGAAATTGTTGCAGGAAGGAGGCATGACACGAAACGCGGAATTGGAATGGACGGGCTGTGAGGGCTCCTTCTCCGAAAAAGAACTTGTGTCAAGCCGCTCGCAATTCGACTTCACCGTGGGCGACCACCTTGTACTGACCACGCACGCGAATGCACACTATTATGACACCATAACGCCTATCACACAAACGGTTGAACTAAATGTGACTGAAAGCGGAACCGTAAATTTTAGATCCTTTCATACTTTTGAAAACAACCTGAACATAAATGACAGCGTTGAATTGCGGAATACGGTTTGGGATGTAGTAGCCAGCGTTTTTTTCAATTATTATACTTGTTTAGACTATTTTGCGACTGATATGGGAGAAGAAATCGAGTCACGGGTAACATTCTACGATTCCACGTTCTGTTCTATCAAGCACGCTGGAGGATGTGACGCATCTTACTATGGTGGTATGCCGTTTAGATTGCCCTGGATCTATGGATGCTATGAGATTTACCACGGGAAATACAGAGTGGAATACGAGCATCTCTCTAACAATATGATAGTGGCGCATTTGTATGTCGGAGATGAAGACACCCCGTGCAGTCAACTGGAGTATCACTATTCGCTAGGTTTCACACAAGACCACAATCTGCTGGAAGTCTATGATGAGACATACAGTACAGATGCTATGATGAACGCTTATTTGTGTAAATTTAGAAGAGCAGGGAGGGTGGAATGATGAAAAAGACGTTAATTAGCATCCCATAATAGATTTAACAAAGTCTTACGAAAGAATGAAAAATAATATGTAAATTTGCAGCGTCGTTTCCTATTGAAATTTTGTTTAACGGACTTCGCAAAATTCGGATGGACGGCGTGAAAAGAGTAAAAATAGAAGTCCCCATAAATCAATATGAAGAATTTCTTTTTTATCGCATTGTTAGCGTTGGCATTTTGTGGATGTCAGAATAACAACAAGTCACAACAACCATCCGAGGCAGGTAATGAGGCTACGGTTAGCGAACGCGTTACCGACATTGACGGCAACACCTACAGCACGGTGCAGATAGGCGACCAAGTCTGGATGGCGGAGAACCTGCGCACCACGCACTACGCCGACGGCACGCCGATAGAGAACGGCAGAACGGATTCTTACGACATCGCATACTGGTACTACCCGGACAATGAGGAAGCGAACAAGGCGACCTACGGACTTCTATACAACTGGAAGGCGGTGATGGGCAACTCCTCTTCCTCTTCCGCCAACCCGAGCGGTGTGCAGGGCATCTGCCCCGACGGGTGGCACGTGCCGAGCGACTACGAATGGAAACAGGTGGAGATGGCGGCGGGTATGAGCCAGAGCGATGCCGACAACTTCTTGTTCCGTGGCAACATTGCCGCCAAATTGTGTGGCAACACTGGCTGGTATTCATTAAGCACAACTAATGCCGCGGGCAATCTGAACGCTCCTGACCGCAATTCCACGGGCTTTAGTGCGCTACCCGCTGGCGACTACGACAGCAGCTACCACGATTTTGGCTTCTATGCCAACTTTTGGAGTGCTACCGAGAGCAGTAGCGGCTTCGCGTACTACCGCAACCTGATCTACAATGACGCCGGAGTGGTCCGCGACGACGGCACTAAGAGCGACGGTTACT
>JAZQOJ010000042.1:0-7933 GCA_045627805.1 Bacteroidales bacterium
AAGATAGTCCGACTGCAGCCGCCTTTGGCTCGGTTTCCTTACAAAAACGAGGAGATGCGGAGCGCCCGTGCGAGTCCTTGTTTGAAGCAAAACGGATTGCGGCCGAGCAGCCGTTTTGCAAGTTTGGGCTCGCACAGCGCAGCAGCGACCGTTTTTGTTGGGAAGCGAGGCAGCAGCGGCAAAGCGAGTTTTCTTTTAATAAGCTGTGAACTGACAATTCGGGAGTTGCGATGTGTTGAGCGGTAATTCCGCAGTGCGGATAATTTCCATTATGCGAACATCTCGCTCCCATCATTGTGGCATTTACAAGATGAAAGGGGATAATTCCGAAATATTTTAATTGTGAATATTATTATGAAAAAAATATGATTTTTTTATTTCATATTGCCCAACTGCGTAATTTGCGAGTTCGTTGGTTGTTTTTAAAATTGCCGCACGAACTGATTTCAGGTTGTTTTCTATTCCTTGTCCGTTGAGCCAAACATTAACTCTTTTGTCAATTGTCTTTGCCATATATGAAATGTTTATGGCAAAGATAGGTAAATGAATTACTTTATTTAGGGACAAAAAAAATGGAAACTTTAAGTTTCCATTTTATACGATATAAACTTATTTAATAGGACTTGTTCCAGTCCAACCTCTCTTTCGGCCAATCTTAATTATCAGCCAAGTAATAAAAATTCCACCTATGATGTCTAACATTTTTCAATCCTCCTTTCGGATGCAAATATACAAAATATTTTAATTGTGAATATTATTATGAAAAAATATGATTTTTTATTTCATATTGCCCAGCTGCGTAATATTGATGAGCATTTTGTCGCCATAATAATCGGCGGCAATGTCGGCCAACGCCTCCGTATTTTGTTCCAGCGGGTCGCTCATCCAGTCGGATGGGGAGCGGCGGATGTGGGATTGGGAACTTCCGCCCGACTTCGGCTGGCCGTTGCCGACACCGTATGCGCGGAATATTCCGTGCACCGGGAACTGGAACCGGATGCGTTCCACATCGCCGGATTTTTTTCGCAAAACGTAACCCACCTTGCTGGAGAGTTTGTATTCGGTTTGCCCGTGGTAGCGTCCCTTAACGTAAGTGTGCGCCTTTTTCTTTCCCTTTGGGAATGCGGCGGCATTGGCGCGCGCCTGCGCACGCACTTTGTCGGCCCACTGCCTTACTTGTGCTACGAATTGTTCTTCGCTCATCAGTTGTTCGGCCATCTCTATTTTCTTTTTCGGTTTTCAATAATCAGCTGGTTCATCCTGTTCAAAACGGTATGCACGTTCAGCTTCAGGTATTTGTCTTCATCCTGAATGTTGTCGCCGATAAGGTTGCGGTGAACATTGGTCCAGTTGAATTGGCCCTGCGTGCCTGGTTCATCTTCCTTTTCAACGAAGTCGGCATCATCGTCATCGTTTTCCTCTTTCGCTTTCTGCTCCGGGAAAATCTCCGTGTAGATGTCGGCCAATGCCGCTGTGCGCATAGCGCAGTAGTTGAGCACGATGGCGGTCTGCACTTCCGGAAGGATGTCGGCAAACAGTTCAAAGCGGTGTGTGGTTCCGTAGGTGGTGAACGGTATTTGGCGGGCGCTTACCGATGACGAAGTTACCGTCTTTCACATAGCCCATCTTGGCCAGCAGTTTGAGCGACGACGGCAGCGTGTTGGTTAGCAGCTGACCGTATGTTTTTCCAGTGATGGCGGTGATGGAGCGAGGCATCGCGCGGATGATCTTGTGCATACAGAAACCGATGTCGAAGCTCTTGCCCGTGCCACGCCCTTCCACGCTGACCTGATATTTCGGGTTGAGTATCAGCCCAAGGAGCTGGGATTTTGTTGCGGTGACGTTGATGTTCATAATGTTATTCAGATGTTATACAAGTCCATCCACATACAGGACAATTGCAGATAAATAATAAAATTCTGTCTCTTGGATCATAGTCTGTTCTATATTCTCCTGATTCTGCTTCAAATTTGGTTCCGCATATACGGCATTTGAATTTCATAGTGTTCGTTGGCTTTCTTCCTTTTTTAATGATTTTCATATATATATTTTTTTGTATTTTTGCCGCACGAGAGGAACAACCATTGGGCGGGAATGCCGCTGGTGGTATGCGGTCATTACTGACGTTAGCTCTCCACGGGCGCAAGAGCATTCCCTTGGCGCCCATTTTTTTACAACAGATGAGTGTGTACACTTCCATTAAATCCTACGACAACAACCCTCTTTATTTTTTTAACAGCTCTACGAGGAGACTTTTCTTTAAATTTTCTTATTTGAGCATCAATATAGGCTCTATCCGCTTTAATTGAATTTTGTCGAACTACAACAGTTTCCGCATTTTGTTTGGCAGCCTTTTCAAAGGCTGTCTTTAATGTGTTTTTCCCAGGAGTATTTATAGTTTTTATATCCATTGATGATTTATATAGAAAACCATCATGCTTTGAATCTTTATAAATATAGCTTTTTTCACTTTCAATATAAACTTTATACCCTTTTCGAGCCAATTGTTTTGATGTTTCCAATTCTAAGCTATTAGCCTGAATCCTATTATGGTCTTTGTTAAAGACTACAAATCCACCACTTTCATCAAAATAAGATTTTGATTCATCGTATTCTCCAGTAGCCATAAGTCTATCAAATTCAGCCTTTCTATTTGCTAAAATAGATGGCCGTTTTGCGTAATTCCTTGTGCTTCCGCTTGTTTTGTCAGATGTACCACTCATATTTTTTCAGTCATATAATCGTGAACATATAATAATGAATGCTTACAGCAGAAGTCATGTACTTCACGTCCGCCACCATAGACAATCATATTCGGGCAATCTAATCCGGAAATTTCACGAGCCACTTCATACTTTCCGTTCAACAACTGGATACCACCTAAAGCACCACGAGTAGCAAAAGCATTCCATCCGTCAGGAATACCCATTCGGTTATAATCAAAGAATTTGCTGCTGACGTTCAAATCTGCATAGATTCTCACTCCGTGATCCTGCCAATATTTGGCCATCCATCTTTTCTGATAAATGAATTGCAGGCCAAAAGCCAACGGTGTTGTATCGAATAACGAATAGTTTGGTTCAACGATCGCTGAAGCGTTTGTGTCCAATATTTTTGCAGGATTTTTCCACAGCGCGGTAAATCTGTAGTCGTCAACGTAAAAATGAATCGTAGCAACTTGTCTGTTCTTTCGCCCAGTACCATACGGCACAAACGGCAACTCCAAGTTTCCTGCCTGCATATCCAGACGGAGGCACGGAATGTCGTACAGATTATCTGAGGGGTACAGCACGTCCTTTACTTCATTCATAGTTTATCCCTCCATAATCTCTTCTGCCTGCACTTCGGAAATTTCCTGTTCCATAATGGCATCGGCAATGATCTTGTTATCCTTGATTTTGTCCCACTTGTCGGTGGGCACGTTGATAGTGCTGCCGTTGATGTTGAGCTGGATGAAGATGTCGTGTTTTTCCATCATCATCGGGTCCATCGGCTCGCTGGGCATCGCCGACAGATAACGCTGGAGCGTGGCGAGGTTCTTGGCGCGGGCATCCTCGCTCGATTCCGGATTCCTGATTTCCTCAATCAGTGCGTTCACCATCACGGTTTCAAGGAAATCCTTGTCCAGCCGGTTCACCGGGTTCCAGATGCGAATGGCGTAATTGATGTCGCGGTAGATCTGCATCTCGCTGAGTTCCGGGTGCAGCTCGTGAAGTTTGTTCACCGCCTTGCGCTTGTTCGGTATTTCGCAAACAATGCGGTATGCATCCTTTGTGCGTTCCAGCACCGTCTTCTGCCGTTCGTCCAACAGGTCGCTCTTGCCCTGTGCCACCGCGAGCGACACTTCCTCATAAACGGTCGTGTCGTGGTATGTGTATGGATTGCGCGGTTCCAATGCTAACTTTCCCATCACTTGCTTCGTTTAGAAATTTCGTCACACACGTTTTTATATTCTGCCTTGAGCATTTGAAGTTTCTCCTCGTAAGTTTTCCGTTTCGGGCCGTCGGGCATTGGCGACGGCGCATCCATCTTGCGCACCGATTGGTAGGTGAGCATATTCTGTGTCTTGGTGATGTAGGAACGGAGCTGCGTGCGCCGTTTCACCAGCTGGATGTCGCTAAGTAATGAAGTGCTTTCAGATGGCGATGGTGCAGGCACACTTTCCTCCTTGTTGCCGGAGAGAATCTCACGGATCTGAGTTTCAACCGAGGTGTTTCCACGGAACCATTCCTCTTTCAGGTTGTACAGTTTTTCAGCGGTTTCGATGATGGGCTTGCGCGCATCCAGCATCCGCTTGCGTTTCTTCACAGCGGCGGGTGCGTTGGTGGATCCCGTGTCGTAGAGTTCTTTGTGCATACGGTCGATGGTGGAGTAGAGCGAGGAAATTTCCTTTTTCGCCGCCAGAATCACGGCAGGCATCTCATTTCTGCTTACGACGGGAGACGAAGTGACAGTAGGAACTGCAATTTTCGTAGATGCTTTCGCCACCGAACTGTTTGATGCGAGTTTTCCGAGCTCGTACACCAACTTGGCCATACGGAACTGCGGCGTTCCGGTGCGGAAGTAGTTTGCCAGCGATTTGTTCTTGCCGTACTTTTGGTACAAGGCAACACCAATGTTATAATCGTGCTGGCTGTCGCTCAGCCATTGTTGAATCTCGTTCATAATTGTTTGGTATTTATTTTTTTTGTATTTTTGCAGTGTCGTTCAATGAGCGAGGAATGATCGGAACTTAAGGTCGCCAAGTTGTAATGACTTACAGACTGTTTTGACATTTCAGGGGAAAATTCAGGATACGGGTTAGTTGAGCCCACTTTTCCGGTTTCCCCTTTTTATTTTATGTTTTTTTTGATAGCATGAATTCTATATGTGTAGAATACTTTCCCAGCTTTGTCGTAATGCCTATATCTTGCCACATTGAAATACAACTTTCTACCTCTCGTTTTGAAATAATAGAATTTGTCGATTTTATCTTTTCTACTTTTATATAAACCTGAACTCTTTTTTTGATAAGAGTTCTGGAAATATTTAGAAAGTTTACCAGCCTTATCTTTTACTATAACATTCTTTTCCAAAATATCATTGGCCAGATGTTTTACATCTGCCGAAGTAAGTGAAACAACTATGTTTTTACGCTTCCCATTATCATCCACAATCTCCATTTGTATTGATTTTTCGCCAAATGAATGACGGATTTTTTGTTTCAAGGCATCCCTCTGTTTCCCGATTGATGACTTTACAATAGGTTTGGCACCTTTGCTTTCACCTGTAGAAACAGCTCCTCCTCCGTTCATTTTTCAAATCTTTTTAATATTACATTTTCATAAAATACAACCTCTGTATCACCAAAATCAAAATCCAATGATTTACCGTAATGAAGAATCGTTTTCGGTTGCAAACGGTTCATTGTCTCATACATCCCACGGAACCAAAATTCTCGACCTCTTTTGCTCATAGCAGCTCCTTGAGTACTAATAGAAATAGTTCCACCTGGTTCTATTCCATCAAAACAAAATTGAAATGTGCGTTCCTCAGCCCATAGAATTGTCGGGACGACTTTTATTCCATTACGTTGCCAAAATTCTCCCACAAACTGTCTCCTATAGTTATTCCACAATTTCATAGAAAGAGGCATATCCAAGTACATACTAAATCCAGGGGAAAGGACAAATGGGTATTTTTTTAAGAGTTCCAAATATTTTTCAGGTTTACGCCAAACACGTTCAAACTGATAGTCGTCCAAATAAAAATGTACTCCACAATTTAATCCGACATGCGTCTTAGCCATATTGAATGGAATAAGTTTGCCCGTTGGAGAAACATCTTGTTTCTTTATAACTGGCATATCATATTTACCATCAAAAGAATCTCCTATAAGATTCAAGTTAAAGGATTCATTTGTTCGTTTAGACATTTTTTTTGTGTAGGTTTTCGCAAATTTAGCTCGTTCTTTCCTTTCTTGTTGGGACAAAAAAAGAGCCGCCATTTCTGACGGCTCTTTCGCGAGACTTTTTCAGGTCGCCACTAATTGCATACGAATATTCTTTCTTGTGAACGAATCTCAACGCCATTTGCCACCATATAGGCGCAATAGACACCACCTTGCACAGATGTCGGAATTTGTGAAGGCGCAATCGTAATTTCAAAGCTTTCGCCGTCGTTGAAAACATCTTTCTGTTCCTTCACATATACATCATCTTCTTCAAAACGGTAGTAGAAACCTACTTCAGTAACAATGTCATCGTTTTGTGACACTTTAGATGTGAGTTTTAATCCAACAGATGTAGTGTAGCTATCATTCAACACTTCAAATGTCGCTCTTTCACCACCGACAACGGTAAGAGAGTCAACGTCGCCCTTGTAGATGGTGGGAGCATCGGTTTCTGTGAAGAATGTGATCTGCGCACCGTGGTTGTCGCTTCCGAGTTTACCGGAAGTAGCTTCCGCGGATTCGTGTTCAACGCCTTCGTATTCGTCGCCCAGCAAATGCCAGTCGCCATTACGGGTTTTGGCGAGAATGAAGATTTCCTGGTTGGCGGTTGCCGCCAAGAAACCTAAAATCTGTGCGCGGAGTGTTGATGAATAGATTTCCAGTGTGGGTTTGAAACTCTTGGAACCGCTTTCGCCTTGTTCTGTATATTTCAACTCGCCGGAGTTTTTCTTGATGACCATCTTGAACATTCGCTTGCCGGGCTTCATAACGATGTTGTAACCGGCAACGGTTTCAATGTGGTCGGCCAGACGGGTGCGAAGTGCAGCGGCCTGCTTCTGAGGCCACGACTGAACATCATCTTTCAATCCGTAGAGGATTGTGGTTACGAGACCACCAACAGCGCGTTCGCACACCGCAAAGCAGTGGACCGACTTCAACGCAGACCCCATCAGCAACGAACTTTATCCCAACCTCAAGTGGCTGCCGTCGCGCAATGCGACACCACGGGAAGAGCACATCCCGTTCTACGGACTTGTGCTTCTGAAGACAGACCCGTTCTGGCAGCAGAACCAGCCCGGCAACTTGTGGAACTGCAAGTGCGACTGGGAGGAAACCGACGAACCGGCGGCAACCTCAAGCCCCAAAACCATCTGCGCCAAAGGCCTCGAAGGCAACCCCGCAGAAACAGGTGAGATATTCTCTGATCAATTCACCTACTTCAAACAGGCGGGTAAGAATAGAAAAGAAAGAAATGTTGTTGAAGAAATTTGTGAAAGGAGTGGAAAAAAAACAACATTGGATAAGGTTTCAAAATCAATAGCAAATAAACAAGGTGAATGTTTTATAGGAGGAAAAGGGATGGCTGTTGAATACAACATGAAGCAACTCAACCACTATGTTGATTCTTTATTTGGCAACAAAAGACTGTATTGGCTAAAAAATGCTGTTATAGAACAATTACCAGAAATCGTTAAATCTTCTGAATGTGTTGGAAGAAAAGTGTCTGACACAACGCATAATACCGCCAAAAAAACACTAAAAATTAAAAGTGCTACCGATTACTACTATTATTTCAAAACAATATTACCTAATGGCGAAACAGCATATATCCACCTTGGGAGATGGCGTGAAACTCAAAAGAAGTATATCTATGCGATAACAAAAAAATATTCCTGAAAACACAGAAACGATTTAAACAAAGTCTAGCAAATCAGCCCTGACACAAGTTCAAACCGTTTCTTCGCCTGCAAAAATACACTTTTTTTCTAACCAACAACACATCAAGCAAAAAAAATTATGGAAAAAGAGAAAATCATAATCACCTACGATGATGCGAATAAATTTGGTTCTGTCAAGCGAAAAATAGACGTCACCAGCAAAACTCACCGTGGCCGGCACGGGCAGCCGCGTGAGGTGGGGATAAAAAAAAAGCGCCCCTCGCTGAGGGGCGCTGTGGTATTGGGCGGCGACCTACTCTCCCACCTTCTTCAGGCAGTACCA
>JAZQOJ010000043.1:0-19437 GCA_045627805.1 Bacteroidales bacterium
TCTTCGATGTTGTTGATTTGCGCCAGCGAGAAGGAGAAATTGTCGTTGTTGTCAACGGCGAAGACGCGGTAGTAGCCGCGGCTTCGGTCGTGCGCGTTCTTGTCGGTCCACTGGCGGGTTTTGGGCGCGAGCAGGTCGGTGACTTTGTCCCACGGGCCTGCCGGGTCGTTGGAGAAGGTAATCACGAATCCCTTGAGGTCGTCGTCTTCGCGGTCCATCGACCAGTTGAGCACGCAGGTTTGGTTGTCTTCGGGAACGATGAATTCGAGCACGGGCACGCAGGGCGGAATGAGGTCCTGCATTTCAAAAGATTTTGATTCGCGTTCAGGGGCGTAGTCGCCGAACGCATCGAAGGCGCGCACGCGGTAGGTGTATTTCTTGTTCAGTTCGAGAGAGTCGAGGTATCCGACATTGCCTTCCAGGATGCGGGCCACGTCGTCGCCGAGTACTTCGCGGGTTCCCTGGTCGGGCGTGTAGCCGAAAACGGGTGCCTCGGTGAGCGATTCCCAGTGGCGGCCGTTGTCGGCGCTGCGCTCAACGTAGTAGCCGGAAAGGCGGTTCTTCTGCCAGTAAACGAGCCCGGTGAAGGGACCGTTCTGGTAGAACTCGATGTCGGGAATCAGGTCTTCTTCTGTACGAACAAAAGGTTTGCAATCGACATCGATGATTTTGATGGGCGAAAGGGCCATCTCTTGCGGCACCAGGCATTGGATGTGGTAGGTGTAGGTTTCGCCTTTTACCACGTCGCGGTCAACGAAGCGGAGGCCGAGGGCGTCGGCGGCATCACGGCTCGACTCTGCCGCCATATAGGCCATCATCTGTCGCTGGGTTTGCTCCTGCTCGCGGCGGAAGACGTAGTTGACCAGTCCGTCCGACTCCGACGGATTGAAGTATGACGGGCCGTAAAGGGCTTGTGCGGCGGCTCCCACATAGAGGTTGGTGGAGTCGTAGCGCGCCATCATCTCTTCCAGTGTCATCGCCTTGATGGGTTTGGAGTTGAGCACTTTGGTTAAAACGGTGTCGCCTTTCTGAAGTTCGGAGGCGTTCTTGTCGCGGATGATGTTCCAGCCGTAGTAATTGGCCGACAGCCAGAAGCCGGCGTTCTGCGGGGCCCAACGGAGCACGATGCTGTCGCCATAACTGCGTGCCACCACGATGAAGTCGTAAAGTGTTTGCTGCGGTTCTTCCTGCGATTCGGCCGCAGTGGCCTGGCTTTCATTTTCCTGTGCCTGCACTGCATTGCCCACAAGTCCGATGGCAATCAGAAACAAAAAGATTGGAAATATCGTTTTTCTTATCATTATATTTTATTTAAATGATTATACGTTTGAGTTCTATTTTTAGATTGACTATTTGCTTATCGTTTTTTTCAAAGCAGTTCCATCATCATTATCCATATATTGAATGCATTTGCTGTTGTTGAGTTTGGTTTGCAGTGTCGTGCCGCTCAGTTTCACCGTATAGGTGCTACCGGGATAGACCGCTGTGTTGGGGTAGAAAATCTGCGAAGCCGGATATTCCTTGGTCTTGACGGCCTTGGCGATTTTCATCAGATTGTCTTCAAAGTTGTCGCCTTCTGCACTCAGGAAAAGAACCCGAACCTTATTGGTCAGTTGGGATGGCACAGTAAAAGTGCTGCTCGAATACCACCGTCCTAACATATTTGCCTTTGTGGTAGAGAATCCTTCGTTATTCTGATTATGACGATAATTGTAATATTTTGCCGTGCTGCTTTCCGTATAGAAGTCGCGGGCAAATCCCTGCGGCCCCGTGTTGGTGGGCTGTCCAAAGGCGCTCCACCAATAAAATGACCACCACTTGTCTTTATCTGGCAAATCTCCGGCAGTCAGGAAATATCGCTCTTTCCCGTGATTAATGTTAATAGAGGTTCCATCTCTGAGAGTATATTCGGTGAGGCGACCTACATCATCCAACACCGTCATATAGTGCGTTACGAGGTAGATTTCCGGAATCTCGAAGGGGAATCCGTCAGGAGCGAAGTAGGAGTTCTTGTACGTTGATGAATAGTAAGACTGGAAATAGCTTGTTTTATGCGACCAACCTCGGTTATCAAATGCTCGCGCGTGCTGCTGGCATTTTTGTTTGAAGTCGTGGAACATCTTGATGTCATCAACCATCGTATGTGTCGCATAGTCGGTAATGGTGATGGAATAGGTGGAGGTACCTTGTCCGATTGAGCATCCCGAGTAGTTTTGGGAGAAATAGGTCTCCGACATCGGCTGTATTTGTTGAGAGCTGGAAATTTCAAGAAGGCACGGGTAGTCAACTGACGTCGGGTGGTAGCCAGCCGACTTGCATCTTGATAGACTGTAACCCTGTAGGCGGAGCTCGATATGCGGGAATTTGGTGGTACCGGCTTTGAAACCTCCAGCCAGAATACGTTTCAACTCTGTTGTGAGGCTTGCATCCGATACGGTTGTGTTGCCCGTGCTTGAAAACGTCAACTCGTCATCTTCGTCCTTTTTACTGTATCGTTTTTCCATAAAGGGCGTGGTTTTGAAACTGCTTTCCATTGATAGGAAATTAGAAAAGTACTGATTGTACATATTACTCAGGTTGGCATCACCGCCATCTGTCAATGTCATAAAGAAACGTGGAGGCAGTTCGCAGGAGGTGTTGTAGCGTTTGGCATCGTTCGGGTCATACGGGAGGAATAGCCAGTAGTTTTTGTTGGAAGAAAAGCTTAACGAGTTGTATGAAGAATAAACAGTTGCGTTTTTAGATGACAAATCCGAAGAGAGTTTCTTGTAGTCGATGTTGGTTCCGTTAGCATATTGTGCTGGCGTACAGCTGTTGGAGAAGGTGCGGGCGAAATACTCTCCGTAGGTTTCGTAATTGTAATCAACGAACCAGGTCCACTCGTAGATGCAGTTGCCCACGGAAGACGCGGCCTTGTACGAGGCGTTCATCTTGATGCGGTAGTAGGTCATTGAGTCTTTGCCATCGTCCTTTTTGCTTTGGTAGATTTCGTCGAGTTGCTGGTTCTGGATATCGATTTCTGTATTTGCAGTGTTCGTTTGCTTGAAGCCAAGCCAGTTTGTATAGCTCCACCCGCCCTTACCAGCTACTATGGCATTGTGTGCGTCTTGGGCCTGAGTATAAACACTGTTGCTGATTCGGCTTGAATATTCCGCCTTCTTGGTGGTGACACTTATCGCATCATTGGCTTTGGACACCGCTTCATCGTAGGCGTTGTTATCTACAATGATGAATCTGAGTTTGTGCGGACCATATCCATTACTTCCATACTCTTTTTTCGGGAGGTGGACCTTCACGTATGGCACGCTTCCGTCGTTATAATAGGCATAAGAACATTCTTCGGCGTCGCCCGCTTCGCCTTTGTATTTCAATAAGAAAATCTTGAGCGTTTTTCCGTTTTTGCTTAATTTGTCTTTGTCAAAGATGTCGCTTCGGTCGGAATACAGGTAAAGCATTGCATTGGGAATTATCAAGGCGCTTTTCCGTATGGTTACATATTCTTTAGAAGGGAATACGCGGTCGCCGTTGTAGGGCCAGGAGAACACGACATTGCCCTCCAGACTTTCGCCTAAGGGATTGGTCTTGAAATACAATACGGTATCCTTCGTGAAGTCGTCCACGTAATACTTTTTCGTTGCGTCATCGTAGAAGGTGGGATCGTACCAATCGTAACTGGTTCCGGCCGAGCTTTTGGTCTTTCCTTTGTTTACGCCACTGACGTAGTATGGCAAATCTTGTCCACCAGGATTCTTGATGGAATAGCTGGAAGCAGCTTTCTTCCTCCACTCAAACGCGCGTGCCTGAAGCGTGAGCTTGCTGTCGGCGTTGGGCACGAAACCGCCCGTCTGGGTTTCAAAGAAGATGGTGTTCTCATCCTTGCTGCTGGGCGTGAATTGCAGGGTTTGTCCGCCAGTGGTGGTGCTGTAGTTTTTGGCGCTACCCTTGCGGATTTCGTGTTTTGCCTTGCTGTCGATAAACGTAAAATAGAAACGGCGCGCCGTACTGCCTTTCTCATCGGTGAGGTAAACCTCTTTGTCCCAGGGCATATTGGAAACGATGGTGCCCATTTGCAGCGACGACTGCAGGTTGCAGGATTTTTGGGCCTCCGTTTCGGTTGCGAAGCCCGGGGTTACGCTTTGGAACAGATTCACGTTGGCGAGCGGGTCGCCGATTTCGGGCACGCACACATCGCCCACCTTGAAGTCAACGCTGGTGCTGAACTTGAGCAGGCCGTTCAGCATATTCACCTTGAAACGGAGCAATCCGTAGGCATACGACGGGTTCGGACCGCCGCCCTGGAGCAACGCGCCCACACCGGATTTGAACAGCGTGAAGTTGCCTTTCCAGAAGCCGAGGTTGATTTTCAAACCCACGGCGCATTGCAAGGCCGCATAAATCTGGCCCATCGCGTAGAAGTTGTTCTTTCCGAGCTGCGAATGTCCCGGACAGCCCTTGCCCTTCACGTCGAGCAAAGCCACGTCGAAGCCGAGATCGACGGAGCCGCTGAAATAGAGGAAGGCGTAATATTCCACGCTGGAATGGAAAGTGGCTCCAAGGCAGAAACCGCCGCCTTTGTCAATGGTGAGCCAGTCGTTGCTGTTGATTTTTCTGGCATTCTTGATTTCGTTGTTGTCGGCATCAATTTTTTTGCCGGAAGTGCTGGTGAAGAATTTCTGCAAATCGGAACTCATCTGCGGCATCTGATAGGCAAAAGCGTTACCCGTCTGCAAATAGAATGTGAACTCCGATTTGGATTTGTAAATTTTCACATCGAGATTTTCCGAAACACGCACCCGCTTGTCGTAGTCGGGCTTGCCAATGGCGAAATACCATTCGGTAGCCCCTGCCTTGTGCGAACCCACTGCCTTTTTGTAATACTTTAGTTCGAAATCAATCGGAATGCTTACACTGGTAGAGAAGGTGAAGGTCTTGTTGTTGGTATTGGTGGATGCATTGGCGGCATCCTCGCGCTGGTTGGCATCGTGCGAACCCAGGCCATTCTCTTTCTTCAAATTGTCAAGCTCTGTGTTGAGATTGGAGTTGGTGCTGAGACTTGCTCCGGTGTGGGAAACCGTCAGCGTTTTGCTGCTCTTCAGCTCGCTGGTGCCGAGGCCGTCCAGCAAATCCGACAGGTCGAAACTTGATTTCGCCGCAATCGACAGACGGAAGAAGTCGTATTCTTTGGTCTTTTCAAATCCGATGATGGCTTTGGCGTGAGCCAGCGGCGACTTGTTGTTTTTCCCGTCGCCCGGCGTGATGGCCTTGTCCATTGTGCTCACCACGTAGGCGTTGGCATCGATGAAAATGCCGGAAAAATGCTTGTTGGCCATACGCAGCGAAATCAGACCGTCGGCGTTCAGGGTGTTTTCAGCCCCTGTGAGTGCCAGACTGATGCCGGCATTGGCCACCCAGTTGTTCTTGGCCGGAACGAATTCCATTCCGGACGTGCAAACCTTTTCCTGGTCAGTGTTTTTTTCCGATGTTTTCAACAAACCTGCGGCACTGTACCTGTCATCGGTAAGCGAATATTTGGGTTTCATATTGTAAGCGAAACCGCCAGAGAAGCCGTTGATGCTCACCGTGCCGAGCGGAATGCCGGGAGAGAACTTGCAGGCCCCGTCGAAATACCACCATCTGTAATTGCTCCCATTCTCTTTTTTGTTTCCAAAGCCGACATTCATCTTGAGTGTCACAACGCTCATCATCGAAACGGAGAGCGAACCGCCGAAGCCGTCGCCCATCTCCGGATGGGCAGTCTTGTCGTAAAAGTCAAGCTTGCCGTTCAATTTGAAGACGGTGAAGTCGATGTCGTCAAAATTGATGGAGTTGAGCTTGTGTCCCACATCTACGATGTGGAATTTGTTGGCGGGATCAACAATTCCCCAAACGGAAAATCCGCATTCGGCTCCCAGATCGCAGTCTTCCGTGTCGAATTTCATCTGCCCGGCAATGTCGAAACCGAGTTTCAGCTTGCCTTTTTCAGCAATCTGGGCGATGGGTTTGAATTTGGTGAGACTGAAACTGAAACCGCCGAAGGAGATGTCGGCATCTTTGCTGCTCTTGCTCTCGGTCGTGCCGGCTCCGTTGGAAGCCAGCCCGCCAATGGTTTTCTGCGGAGAGGCAAACGACCAGTCGCCGATGTCGAACGAGAACTTGTCGCAGGAAGCCGTTCCGTTGCCGTTTTTCCCCAGGTTGTAATTGCGCATACCCATATGTTCGAACTTCACCAGCGTGAAGTTGACAGGAATGCCGATTTTGTTGAAATCGACATTGATTTCCCCGTTCATCGTCAAGTCAATGCGGGTATTCTTCTCTTTGTATATTTTTTTGATTCTGAAATAGGAAGACCTATCGTCAAATCTCACTTTGGCTATCCACAGGTCGAGGTCGAGGATGGTGTCGGTGGCGTGGATGCCGAATTCGAGACTGTCGGCGCCGATGGAGCATTCATACTTGAGGTGGCCCTTGAACAGGGGAAGTCCCATCTTGCCTTGGATGATGCCCGTCTTGTATTTGTTTTTGACGAACTTCACACAGACGGTGTCGAGGGAGAATGCCCAGCCACCGCCCGATTTGGTTTCCGCTCTCACAATGTCTTGCGCGAAGATGTCCACGCTGAAGCCGTTTCGGTCGATGAGCAGTCCCCGGGTTCCGAAATTGATTCGGCTGCCGGGATAGCAGTAGTGGACGGAGTCTTCCACGGTGCCGTTGATGCCGTGCTTGTAAGTCACCACCGAGTCTTTGTTCTCCAGGTCTTCATCCACGAAAGTGTTGCTGATTTCGTCGGAAAGGAATACGGTGAGCTCGTCCCAGTAGAAGCCCTGCCACTCTTTCTTTTCCTTGTCGGAGGCGTCTTTCCCGCCTTTGTTATCCCCTTGCGGCTTCGCGTCTTCCGGAGCTCCGGCGGCGAAGTAGTCTTTCGGGAAGGTGATTTCCTTCGGACTTTCGCTCGAAGAGTGGTCGTAGAAGATGCCCTTGCCCGTCGGCACGAAGGTGAAACGGTCGGCACCGGCTACGGCAAACGGGTCCATCGTGATCCTGGCCACCCAGTCGTCCCAGTCCTTGATTTTCGTGTAAAGATTCGCGTGCACGGTTTTGCCCTTGCGCGGCGTGCCGTCCTTCTCAATGCCCATCACGTCGTTGCTGTTCATATCGAACTCGATCTGCGCCATCATACAGTCGAGTTTGCCCGTATCGACAATGATGACGGTTCCGTCTTTCGGATTCGCGAAGTTGGACGATTTCTTGAAACGCATCTTGTAGCCGTCGTTCAGATTTATCTCGTAGTCGCGGCCCATAAAGAGTTCGATGTGCGTGCTGGAGTTGCCGAGAAATCCCTGCTGGTCCATACACACGTTGTTGGCTAAAAACGGCACGTAGGCGTTGTCGCTCTGCGCCGCGAAAATGGCCCAGATGTTCATCAAGGCCGTCACCGGCGAGAAGAACATATTGTTGATGGCGAAGATGACGTTTTTCGAGCCCGTCAATTCGTCGTCGGTAACGCTCAACGGGAAGGTGAGCACTTCCGTCTGTATGTTTCCGCCCGTCAGCACGCCGGCGATGCCGCCATACTTTTTCGCATATTTCTCACCGTTCTTTTTGAATTTGTCGTAATAACCTTTGAGCTTCTCATTCTCGCCCATCTTCGAGACAACGGAATTGATGTCGTCATTGGTCCATTCCGACATCTCGATGTCGTTCATCAAGGCATCAATGTAGAGCGACGAGTCGGTAGCCGTGCTTACGGCCGATCCCTTGATGATCTGGTGGTCTTTGTTGATTTGGATGGAATCGACCTTTACTTTCAGACGCACGTCCACGCCCAGCGGATGCCAAATCACGTAGCCGTCGCCGTTGTAAACCTTCTTTTCCTCGTCGTATTGGCAGGTCTGCATCACCAGCGGAAAGTTGCCCATCTTCAGCTCGACGCGGTCGTTGACCAAGCTCTCCGCTGTCGGCGTGATGGTTTCCTTGCTCAGTTCGTCGAGCGCTTTCGGAAAACACTTGATTTTGTTGTTGAGGTCGGCCACGAATTCGGGCGGCGCCACCAGTTTGAACGTGGCGGGGTGCGATACGCCCTTATTTAGTATATTGTAATGCGCGGAAGTGTCCTCTTTCTGCTTGATCCACGCTTCCACATACGCAACATATTGTTTGTCAACCTTTAAGCTGTCAAATAAGACGGTGTCGATGTATTCCGTCGTCGCGATGCTGTCTTTTGTAAAGAAAAAGTCTTTCACTTTGTCGGGCGTTTTCCCTTTGGGCAGGATCCCGATTTTCAGTTTGTAATAAACAGAATCCTGATAATCAACACCATACGCTGATTTCCAACGGAAAGAGAAACTTTCTCGCTTGGTTACGTCTGGCAGTTCCGTCCAACTGTCATCATCCCACTCTTTTTCTGTCAGGTCAACGGGGTAGGTGAATTCCGGCGGATAAACCTTGTCGAGCGCGCCCGAGTCGATGCCCCACGCAAAAACGACATTCGATTCGTAAATGTCGTTGGCAAACATCACTTCGTTCACAATGCTGTCGTGATTGCTCGGCACATTGTGGATGTATTCCGTAATGGTGTAAGTGGTTTTTTGATTATAAGAATAGAAAACTTCCGATTTCAAATTCAGCACGTACTTGTATCCTTCCTGCAAAGTGTCTTTGGCCCATTCCTGATAAAAATCAATCAGTTGGGTGTCGTTTACATCGAAAGTGCTTCCGGGACAATTGAGTTCAAGCTCTTGGGTGCGGAGCGGCTGCACATTCATCGAGTTGGCAACCTCGCCGCCCACATATTCGTAAAGCGAGGCGATGTACTTGACGCGGAAAACGGAGTCGCCGCGCACCGGCATCCATTGCACGGGCAGCGCTTCCGACGGCGTGACCTGATAATAGGGCTCTTCACCGCCAACAAAACTGCCGCCGCTACCAGCCGGAACATTCGCGGCCTCGCCCGACAAGCGTGTCTGCAAAGCCGTAATCGTCGTCTGGTCCTTGCCCGGACTTACGAAATAGGGCTCGCGGATGCTTTTCTTCACTTCCGCCCGGTTGTCGCTGACGCTCGACGTGATGTTGGCACCGGTGTTGTCGGGCTGCTGTACGGGATCGTCGCCCCAGACAAAGGCGATGACCTGGCTCTTGCCGTCGTTGCTGAGCCGCACTTCGGTGAGCAGATTGTTTCTCAAGGTCGCCTGCACCTGCGCCGCGTAAACGTGTCCGCGCTGTAACCTGAAATGACGGTTGGCCATCGTGTCGTGCTGGTACGAGGTGCGTGTCTTGTTGTCGATGGTCGCCACCGTGGGGTTTTGTACGATGGCATCCTGGATGTTTTGGCCTTTGTAAACCTCAACGATTTTCAAAGTGTAATTGAAGTCATTGGGAGTCAAACAGTTGGAAATGACGCCTGTCCAACTGAAGTTGACGTTTCGTTGTAGCGGAAGAACGACGTAGGGAGCGATGTTGGGGGCGCTGATGGTGGAAGTAACGCGCACTGGCTGGTTGTTGAGGTGGGACAAGCTGAATCCGTTGACGGGCGATGTGAATTCGGGGGCCGAACCGGAGTAGCAGATCGAAAACACGTAGCACACCTGTTCGCCCAGCTGCATGGGATTCTGGTCGTTGTGCCCGGTCCACTGGTAGGGCGTGATGCAGAAACGGTACTGGCCTTCGGGCAAAGTGAACACGTTGTTCACCAATTTGGCACGGTCCACGTTGGTTTCGTAGGCGTTGGCGTTGAGGTTCCCGATGATTTGGTCGAAATGGTTGCGGTGCAGCTGCACGGCCGTTCCCACGCCAACGGTGATGGGCATCGCGGGCTGGTATTCCTTTTTCGTGTTCACGAAGAAACTCTCGCCCGTGGCCGAGAAGTCGCACGAAAGCGAGATGGTGAAGTAGATGTCCTTCGCCTCCGCCGACGTGTTCATCATCTGTATGTTGAAATAGCGTCCGGGGTCATCTAAGTAATTGAACCCGCCCGACGGGAAAAGCCGGACCTTGGGCGTGATGGTGGTCACGATGGAGTTATTTTGCGCAGACAAATTCCCTATCTGCGTCAACAACGTTACGATGAATAAGGAAAGAATAGCGAATTTTTTCATTATGGTTGGAATTTTTGATTATCGGGATGATTTTTTCTGGAGTTTTGCTGCCTGCTTGCTCAAGCGGTGTTCGGCGCGTTCCTCCTTGCTCATCTTCTTGATGACGCGGGCGGCGAACGAGTAAGAGTAGGAGAGGGTGAAGCGGCAGTCGAGGTCGGTCTGCACCCGCTGGCCGATGCGCTCGCGGTCGCTGTAGTTGCTCAGCGAAAGGTAGAGGGCGGCGGTGTGCGCCTTGTTGTATGTGAAGTTGCTGCCCAGACTGTTGCTGATGGAGAAGTTGTTGTCGGTGTCGGCATTCTTTTGCAGATTATAGGCGAAAGAGCCGTTGTAGTTGATGTTCCAGCTCAGTTTCTCTTTCTGCATAATCTTGTAACGGAGCCCAATGTTGAGCCCGTGCGAGTCGTAGTTGGCGTACTCCGATGTTGACATTGAGAAGTCGTAGCCCACGTCGAATCCGAGTCGGATGGCGGAAAAGTCGATGCCGTAGTTGGCCCCGATGGTGAGTGTCTGCACGTTCGCGCCGTTGTGATTCAGCTTGTTCAGGTTTTTGTTCTGTATGAAATTGCAGTTCAAGCTGATGGAGTGGTCGTAGGTGCGTTGGAAGGAGAAAGTGGGCGAAACGGTCAGCGTATGCACAATCTGGTTCATTCTCAGCGAATCCACCACTGCGTAAGTGCCGTCGTACTGGTCCTGCTTGATGCCGCTGTAGCTGATGCCGAGGTTGAAGATGTTGCCGATGGAGTTGTTCCAGTTGAGGGAGTAAGTGGCCACCTGGTTGGTGTACATCTGCTTCTTGTTGAGATTGTCGCGCTGGATGTACCCGATGGCGCTGATGTTGGAGCGTCCTTTGAACATAGAGGCGTTGATGACGGCGCCCAAGCTGTGCGAGTTCTGGTTGAAGTTGGTGGCGCCGAGCGACACGTAGTCGGGCTGTATGAAGCGGTAGGTCAAGCTGGCGGAGAACGACTTCACCCGGAAGTTCATTGCGGCGTCGCCGGCAAAACGGAAGATGGTGTTGTTGCAGAGCGGCATCAGCCAGTTGGTGTATTTTGTGACCTTTTTCACGGTTTCGTCTTCGGCCACCAGCGCGAGCAGCGAGTCGCGCGTGTCTTGCGTGTAAACACTTCCGCCGATGTTGGCGGTGAAGGAAAACCACTTGCCGATGGCGAAGCGGCCCGAAAGTCCGAGCGTGAGGTTCTCTTTCGGCGCGATGGAGTCCTGCCACTCTTCGGGCAGCGACTTGATCTTGTCTTTCGCTTTCAAGAAACTGAGGTCGATGAAGTTGCGCTCGTTGCCCACGCCGATTTTGAAGCCCACAGCGTCGCGGCGGTATTGCGGGAGGTTGGCTTCCGGCACGTTCAGTCCGAGCAGTGAGTCGGCGAGCTGCTGGAACGCGGTGCGGTCGTCGTACCCTTTGATGCGCGTGGCTTGCTGCAAGTGGCCGCCGAACACGCCCATACGGAACAGCTTGCCTTGGTATTCGGCGCCCACGCCTAAGAAAGTGAGCCCCGAGTAAGTGTAGTTGGAAAAGTGCATACTGCTGTGCCCCAGGTGAAACCTCCAGTTTCGCCAAGTGGGTGTGAAACCGAGGTGGAAGGTGGGCAGCTGCGGGTACGAGAACGAAGTCGTGTTATTGTTAAAATAAATGGAAATGGGAAGTTGGAAACTGTAAAACGAAAGGTTCAGACTGGCGTAGATGTTGGAGGAGAATGGCGTGCTGCCGGGAGTGTTGGAGTTGTAGGAGACACCCAGCCCCGCACCCACGCTCCCGCTGATGGCGAAGGGGTCGGAATTTTTGATCTCGTTAACACGTTCCCGAATTTGCGCATCCGCAGGAGAAATAATGCAAAACGTTAAAAGCAAAGTTAGCGCAATTTTAATCATTCTCTGACTTGTGCCTGAACTTAACTTGCTATACATAAGAATCTTAATTTTGTTTTTTAACAAAGAAAAGTACTTCTGCGAACGCCGTCGTTCCTCACTTAAATGGTGGCAAATTTACAAAATTATTTCCGAGTATCCAAAATTTTTTATAATGATTTCGGATACTTCCCTTTTCGTTTCCGAATTATCCCTTTTAGTCTTGTTGATTTGTACGCTGAAAATTTTAGAATCTTCCGATACTGGAAATTATCCTCACTACGGAATTACCGCTCAACACATCGCAACTCCCGAATTGTCAGCTCGCAGCATCATCTCCATTGTTATTTCATTATGAAACAGCAAGAAAAAGAAAAATTTCCTGATAATTTCCTCGAAATTTCCTGCGAATTTCCTATTTCACGCCGAAGGCGGCATTCGTCCCTTCGTCCATTCATCCAATTAACCGTTTCACCGACGTTAACCGTTTCCACTACTACAATTCCCATTATCGGAAATTGATTTGCTTGTGTCGTATCTTTACAAAAAAATGATGAGTAGAAAAAGCCCTCTACTTCACCACCTTTCTGCTCACGGTCTTCCCATCGGTAGTGAGAATGCGCACCACATAAACGCCTTGCGGCAATTCGCCTAAAGCGATGGCGTTGGCGTTCGTCGTGACGCTTTTCACCAGCTGTCCGGCTATGTTCACCAGTTCAACACGTTGGATTTCAATGCCGTCAATATGAAGGCAATCATTTGATTGATAGATGTATATGTTTTCTTCGCTTTCGTTCTCGATGGAAGTTTCGCTAACCGGTCCGAGACTGCCGTCCTGCTGAAGGTTTTGGCCGTACAGACCGAACGTGTTGTTGCGAATGCCTTGCCAGGCAAAGATATTCTGGCCGTTGTGGAAGCCGGAAGCAGCGTCGCACAATGAAATATCATCAACGGCGGGCGTGGCAATGGTGGTGTGCCAGGTGGTGGTGCCGTTGGCATCAATGCCGAATGCTTTGATGGTGTTGCCGTTGAACTTGTATGTGATGGCGGCGCCGGAGCCGTCGGCAAAAGCGTCAATCATCGGGGTGGAGATGTCGTCGGTGGTGATGGGGAGAACGATGATTCCGCTGTCGCCCCACACCTTGGTGCCTTCGGGTGTGATGCGGTTGGCACGGTAGCCGTTATGAGTTTGGGTCATAGCATCCACTTCGGCGAAGGTGATGAGCAGGTCGTGTGAGGTCGGGTGCAAGCTGGCATCAGGTGCCATATGGAAGTTTGTGCCGTCGGGCTGGCCCACGACAAGGCCCGTGGGCGCTGAAATCGTGCTGTGACCGTCAGCATCGAAATGAAACAGATAAACCTCGAACAAATCGTTGACAATAGGGTGGCAAATCCAGGCGTAACCGCCGCCCAAACCGTCGGGACAAGCGCTATGACGGATCTGACTGCTGATGGTTACTTCACTCATAAGCTCTTCTTCCTGCGTTAGTTGCGTTCCATTGGTGGCGTATTTTGCCACAAACAGACTTTTGTTATAATAGTAGGTGTGGGCATACTCTTGTTTCAGATAGAGGACGAAAACGTTGTCGTCGGAATCGAGCACCAATTGACCGAAGGCGATGTTTTTGCCGCCGGCATCAGCGATGGTGATTTGGTCGCCGCCGGGTGTGCCGTCGGAGTGGTAGTAGCGGCAGTGGACATAGTTGTCGTCGTGGCACAACGCCCAAAAGCCGCTGTTGTGGCCGGCAACAATTTGGGGGAGGAGACAGGAGTTGGCTTCGAGTGCCACAATACCCTCTTCACCCCACGCAAAAGTGCCGTCGTCGTTGATTTTCACCGCGACACACCGATCGGTTTCGTCGGCGAAGATGCTGACAGCGCCCCCGTCGGCCAAAGCGCAAATGGCGGTTCCGTTGCTGTAAGACGAAAATGCCGGTCCGCTGATGTGGATGCCGTCGTTGCCCCACTGCGGATTGCCGAGCACGTCAACCTTCTGGATGGACGGTGACCAGCCGTTGGCATAACTGCCGCACCATTGGATGAACGTGTTGCCGCTCGGTTCGTGCGTGGACAACGTAATCTCATTGTAGTACTCGATCCCTGTGGCAAGCGGCGTGTTCTGCGCCGGATTGGTGCTCCATTGCGCTGATAATGTCGTGATTGATAATAAGATAACAAAAAATGCTGAAATTTTTCTCATAATTTTTATGCTTCAATAAAATTCTTGAAAGTGACGTGATTGTTTTAATTTTTACCGCAAAAAATCAAGTGGCAAAAGTACAAAAAAACGGGATTATCTCTTTCAGTCTTATTGATTGATAGCTTGAAAAATTTTAGGTGCTTCCGATAATGGGAATTGTCCGTATTGTGAAATTGTCGCCCAACACATCGCAAGTCACGAATTTTCTCCTTTCTCGTTTCTCCTCAATTCTCCCCTTCGTCCATTCATCCAATTAACCGTTTCACCGACGTTAACCGTTTCCACTACTACAATGGTGAAATGGGTGAATGCCGCCTGCGGCGTGTTTTGCCAATGCTGCAATCACAAATTGTAATAATATTCCTTAATCAAATTCGTCATTTTTGAACGACGCATCTCAAGGAATTCCTCATACCGCGTGTGGTCCATCTGAAGAATTTCAACAGGAACGCAGTTGTCTTCCAGATTCTTACGAAATTCTTCTTCTGTTTTGATTGACTTGAAGGATGATTCCGACTGCTTTAGAATTTCCGACAATGCTTCATTGAGATATTCGCTCGGCGCTTTTTTGCCAATCTTGATATTGATGGGTGTGTCCAAATAGGCATAATTGGCTACTTGATTATATTGATTCTTTTCATAGCCGTTATCCACTAAATATTTTTTCGGAAAAATATGGTGAATGTCACCGCCAAGGTTAATCAACTCGCTGACAGGAATATGCGACAGCAGAGAATCTCTTTTGAAGAAATTTTGAGCCGCCAAAAACACTTGATAGGTTGGATTGATGGAGGAAACAAAATTCAAATTCTGATTCAATTGAATGTTCCAGAAATTCTCAGACAGATTGGCGTCTTCGATGGACTTCAATGCGGCTTTCACACCGATTTCTCCAATGATGCGGAGGTCTTTGGCGAAGGCTGTTTCGGGTGACGAACTGTAGCGCCCCGTAAGGACAGAAAGCACATACCAGCGTTGAACCAAGCTTTTGATTTCATCTACAGGAACCTCTTTTGTTTCCTGAAGAATTAAATAAACGGCGTAAGCAAAATCAATGGCCATCACAGAATTGACCAACTTTTTAGAAATGAATCCTGCAGAACGGATGGCCAACATAAACTGAGTGAAATTGTATTCACTGACGACACTTTTCACACCGGTTTTGAGTTCGGTATAGGTTTGCTCAACAATTTCCTCCTTGAACTCTTTGGTTTCAAAATCACGGCCCGAAAGCATTGCCACCAAGTCGGCCAGTTTGGCACGTTTGAATTTGTGCATAAAAGCCACACGGAGTACGTCGTCGCACTCCGGATCATATACGGTTTCTTTGTCGTCCTTCAGCCATTGCAGTATATTGAGGTATTCCGTTTCGGCGAAGGCGGCATCTTTTTCCTTGATTTTGTTAAAGAAAGTACCGTCTTTGCAAAGATGCGAAAAATAATCAACGACTTTGCGGAGAGCATTACCGCCGTGAATTTCGTCGGCTGCAATTTTCGACATCACGAAGTCGCCTTGACTGAGGGCGGTTCCTTTAGAATTGATGCGGATGAAAATGTCGGTTACGATGTCAATGTCAAGACTGGCATCCAATTCTATGACGCCAATGTTGCAATGTTGTAGATTTTTTAGGCCTTCAATCACCCGATGCAGGTTTTCCTCATCCATTTCTGGATTTTCGGCCACATATTTTCCGATGAATTTGAAACTTGAAAAATCGGATTTGAAAATCTCGGAAATATCGGGAATCCAGCGTTTACTTTTGATATGGGCGGGCGTTTGTACGGCAAAGATTTCGGCATCCGGACTGTCGGACATGGCGGCAAATGGATCGAAAGCTATTTTTACACGGCCTTCGCTATAATCACTGAAGATTACGTTCTTTCCTGCAATGGCGGTCATAAGGGCGGTAATACGCTGTTGACCATCAATCAGCACTTTCTTACCTTCCGACATTTGGCCGTTTTTGAGTTTCACGGTAGGATTTTTCCAAATGATGATGTATCCCGTTGGATAACCTTTGTACAGCGAATCCATCAGGTCGCGCACCTGCGACTTGCGCCATACAAACGGACGTTGGATTTCTGGTATGGCAATATCGTTGGCCTCAATCAGACCCAGAATCTGGCTAATCGTCAGCGGATAATTGTTATATTTCTGTTTGTCCATATTTTGATGGGGACTTCTATTTTTACTCTTTTCGCGCCGTCCTTCTGAATTTTGCGAAGCCCGTTAAACAAAAATCAAAAAGAAAACAACGCTGCAAATATACATATTATTTTCTCATTTTGTAAACCCGACTCGCAGGATGTTTCTGGCGGCATTCCGCACGAATCCTACCGAGTAGCTGATAATCTCGTGCAAACTTTGCTTGCAATAGCCGAACACGTGTTCAACCCGGGCACGAGAATCTTGAACATCAGCACGTAATCGTATGGTTTCGCTCCGACATTCGTCAGTTTTTCTTTGTAAAGCCCCGCTTCAAGGGTTTCTCTAAACATCTCGAAGTCAACCACTTTCGCCAATTTCTCCAAGGGATTGCCAAGTGAGCTCAATTTTGCGGTGTTCTCTTCCAAATCAAATAATCCGCAGTTTCCGGTCCGTTTGTAGCTTTGCTTTTTCATTTTGTTGCCGTTTAACTTTCTGCAAATATACAAATAATTATTTGATTGTCAATAATTTATATTAAAATATTTTCAATAAAAATCGGTTTGAGAGACGAGACTGGAGAGTGAGAATCCGCACCCAAAAGTGTAATTTTGTTAAATTGCCTCTTTCTTTAACAAAACAGGGAATAAAATGGCGAAAATCGGGCGTTTTTGTGTTGTATTTTACTGAAAATCAACAAGTTTTAATTAGAAGTCACCTTAAGTTAAAAGGATTTTTGCACCATGGTCGGTACAAAGGCAATGATAACAACTACACACTCACGCTGATGACCGATTACGATTCTCGAATCACGGATCCAATCCCTTATTTTACTGCGGAGATTACTCCGGTTCCCTACACTCTTGCTTTTGACTTATTTTCAAGTGCTGGAATCTATTATGTGCTCCCATAAATATGCGACACTTGTAAGAGTACGCTACACAAGACCTGTCGCTACAACTGGCAATTAGTTGGCAAACACGACTATTTATATCTGCAGGCCGGTTACGTTCATTGCTTCAAATCGAAAAAGCAAAAGCAAAAGAAGTAGAAAAAGTCTGTGGCCTACAATATTTCAATCCCCAATTTTCAATTGGCTGATTTTTTCCTGCAGCCGTGCGAGGAAGGTGGCGCCGTGTGTGCCGTCCATTTGTGTGTGATGGTATTGCAGTGATACCGGCAGTGTGTCTTTCCAGAAACCTTTGCGGTATTTTCCCCACATCACCATCGGATTCACAAATAGTTCCGTGTATTGGTTGATGACGCTGTCGATTTCGGTTTGCACCAGCGTGGATGTTCCGATCACCATATCGTTTTCGAGGAATGAACTCTGGCACTCTTCACTTGCTTTTTTTGTAAGTGACAGATAGTCAGCGTTGAACTTCTGCAAATCCTCAGTAAAATGGATGTCGCAGGAGTTGATGTCACCTTCGCGATTCGGCACGATTACGTTGATGGCGAGCGAGTCGTACTGCATGAGGCCGCCTTTTTCGGGGAGCAGGTAGAACTGTTGCATTGTGCTGGCCGCTTGCCCGATGCAATAACACATGAGCATGTTGAGTTTGAACCCGCTTTTTCGGCTGACTTTTACTAAATGCGTGATATCCATGGTTTTAGTGAGTGTTACCATGGGCATGGGGGATTTCATCCAGAGGCTGAAGGCTTTGGCGCGGGGTGTCGTGGCTGGATCGACAGGGTGTTTCATGAGTTTGAATGTTTGTTAAAAACATTGGCTATTTTTCAAACCAACGTAAGAGTTTCATTTTTAGTTTGTTGTTGTAAGGATGTTCGCGCAACGGCAGGTTGAAGAGGTCCGCCAATGTATAGACCAAAATCAAGGCTGTTTAATTCTTTTACTAAATCTGCCATAACTATAAAATTAAGAAGTTAATAATAAAATTTTTTGCGTTGCAAAAATAATAAAATTACTGGGAATTACAGCAGGAAGTTGTGAGTTGCTTTCAAATTTTTGTATATTTGCCGACGGTATAAATCATTTTTTAATTGAAAATGAAAGACAAAGTGTTGTGAGTTGCTTTCAAATTTTTGTATATTTGCCGACGGTATAAATACAACCGAAACCGTAAATGAGGAGAAAAAGTTGTGAGTTGCTTTCAAATTTTTGTATATTTGCCGACGGTATAAATAGGTATCAGTTAATTCTATCTAAAACCTTGTTGTGAGTTGCTTTCAAATTTTTGTATATTTGCCGACGGTATAAATCAACGGCGGTATCTATGGAGTTTGGCGTTGTTGTGAGTTGCTTTCAAATTTTTGTATATTTGCCGACGGTATAAATGAAAATGCCATTTGAGCAAGTAAAGAACTAGTTGTGAGTTGCTTTCAAATTTTTGTATATTTGCCGACGGTATAAATATGGTCAAGGCGGAGCAGGTGGCTCAAGTAGTTGTGAGTTGCTTTCAAATTTTTGTATATTTGCCGACGGTATAAATAAAAACAATATGCAGCGAAAATCAAAGAAGGTTGTGAGTTGCTTTCAAATTTTTGTATATTTGCCGACGGTATAAATAAAAGACTTACAACTATATAACGAAGTACAGTTGTGAGTTGCTTTCAAATTTTTGTATATTTGCCGACGGTATAAATTTGGATGTTTTGAAATAAAAGACTTCAACAGTTGTGAGTTGCTTTCAAATTTTTGTATATTTGCCGACGGTATAAATCCGATACAACGTAAACGATTAAACGATAGAGTTGTGAGTTGCTTTCAAATTTTTGTATATTTGCCGACGGTATAAATTGGCAAATGAGCCGTGGCGGAACCTTGAAGTTGTGAGTTGCTTTCAAATTTTTGTATATTTGCCGACGGTATAAATTTGTTGGGAGTTGAACAAGCGCGAAAAACAGTTGTGAGTTGCTTTCAAATTTTTGTATATTTGCCGACGGTATAAATCGCGCTGCGCGAGCTTTTGCGCGAGGAATTGTTGTGAGTTGCTTTCAAATTTTTGTATATTTGCCGACGGTATAAATGCCTATTCCAAGGGACTTGCGCCACCTTAGTTGTGAGTTGCTTTCAAATTTTTGTATATTTTCCGACGGTATAAATAATGGGGTGCGTTTCGTGCGCTCTTACGAAGTTGTGAGTTGCTTTCAAATTTTTGTATATTTGCCGACGGTATA
>JAZQOJ010000044.1:0-2846 GCA_045627805.1 Bacteroidales bacterium
GAAAGCAGCAAGGAGTTCGCCAAACAGATTATGCTCAAGTACGGAATCCCTACTGCGGATTACCGCGGCTTCAGCGATTACGAGTCGGCGGTGGCCTACGTGGCGGCGCGGCCGTTTCCCGCCGTGCTGAAGTACGACGGATTGGCAGCCGGAAAGGGCGTGGTGATTGCGGAAAACCTCGGCGAGGCGCGCCGCGCGCTGAAGGATATGCTGCTCGACGCTTCGTTTGGAAAGGGCAAAGTGATCGTGGAGGATTTCCTGACCGGTCCGGAGTTCTCGTTTATGGCTTTTGTGGACGGCGAGAACGTGTGGCCGATGCCCCTTTCGCAAGACCACAAGCGCGCCTTCGACGGCGACCGGGGCCCTAACACGGGCGGAATGGGCGCCTACACCCGGCTGCCCTTCGTGACCGCTGATGACGAGCGCTTCGCTTTGGAAAGGATTCTGAAGCCGACTGCCGCCGCTCTGTGTGCCGAAGGTTGTCCGCTTTCGGGCGTTTTGTACGCCGGACTGATGAAGACGCCGCAGGGAGTCAAGGTGATTGAGTACAACGCGCGCTTCGGCGATCCCGAGACAGAGGTCGTGCTGCCTTTGCTGCGCAGCGATGCTTTCGACATTTTCTCGGCCATAGCGGAGCACCGTGCTTTGGCTGGGCCGTTGCAGTGGTCGGATGAGGTGACGCTGGGCGTGGTGCTGGCCTCGAAAGGTTACCCGGGTAAATATGACAAGGGCTTTGAAATCAACGGTTTGGATAATGTCGGGCTGCCGGTTTACCAGATGGGGACGCGGCTTGACGGAAAAAAACTGAAAACTTCGGGCGGGCGCGTGCTGATGGTAATCGGAAAAGGTGTAAATTTGCAGTCCGTACGCGACCGTGTTTACGAGGCGATTGGGAAGATTGAGTGTGAGAACCTTTTTTACAGAAAAGACATCGGGCACATTGGCTTGGAGGGGGGAGTGTAGCGGCTGGCGTAGCGCGCGTTAGGGATTGAAGCACATTTATGAGGGCGGAATGGGGACGAAAGGACGAAAAGGCGAAGGAACGAAAGTGCGAGGGGGCGAAGGGATGGTTCGGGTGGCAAGGAATGGAGCCCGAAATTAGTGCGGAAAGCCCGACGGCGACCGCAGGGAGCCGGAACGCCCAAAAGGAAAATAAGGAAGAAAAGAAAAATCGGAAATTTATGGGACAGATTATTGACGGAAAGAAACAGGGAGAGCGCATCAAGGACAAGTTGCGGGAGCAGATTCCGCTGCTGGAGCAGCAGTACGGGCGGCGGCCTTCGCTGTATGTGATCATCGTGGGCGATGACGAGGGGAGTTTGCGCTATGTGACGAACAAGGTGCGCACGGCGTGCTCGCTGGGAATAGACGCCCGCCTGATTTCGCTGAAGTCGGACGTGTACGAGAAGGAGTTGCTGAACATCATCCACGTTTTGAACGAGGATCCGCTGGTGGACGGCATTCTGGTGCAGCTGCCGCTTCCGGCGCACATCAACGAGGACCACGTGGTGGACGCGATTGCGAAGGACAAGGATGTTGACGGCTTCAACTCGCTGAATGTGGGCGCGTTGTGGCAGGGCACGCACGGCATCGCGCCTTGTACGCCGAAGGGCGTCATCCAGCTGATCAAGGCCACGGGCGTGCCTATCAGCGGCAAGTTCGCGGTGGTGGTGGGCCGGAGCAACATCGTGGGGAAGCCGATGGCGAAGCTGCTGTTGGACGAGAACGCCACGGTGGCGATTGCGCACACGGGCACCGAGCGGCTGAGCGACATCACGCGGCTGGCCGACATACTGGTGGTGGCGGCGGGGCAGGAGAAGCTCATCACTGCCGATATGGTGAAGCCCGGCGCGGTGGTGATTGACGTCGGCATCACGCGCAACGCCGCGGGCAACGTGGTGGGCGACGTGGACTTCGACGCGGTGAAGGAGGTGGCGGCCTACATCACGCCCGTTCCCGGCGGCGTGGGACCGCTCACCATCGCAATGCTGATGAAAAACACGATGGAGTGCTTCCTGCATCACGCAGAGTCCCACTCCGATGTCTCCAAACTGTGGAACACGATCATCAAGGCGAGGATTGGGGAAAGGACGAGTGGAGGAAGGGGTTAAACGGAGAATGGACGAATGGCTCTTTGGAGGGGGAGATTTCCCATTATGGGAGGAAAATGTTGGCACGGATGATTTTGTAAAAATCTAAAGTCTTAATTCTCAAGTCTTTAAATTTTAATGGAAAATGCTTTTGTTTTCAAAATTTATTGTACTTTTGCGCGCTTAAAAATTTTATGTTTAATTAAAAAAAGAAAGAGGTATTTTTTATGATTATCGTTCCTGTAAAAGAAGGCGAAAACATTGAGAGAGCTTTGAAGAAATTGAAAAGAAAATTCGAGAAGACTGGCGTTTTGAAGGAATTACGCAACCGTCAGAAATTCACGAAACCCAGTGTTATCCGTCGGGAACAGCACCTGAAGGCCATCTACGTTCAGCATATGCAGGACGCTCAAATGGAATAAGCCCTTCGAGTGAAATCACGAAAAAGGAAGGCGGCCTTTCAAAGGCCGCCTTCCTTTTTATTTTTTTCGGAATTATCCCCTTTAATCTTGTAAATATCACAATGATTGGAGCGAGATGTTCGCATCATAATGGGAATTATCCGCACTGCGGGATATCCACTCAGCACACCGCAACTCCTGAATTGTCAGTTCGCGGCTGTTCAACTTTCTTTTTTTCTTGAGAAAAAGAAAGTTGCAAAGAAAACTCGCTTTTCCGCTGCTGCCTCGCTTCCCAACAAAAACGGTCGCTGCTCCGCTGTGCGAGCCCAAACTTGCAAAACGGATGCTCAGCCGC
>JAZQOJ010000045.1:0-25306 GCA_045627805.1 Bacteroidales bacterium
GTTCTTCCATAGGTAAAAATGCTGAAAACGGAGGCAAAAATAAACAAAAAATACGGAACAAACAGGCATTTGCGATTTTCCGAAAAATATTTTTGGAGAAAATCAATTTTTTTGTATTTTTGCAGCGGAGAGTTGGCAGAGTGGTCGATTGCGGCGGTCTTGAAAACCGTTGAGGCTCACACCTCCGGGGGTTCGAATCCCTCACTCTCCGCTCCGAGAAACGCATAATCAAAAGTTTATGCGTTTTTTTTATTTCGGAATTATCCGCATTGCGGAATATCCGCTCAACACATCGCAAGCCCCGGATTGTCGGTTCGCGGCTTATTAAAAGAAAACTCGCTTTGCCGCTGCTGCCTTGCTTTTGTAAGGAAACCGAGCCAAAGGCGGCCGCAGCCAGACAATCTTTTCCATTGTTATTTCATTATGAAACAGTAAGGAAAAGAAAAATTTCCTGATAATTTCCTTGAATTTTCCTGCGCATTTCCTATATCACGCCGCAGGCGGCATTCGTCCATTCCACCATTCATCCCATTAACCGTTTAACCGACGTTAACCGTTCCCACGTCTCATATTTCCCTTTATCGGAAGATCCTAAAATTTTCAGCGTACAAATCAATAAGACTAAAAGGGATAATTCCGAAAATAATTGCTTGATTTCAGCAATTTTTGCGTAATTTTGCTGCGTAATTTCTAAATTGAATTTGGATGACATTGCGAGAACTTCAGGTAGGGAAAAGCGCCATCGTGACGGAGGTCGGCGGTGAAGGAGTTTTGCGGCAGCATTTTCTGGATATGGGCGTGATTCCGGGCTCTGAAATCACACTGCTGAAGCTCGCCCCAATGGGTGACCCGATGGAGTTGAAGGTGCAGGGATATTCGCTTTCGCTGCGCCTGTCGGAAGCTGAAAAAATTTCGGTATGCCCCCTCACGGGCTCCCAACCCAAAATCGAGTCTCCCGCATTGGAAAATGCGCCCTACATTGATTCTCTCCACGAACATAACTCCCACCCGGGACTCGGTGAGCCAGGCAAGTATCATTCTAAAGAGGATGAAAACCCGCTCCCGAAAGGCACGCAGCTTACCTTCGCCCTCGCAGGTCAGCAGAATTGCGGTAAAACCACCCTCTTCAATCAGCTGACCGGGTCCAACCAGCACGTCGGCAATTTCCCCGGCGTTACCGTTGACCGGAAAGACGGTGTCATCAAGGGCTATCCCGACACGCTGGTCACCGATTTGCCTGGCATCTATTCGCTGTCGCCCTACACTGCCGAGGAGGAAGTCTCACGCCAGTTCATTCTGAACGAAAAACCGAGAGCCATCATCAATGTCGTGGATGCGTCCAATATTGAACGCCATCTCTATCTGACAATGCAGCTGATGGAATTGAATATTCCTATGGTATTGGCTATCAATATGATAGATGAAATTCACAACAACGGTGGAAGTGTCCGAATCAATGAGATGGAAAAAATTCTGGGAATCCCTGTCGTACCGATTTCCGCAGCCAGAAACGAGGGCATTGATGAGTTGGTTGATCACGCGGTTCACGTGGCCAAATATCAGGAAGTGCCTCTCCGTCAGGATTTTTGTGGCAAGGAGGATCGCGGCGGTGCCGTCCATCGCTGCCTGCACAGCATTATGCACCTCATTGAAGACCACGCCGACTGCGCGCAACTTCCCCTCCGTTTCGTGGCGAGCAAACTGGCCGAGGGCGATGACGACCTTTTGCGTGCGCTGAAATTGTCGCAAAATGAAAAGGAAACCCTCGAACATATTCTTTGCCAGATGGAAGAGGAGCGCGGAATGGACCGCAGCGCGGCCATCGCCGATATGCGCTACGACTTCATCCGCCGCCTCTGTGCGCAAACCGTGCAGAAGCCGGAAATGAGCAAAGAAACTTTGCGCAGCCGCCATATCGACCGCGTGCTTACCGGTAAATGGACCGCCATCCCCATTTTCATTGCCGTCATTTGCGCCGTGCTCTGGCTCAGCATTGATGTGCTTGGCGCGCCGATGCAAAATCTATTGGAGCGGGGAATTGGTTGGTTGGCCGATGCCTGCGGGAGTGCGATGCGGTCGTCCAATGTCAATGCCGCCATCATCTCGCTGGTGGTGGATGCCTTTTTCGGTGGGGTGGGGAGCGTGCTCAGTTTCGTGCCTATCATCATTTTCCTGTTCTTCTTCCTCAGTTTGATTGAAGATAGCGGTTATATGGCGCGTATTGCTTTTGTGACCGATAGTTTGCTGCGCCGACTGGGCCTTTCCGGCCGCAGTATTGTTCCGCTGCTCATCGGTTTCGGCTGCTCGGTGCCCGCCGTTATGGCCACTCGCACGCTGCCGTCTGCCCGCGACCGCCTGAAAACGATTTTGCTTACGCCGTTCATTAGCTGTTCGGCCAAAATCCCGATTTACGCCTTCTTTACCTCGGCTTTCTTCCCCCGTCACGGCGGACTGGTGCTCATCGGCTTGTATTTGTTGAGCATTGTGATTGGGATTGTGGTGGCGCTCGTATCGAAATATGCGGGCAATAAGCGCGAGGCTGCACCTTTTGTGATGGAATTGCCGAATTACCGGCTGCCCAGTCTCAAGAACACGGGTCACCTGTTGTGGGACAAGACCAAGGACTTTTGCCAGCGCGCGTTCACCGTCATCTTTTTCGCCACGCTGGTGATTTGGTTCCTGCAAAGTTTCAGTTTCCGTTTTGAACTGGTTGAAAACGGTGATGGCAGTATGCTGGCGTGGATTGCTGGTTTGGTGGCGCCTGTTTTCCAGCCACTCGGTCTAGCCGACTGGCGTGTTGTTACTTCTCTGATTTCCGGATTTCTGGCTAAGGAAAGCGTTTTCGCTACGATGGAAGTACTCAATGTGCCGGCTCTCCTCAATGTGGCTTCGGCAGCTGCAATGCTGATATTCAGCTTGTTGTACACGCCTTGTGTGGCAACCATTGCCGCCATTCGTCGAGAATTGGGCGGCGGTTGGGCCGCTTTCGTCGTGTTGTTTCAATGTGCCATCGCTTGGGTGGCGGGCTGGGTCGCCTTCCTGATTGTAGGCGCTGTGATGTGAGCCGCGTGTTCTTGAAAACTGCGCGCTGGCAATTCGGTAGTTGCGGTGTCTTACTTTTTCTTGAAATAATCTTCAATGATGAATTCCGGTTCGCGGATGGATTTGCAGAGCCATTCGAAATGTAGTTCCGCGCTTTCTTCGTCGGAAAGGTGCCACGGCACATTGGAGCGATGTAGCCGTTCCACCACGTTCGACAGGGTGATGGCGACCGAATTGGATATGTTGAAGCTCTCCGTGAAGCCGTACATCGGAATCTTGATGGCTTTGTCGCACACGGCGATGGTCTCTTTTGAAAGTCCGGTCAGTTCGGTTCCGAAGAAGAATGCGGTTTTCTCGTCGAGCGGGAGGTCGTTGAGGAAGACGCTGTTTTCGCCGGGAAGCGTGGCCACGAGGGTGTATCCCTGCTCCTTCAGCTGGCGGGCGCATTTCACCTCGTTTCCGGGCTCGTTGGCGTAATTGTGGAGCGTGAGCCACTTGTTGGAGCCCATCGAGATGGCGTCGTGTATCTTGAATTCGTTTTCCTTTTCAATGATGTGGATGTCTTGAACTCCGTAGCATTCGCAGGTGCGCATTACGGCGCTGATGTTCTGCGTTTGAAACAGATTTTCCAGTACGACAGTGAAATGGCGTGTGCGGTTGGCCAGTACTTCCAGCAGGCGCTGTTCGCGTTCCTCGCGCACAAATCCACTCAGGTAGGGAGTGAGTTCGATTTTTTCTTTTAGCGTCAGTTCTCGCATTATATTGCTCTTTTATAAATAAAAAAGCCCCAGATATCTGGGGCAATCTTTGTCAATGACTGATAATTAGAACTTTGTGAGTTCTGCACCAGCTTTGAATTTAACGACGTTCTTTGCGGGAATCGTCATTTCCTGCTTGGTCTGCGGATTGCGGCCTTTTCTTTCAGCACGTTTGGTTACAGAAAAAGTACCAAAACCAACGAGAGCCACTTTGTCACCCTTTTTGAGTGCGTCGGTTGTTGCATCCAAATAAGCTTCGAGGGCTTTTTTTGCATCAACTTTGCTCAAGTTAGCTTTTTCTGCAATTGCATCAATTAATTCAGCTTTGTTCATTGTAAATAATTTTAAGTGGTTAATTAATTAACTTTTACCTCGCAAATATATAAGATTTTTTTCACAATTTCTATATTTTCATAAAAATTTTTTTCTATCTCCTGAAATAAAGCGAATTTTGTTTAATATTTACACTAAAATACTGATAGAGTGTAATTTTCAGCGTGAAACCCTCTTAAAAAGTCAGCGATTTTGAGTTTGTTTTTTCCTTGAAGTTGCAGTGTTTCAATTGAAAGAAGTCCATCTTTGGCAGAAATTGTCAATAAATTAGGAGATTTTATGGAAATGGTGCCGGGTTTTTCGTCGTTTTCAGATGGAATTAGTTTAGTATCAAACAATTTGATTATTTCGGTCTGCCCATTCTTGTTTTGTATGCGCGTGCAGGCGCAGGGCACGGGATTCAGTCCCCTTATTTTGTTAAAAATTTGTTGTGCGGGCAGATTCCAGTCGATGAAGGTATCCTCTTTGAAAATCTTGGGAGCGGGTTTCACTTCCGAGTCGGGGATATGGTTTTGCGGGTGGGTTTTCACGGTGCCGTCCTCGATTTGTTGGAGGGTGGTGAGGGCCAGTTCGGCGCCTTTTACCATCAGTCGGTCGTAGAGTTCGCCCGTGGTTTCGTTGGCCCCGATTTCAACTTCTGTGGCCCCGATGATGTCGCCCGTGTCGATTTGCTTGTTGAGGAAGAAGGTGGTGACGCCGGTTTTGGTTTCGCCGTTCATAATGGCCCAGTGGATGGGGGCGGCGCCGCGGTAGTTGGGAAGGAGGGAGGCGTGAACGTTGAAAGTGCCCTTTGGTGGCATTGTGAAGACGACTTCGGGCAGCATTCGGAAGGCGACAACCACGAAGACGTCGGCGTGGCAGGCGCGCAGTTGCTCCAGAAACTCTTCCGACTTGAGTTTTTCGGGTTGCAGCACGGGCAGGTTTTGCTCAACTGCATATTCTTTCACTGCGGAGGGGCGCAGTTTGAGTCCGCGTCCGGCGGGCTTGTCAGGGGTGGTGACCACGGCCACCACTTCGTGCTGGCTTTGGTGGATGGCTTGCAGCGTTGCCACTGCAAACTCTGGCGTTCCCATAAAAACGACTCTCATTCCTATTTCTTTTGGTACATCTGTTTGTGTGTGTAAAGCATTTGGAGTGCGGAGGCGGCGGCTTCCACGCCCTTGTTGCCGTGAACGCCTCCGGAGCGCGCTTCCGCTTGTTCGGCGGTGTCGCAAGTGAGCACACCGAAGATCACAGGCACCGTGTATTCAACGCCCACTTTGGCGATGCCGTTGGCGACGGCGTTGGCGATGAACTCGAAGTGCCGGGTTTCGCCCTGGATGATGCATCCGAGGCAGATGACGGCGTCGATGTCCTCGTTGGCGTCGAGGAGCATTGCGGCGGCGCTGGGGAGCTCGAAACTGCCGGGCACGTCAAACACCAGCGTGTTGGTTTTGGGAACACCTGCGTTCCAAAGAGTGGTGAGAGCGCCTTCTTTGAGGGCATTGGTGACCTTATCGTTCCACATACTAACAATAATGCCAATTTTGTAATTGGCATTATTGGTGTTGGGAATTAAAATATCAGATAGATTCTTTTTCTTCTCCATTATTTTCCGGCTTTGGCTTTAGCGCGTTCGTAGTATTTGTCAACGCCCATTTGCGTGTAGCGTTCTGCGTAATTGTCTTTGATTTGGCTGTAGGCCTTGAAAGCTTCGGCCCAGTTGTTTTCGCGCTCGCAAATCATACCGAGTTTCCAGAGGGCGATGGGGGCAACGAAATCGGTTGCGCCTTTTGCCGCTTCCTCGTAATATTTCTTTGCGTTTTTCGCGTCGTCCTTTTCATCGTAGAGGTCGCCGATGAGCATCTGGGTTTCATACCATACATAGTCATCTTTCTTGCTGCAATCGAGGAGCATATTCAGCGCTTCGTCTTTCTTACCCATTTTGAGGTAGCAGAGTGCTGCATAATGTTTGGCGCTGTATGAGGAAGCGTCGGTGAGCTTGTAGTCGTCGATCACGCTGAGGAGGCCTTCGGTTTCTTCGTTGCCGTTGAGGGCGGTTGTGAGGGCGAGGGTGTCGGACGACATCATTCCCTGCTGAACGATGTTCTTCAACTGTTCCTGAGTGGCTTCGGAAGCTCTTTCTCCGCGGGGAACCAAAATGAACTTATATACGGCGAAAATGATAACGATGAGGGCCAGAACCGCAATCAAAACGATGTTGATTGCTTTGGCATTGCGAGCCCAGAATGACTGTTTGCCTTCGTTTTCGGCTTCAACAGCGCTTTTCTTGGCACCCAATTTGTCATTCACATTGCCATTTTTTACGATTTTCTCGTTCGTATTTTCCATTGAATTGCTTGTGTTTTCAGTGTTTGACATTTTTTACTCTCATTTAAAATTAAGGTTGCAAATATACATTAAATTTTGCAATCTTTTATAGGTTGAGAAAAAATGTTTTATTGTTTCCGCCATTCGTCCATTCCACCGTTTCACCGCATAATTGTTATCAGGAACATCTCGCTCCAATCATTGCGGCGTTTGCAAGATGAAAAGGGATGATTCCTTTAATATATATATATTGTATGGAAAATGGGTTATGATGCGGTGAACGAACGAGGTGGCGCACCGCAGCGTTAGGGATTGCAGCACATTTACGAGGGCGGATTGGAGGGGAGGAATGAAGGTCGTTAAGACGAGGGAACAAGAGACGAAGGAACAATGGGTGGAGCGGAGCATTGAGCCCGAAGTTAGTGCGGAAAGCCCGACGGCGACCTGCGGGAGCCGGAACGCCCTGATAAGAAAGACTTGAGACTTAGGACTTCTTGCTTTTCCGCTGCTGCCTCGCTCTCCAACAAAAACGGGCGCTCCGCATCTCCTCGTTTTTGTAAGGAAACCGAGCCAAAGGCGGTTGCAGTCGGATTGTTTTCTCCATTATTATTTCATTGTTCTGCAAAGCAAAAGAAATATTTCCTGATAATTTCCTTGAAATTTCCTGCGAATTTCTTGTTTACGCCGAAGGCGGTCTTCTACCATTTGTCCATTTCGCCATTTAACCGCAGAGCCGTTCCAACTTTTCAAAATTCCCATTGCGGACATTCTGCGCAAGGGGCTGCTTCATTTACAAGATTATGCGGGTTGACTCCGAAAAGAAAAGAGGGTGGGAACAAAAAAACGACGGCTTTTGACCGTCGTTTTTTATGCTGGGCTGAAAGATTATTTTTCAGCGGGAGTTTCAGTGGTTTCAAACTTGGCGGCGTTGTCAACCATAAGTTTGTTGAGTTTGTTGTAAGAGAGGATCATATAGGATTCGTAGAGCAGGTAGGCCGCCCAAGCGATGACGAAGAGCGTGATGACGAGGCCGTGGTTGACGTAGCAATAGAGGCCGTTGATGCCGAAGAAGGTGCCTCTGTCGAGGAATCCCATATTGAGTTCGGCGGTGTTGGCGCCGGCCATTGCGGGCAGGAACCAGTAGTTGAAGCAGATGAAAGCGCCGCCCACGATGAAGGGCATAATGACTTTGGCGAAGAGGTAGAGACCCCACCAGAAACCTACAGATTCCATATGGTTGGCGTCTTTGGTTTCGGCAACGATGGACTTGTCGCGGAGGAGGTAGTTGGTTTCAGAAAGCATTTCGGAATAGACGGAGCAGGGTTTCAGGAGGTTGTAGAGCGGAACGAACCAGCCGAGGATTGCCCACAGCGGTTTGTTGTGGCTTTTCTTCATCCAGGGAGCAACTGCGCAAACGTTGTTCACGTTGAGGTACATCCAATATGCGAAGGCGAGGAGTTTCAGAATGAGGAAGATGACGGCGACCATAACGATGGCGTTGAGTCCTTTGAGCGGGGAGACCACCTGGTTGAACTGGGCGTTGTAGTCTTTTTCAATCGGGACGAACTGAGCTTGAATCGCGGTCAGCGTGTCTTGGATTTTCACCAGCATAGCGGAGTCTTCGGAGATGGTGGCTTCGTTGCGTTCGATTTGAGCTTTCTTATCGGCGATCACGTTTTTCAGAGAATCGGGGACGGCTTTTTTGAAAGTTTTGGCTTCGGCATTCAGAGGAACCAACTGTTCGTTGAGCTGAGCGATGACGTCTTTCTGACTTTCGATTTTCTTGCTGCAGACGTGGACGGAGCGTTCGACGCGCTTGATGGAGTCGCTCATCGTGGTGTAGAGCGGCTTGACAGACTGCAGTTCGGCATTGAGTTTGTCGTAACTGTTCAGTTTCACCACGGAAATGATGACAAAGATGAGCATAACAGCGTTCAGCAGCATTGCAATTAATCCCCAACGAGAATTATTCGTGATTTTCTTCATTGTAAAATATTTTATAAAATACTGATTATTAATTCCTTATGTTGATATTTGACTCGTATTCTAACAAGAGGCAAATTTACATAAATTTTTTTATTAAAAATAAGAAGAGAGAAAAAAATGCAGGATTAGTGCAAGATTCGGTAAATCAGTTCCTTATAGAGTTCGCTTTCCTCGGCGGTGGTGTCAACGCCTTTGGCTTTGGCGTCGAATTCGCGGAGGGTGGAGATGATTTTGAGCAGGGAGTCGCGGGAGAATCGGCTGGCGATGTTGGCTTCGCGGGCGAGTTTTTGGGGAGAGTAGTTGTAGCCGAAGATTTGCTTGAGGTCGTCGGGGGTTTTGCTGGGAGCGAGGGAGTATTTGAGCATAGCGTTGTAGTAGTTGAAGAGTGCGGCGATGGTTCCGATGATGGGGGAAGCTTTCGGGTTTTGCGCGAAGACGCTGACGATTTTGAACGCTTTGAGTTCGTTGCGCTCGACGAGGGCGTCGCGGAGCTCGTAGATGTTGTACTGTTTGCTGATTCCGATGTGCTTTTCGATGATGTCGTTGGTGATGTCGCTGCCGGCCGGGATGAGGATCTTGAGTTTTTCGAACTCGTTGTCGATGCGGGAGAGGTCGTTGCCGATGTGCTCGGCGAGGAGTTGTGCCGATGCGGACGAGATGACGAAGCCGTGTTCCTTGGCGCAGTTTTCCACCCACTTGCCGAGTTGATATAGAGGAACTTGCGGCGAATCGAAGATGACGGCGTTCTTGTCTAAGGACTTCAGGTCGCCGGCTTTCATTTCGCCGTATTTGTAGCAGATGAAGAGCACGGTGTCGGGGGCGGGGTTGTGGGCGTAACTTCTCACGAGGTCGAATTTCGGCCAGTTTTGTGCCTCTTTGACGATGACGATGCGTTTCTCTACGCCGAAGGGGAATTCCTTTGCGCTTGCGATGACCTCGTCGGGCTCGGTGTCTTTCCCGTAGAAGACGGCCTGGTTGAAGTCGCGGTCGGCTTCGTCGATGATGCAGTTCTCTGCGTAGTTCGTGATCTTATCAATGTAGAGGGGCTCTTTCCCGTGAAGAATGTAGATGGGTGCGAACTCGCGTGCGGTGAGTTGCTTGAGGACTTCCTGATAAGTGGCTTTCATAGATGTATATTACTGACGTTGAGCGGAATACGGAGCCGCCTGGATACTTGAGAACTGACTTTTCTGATATTTGAAGTAGCCGCACACGGCAATCATCGCGGCGTTGTCGGTGGTGAGGTCGATGGAGGGCACGAAGAGGTTGCGGTGGTACTTGTCGGCGAGTTGTTGCATAGCGGCCCTGAGTCCGCTGTTGGCGGAAACGCCGCCGGCGATGACAAGGTCTTTACAGCTTGTCTGCTGGAGGGCGCGTTCTACCTTGTTGGCCAGCGACTTGATGATGGCGTGCTGCATAGAGGCGGCGAGGTCGGCTTTGTTCTCTTCAATGAAGTTCTCGTTGTTTTTGAGCTGGTCGCGCACGAAGTAGAGGAAGGATGTTTTCAGCCCGCTGAAGCTGTAGTTGAGTTCGGGGAGGTGCGCGATGGCAAAGGAGAACCGCTTCGGGTCGCCCTCTTTTGCAAGCCGGTCGATGACGGGTCCGCCCGGGTAGGGGAGTCCGAGAATCTTGGCCGCCTTGTCGAATGCCTCGCCCGCGGCATCGTCAATCGTCCGCCCCAAAACCTCCATATCGAAGTAGTCGTTCACGCGCAGCAAGAGCGTGTGACCGCCCGAAACGGTGAGGCAGAGGAAGGGGAAACTCGGTTTCGCTTTCTCTTCTCCGTTTTTGTCCAAAAAGTTGGCCAAAACGTGCGCTTGCAGGTGGTCAACCTCAATCAGCGGGATGTCGAGACTGAACGCCATTGCTTTGGCAAATGAACTTCCCACAAGCAGTGAGCCCAAAAGTCCGGGACCATTCGTGTAGGCGATTGCAGATATTTGATTTTTGTGTATTTTTGCACGCTTAAGTGCAGTGTCCACAACTGGGATGATATTTTGTTGGTGAGCACGTGATGCGAGTTCCGGAACGGCGCCCCCATATTCGGCGTGAACTTTCTGTGACGCAATCACATTCGACAAAATCGTGGTGCCCTCAATCACCGCCGCCGAGGTATCGTCGCAAGAGGATTCTACACCAAGAATATAAACTGACATAACTGTAAATTTTGAAACGCAAAATTACAAAAAAAATATTACAAATCGTACTCATCGTACTGGCTGTTTTCATCGTCCTTGATCTGCTGGCGGTGGGCTTGCTTTTCGTGCCCCCCATTCAGCAGAAAGTGGTGACGCTGGTTACCGACAAACTGTCGGAGAAATGGCACAGCAAGATCACGATTGGCAGCATCTACCTCAGCCCGACGCTCAAACTGACAGCGCGCGATTTCTGCATTCACGACCATAAGGGAAACACGATGATCGGCGCCGACAAGTTGAGCAGCCGTCTCAAGAAATTGCAACTGTCGCCGATTAAAGTGGAATTGTATCCTATTGACAGCGAGGGTATTAAAGTTATCCTGAGAAAATATAAGGGCGACGATTCCATCAATATCTCCATTTGGGCGCAGAATTTCAAAAAGGAGAAGAAAAATCCCAATCCTTTTGTGATGCACGCCGATGCGATTGTGCTGCGCAATGCCTATTTCTTGTTGCAGGATGACGCCAAACGTCGTAACGACCATCGCGACGAGATCGATTACGCTTACTTGGAACTGAAGGATATTGATTGGAAATTGGAGGATTTCTTACTGAATGGCAGTGACATTTCAGCACATTTCGAGCATCTCGCGTTCATGCAATATTCCGGTTTCGTGCTTGACAATCTGAGCTGCGATTTCCGTATCAATTCCACGGGCTTGCGGATGAAAGAGGCCACGCTGGTGACCCCCGACAGCCGCATTTTTATGGATTTCGCTTTCACCTATGATGACTGGTCGGATTTGGGCGACTTCTTGAACAAAGCCAATTTTGATGTCACGATGCAGACTTCCACTTTCAATATGCGTGACATCGGCTATTTCGCTCCGGCGGCGAGTGGAATGGACAACGAGCTGGTGCTCAATTGCCGGCTTACTGGCCCCGTGAACGATATGACACTCAGCAGCTTTGATGCACGCTATGCCGACAGCACGCATTTGGCAGGAAAAATGCGAATGCAGAATATTACCGACTTTTTCAATGCGGACATTCAACTGGATTTGGCTGATAATAAGTTGGATTTCAGTGAATTGCAAAAGTTCTTGTTGCCAGGCGGAAAGGGAATTCCCATTCCGAAAGTGCTGGGCAACTTGGGAACGGCCCGCGCCGACATCACTTACGACGGCATCGCCTCCAAAGCGTTTGCCGCCACTGCCGTGCTGGCAACGAAGGCGGGCAAGGTGGAGGCCACTTTGGACACGCGGCTCCACCCCAATGATGACGGCATTGACTACGAGGCGCAGGTGAAAACCAACGGCGTGAACATCGGGCGTTTCGTGCCTCAGGCCTCGATGATCGGCACGTCAACGTTGATGGCGCGCGCTAAGGGAAGTGTCGGCGATGTGAAGAATCTCGCCCAAACGCTTACGGCCGACGTTTATGCGCAAGTGTCGCGGATGAACGTGAAGGGTTATCCGCTCCGCAATGTGATGCTGGACGGCTATTATGGGCACAACAAGCTTGATGCCGTGCTTTCGGTGGCCGACCCGAACTGCGTTTTGCGCGCCGATGCCGACTTGGTGTTGTCAAAATGGAAAAAGGATTACGAAATCACCGCCTCTATCGACAGCTTGAATGCCACCAGGATGTTCGCTCACCTGGCTCCGGTTGACAGTTTGAAGGCGAAGGGATTTGACAAAGTGGTGCGCTATGTGCAGCAGCATCCCGAATTGAAGGTCTCGCTTGGCGAGATGGGGTGTTCGCTCACGGGCCGTTCTTTGCAGGAGTTGGCGGGCAGCGTATATGTGGATGGCATTTCGTATCAGCAGGATGGCAAGAAGTTGGATGCGGACCGAATCCGCTTGGCCATCATCCCGCAGGAAGACCAGAAGGTGTTGCGCCTCACTTCCGATTTGCTGAATGTGGCGCTCTCCACCAACCACGACTGGGCGGGCATTCCGGATGCGCTGCTCAATCTGGTTTATACTTATTGTGGCAATTTCTTGCCCGAACGTAAAAACAGCGCGGCTGTCGCCAATCGCACCGACAGCGAACCCCGTTTTATGGAAATGGAGGTGGAAGTCCAGCATTTGGGACCGGTTTTGGATATGTTTGTCCCCAAAATCTCGCTGGCCGACAACACTTATGTGAAGGTCGTGACGGATGAAAATCATTTGCGAGATGAAGTTGACATTCGGATGCCTCAGTTGAATATTGGTGATGGCGTGAGTGTGAACGAGTTGGACATCAGCGGAAAGCCAGCGGGATACAAGAAGATGGATTTCAATATATCGGTGAGTGACGTTTCCATTGGTGCGAAAGGAAATTTCGTGTTCGACGACATCCACTTGGCGGCGGGACTTACGCCGGAGAAGATTGACTATCGGTTGAAGTGGCAGAATCCCGAAGCCATTTCCCAACACCCGTCGTTGCTGGCGGGCGAGGTCGCCTTCCCGTCGCAAGGCGTTATCAGCACGCGCATCACCGATGCCGACGTCTATCTGAAGGAAGCCCCCATCACGTTCAATCAGGACAACCTCATCACCATCGATCACGGAGTGGCCGCCTTCCACAATGTGCGCGCCTACTCCACCGGAAGAGAAGTGCAGGTGAATGGAAAACTCGGCGGCGAAAACGACAGTCTGGTCGCCATCATCCAGAATTTCGATATCGACATTGCAAACCAGTTCATCAAGACCGACAAGATGAATCTGGACGGTGACCTGTCGGCGAACCTGCAACTCCGCACTTACCAGGGCAAGCGCATTGTGGTGGGAACGCTTATGATTGACGATTTCATTTTCAACAATGCCAATTTCGGAAACCTTTACGCCAATGCGTTGCTCCCGTCTGACCATAACATCCATTTCAGGGGCGGCTTCATCAATGATGCGGATCTTCCTGCGGATGCCACCGTTTTCAATTACACCTATCGCGATTTTCAGGAGCAGGAAGGTGTCAACACTCACCTGTCGGGCAAGTACGACACCGACCTGAAAGAGCTGCGCGTGACGGCCGATATGGACAGCTTGCCACTGAGCTTTCTGGAGCCGATCCTTTCGTCGTTCAGTCACAAGTTTGATGGCGATGCTTCTGGGAAGCTCAATTTCGTGATGAAAAAGGACTCGCTCTACTTCGACGGGCTGGCCCACGTGAAGAAGGCACAGATGGGAATCGCTCCACTGAATACGATTTATAATATTGAAAATCAGGATGTTTATTTTGATAAAAATGGTTTTGAATTTCGGAATATGCTGCTGACGGACGCATACGACAACCACGCCACGCTCACGGGCTACATCCATCATCGGAATTTCCAGAACTTCGACCTCAATTTGAACATCAGCACGCCTAAGATTTATGTGCTCGACACGAAGCAAACCTCCGATTCTCCGTTTTACGGGCAGGGGTTTGTGTCGGGAAACATCGCCATTTACGGGAACACTGAGAAACTTTACTTTGCCGGTCACGACATTGCGACGGAGAAGGGAACGGTGTTCTGCCTGCCCATCAGTTTTGCCGACAAGGTTTACGATTCGGACGTGATCACGTTCAAGCAGGCGGCGCGCGAGGATGGCGAGGTGCAGGCGCCGGTGTCTGCCCCCAGTGAAATGGAGATGGATTTCGACTTCACTTTCAGCGTGACCCCCGAAGCCGTCATCCGCCTTGACCTTGACCTGTCGGCATTTGGCGGCGCCATCAAGACCGCGGGCGAAGGCATTCTGCATTTCAAGTACAATACCAATTCCGACATCGACCTGATGGGCGACGTGCAGTTGCAGGGCGGCTCGTTTATGATGACTTTCGTGGATCTCGTGAACAAGAAGTTCGAGTTGCAGCCGGGCGGGGTGGTGTCGTTCAACGGCCCGCTCGACAATATGCACATCAATGCGAAGGCGATGTACTCCACCACGGCCTCGCTTTCCGACCTTTTCTCGGCTGAGAACACCAACATCCGCCGTATGCCCGTCAAGGCCTTCCTGAATTTCAATGGCACGCTCTCCGACCCCGCGGCCATCGACTTCTCTTTTGACCTCCCCAATGCGACTTCCGATTTCAAAACACTGTTTTACAGTGCGATAGATACCACTAACATCCAGAAGAAAACCGAGCAGTTCTTCTCTTTGGTGATGCTGGGAAAATTCGCTTCAGAGCAAACGTCAGTGGCCAACATCAATCTTGAAAATACGGGTATCGGCGTGGTGACGAACACGCTGAGCAATTTCATATCCAATCAGTTGAAGTATGTGGACGTGAACTTGAATTACCAGAATGCCAGCGCCGACAAGGCAGCCGAGTATGCGGTGGGCGCTTCCACTTCACTGTTCAACGACCGCACTGTGATTGAGGGCTATTTCGGCTACAAGGACGACAAGTCGCAGACCGACCTGAGTTCCCAATTCATCGGCGACTTTAGTATCGAGCAGAAACTCAATGAATTGGGAACGTGGAGATTGAAGGTCTTCAATGTTACCAATCAGGATGAATTGCGCAATGCCAACCGCAACAGCCCTTACGCCCAGGGCGTGGCTATCATTTATAAGCAGGATTTCAACAATCGGAAAGACATTATCGAGTCGTTCAAATCCACGCCTCGCGGCAAAAGAAAGAAAAAAGAGAAAAACAAAGAATAAATTTTAGTACGATGGATTATTTCAAACAAGCTCCTATTTCGGTCACAATCTGTGACAAAGACGGCAAGATTCTGGAAATGAACGACAAGTCGATTTCTACTTTTACCAAAGATGGAAAAAGTCTGGTGGGCAATTCCTTGTTGGACTGCCATCCGGAACCGGCCCGCACAAAATTGCTGGGACTTCTTGAAAATCACAATATTAACGCATATACGATTGAGAAAAACGGAATCAAGAAATTGATTTACCAGATGCCGTGGTTTGATGGCGAGGAATTCGGCGGCTACATTGAGTTGTCGATGGAAATTCCGTTTGAGATGCCTCATTATGTGCGCAAACCGAAATTGTAATTTTTTTATAAATCATTGAAAATCAGATATGAAAACAAAAAGTACGGCGGAAAATGTTGCGAAATCCGCACAGCAGGTTTACGATATGTTGCGTGACTTGCGGAAATTGGGAAATTTCATTCCGAAGGAGCAGGTGCAGAACTTGGAGGTAGGGGAGGATTATTGCGCTTTCGAGGTTGCGGGAATCGCGAAGATGAAAGTGGTGGCGGATGGCTGTGTGGAAAACAGCAGGTTGTGCTACAAGCTTGAAAACGACAAGAACCTTCCCGCTTCAGTGGTTTTCGACATTGAACCACGCGGCGAAGGACGTTGCGACCTTACCGCGACGATGGAACTTGACGTTCCCATTTTCGTGCAGGGAATGGTGCGAGGGCCGATGCAAAAGGTGGCCGACACCGCCGTGCAGAAAATCAAAGAGGCAGCAGAACATACTAATTGATAGTCGATTATGGAAGAAAACCATATTATCCGGACCGATAAACTGGTTAAGAAGTATAAAGCGCGCACGGTGGTCAACGAGGCCTCCATCAATGTGCGGCAGGGCGAGATTGTGGGACTGTTGGGACCGAACGGGGCGGGAAAAACCACCTCTTTCTATATGATTGTGGGGCTGATACAGCCGTTGTCGGGGAGAATCTTCCTCGACGAGCAGGACATCACCCGTGCGCCGATGTACAAGCGTGCGCAGATGGGAATCTCCTACCTGCCGCAGGAAGCGTCGGTGTTCCGTGATATGACCGTGGAAAAGAACATCCTTTCGATTCTGGAGTTCACAGATCTGTCGCGTTCCGAGCGGAAAGACCGTCTGGAAAGTCTGATCACGGAGTTCAACCTGCACAAGGTCCGCAAGAACCTGGGCAAGAATCTTTCGGGCGGCGAGCGGCGCCGAACCGAGATCGCGCGCTGCCTGGCCTCCAATCCCAAGTTCATTCTGCTTGACGAACCCTTCGCCGGCGTTGACCCCATCGCGGTGGAAGACATCCAGGAAATCGTTGCGAAGCTCAAAACAAAGAACATCGGCATCCTCATCACCGACCACAACGTGCACGAGACGCTCGCCATCACCGACCGCGCCTACATACTGCACGAGGGAACGGTGCTGCGGACGGGCACTGCGGCGCAGCTCGCCGAGGACGAGTTCGTGAGGAAAGTCTATCTCGGAAAGAATTTCGAGTTGCGATGATTTAGGATCTCCGCGCTGTTCACGCCGTTTGAAGTGCCGTTCGCCAGCTGTTTCCCAAGAAGTCCCGTATATTCCAAACCCTTTGCGCCGAAGCCGAGATAATATCCCGGATTGGTCAAACTCGCCACGAAATCCGCCATAGCGGGATATTCCTCCTGAATGTTTTTCAGGAATGTCGAATCAATCACGTTCTCATTCCAGGTTTCCCGCTCCATAAACGCGGTGTTTGGTTGACGGTTTCTCCGGCGGCGGCACCTATGGCGAGAGATTTGGATGTGCTGATATGCCGACCTTTATTCATAGTGGGTGGTGTCGTTCTTGTATTGCGGAACGATTTTGTAGTATTCCTCAAACGGCGGCTTATAATCCCCGCCTTGCTGCTGCTTCAGCACAGGATGATAATGGTTTTTTGGGGGTAATATATTGGTTTTCATTAGTTTCCCATTAATTCTTCTAATAAAATAAATTCCCCATAATACGCATATCTTTTAATTGGACCATACACATTTTCTGAATGAAATTGTACGACATCAATATAAGAACGATATTCCGGATTATATTCTTTAATAAAATCATTAAGTTCATATTTTATGCCACAAGGAATTTTAATGGTATATAAGATTTTCTTTTCGTAAATAGCGTGACTTCCCAAAAGTTTTGATACAATACGTTCCCATATATGCTTATACCACGGATGGGGGATTATGTCATATTCATCTTTGATTACAGTTATTTTATTTGGATTCATTGTCATTATTATTAAGATTATAAATTATTCCAGCACCAACGAGAGATTTTTCTGAAAGTTTAGCAACTGCTTTCCAATCCTTAATTGCTTCAAAAAATTCTTTCATATTATTGTTCGCAATACGAGGATCTCCATTTTCAAACATTTGTTTCGGGTTATTTGTATGCGTTATTATCTGTTGAATTTAGAATTTATTTTTGTTCGTTGTTCTGGTTTGCATTGTCGTTTTCTGTTGGTTTCGTTAATCTGTCTTTGTACTTTTCTTTCAATGCCCTCATCTCTTTCGTTTTCATTAGGTGACTTCTAATTATTTCTCTCTGACAATCAAATAAATACAGGCAAAAATTAGCCAAAATTTGCACCTGTTTTACCTGTTTGCGTTAATGGGTCGTTAAATTGATTTTTTTGTCGAATGGTCAAAATTGGTGATAAAATCCTTATAATCCATTGTTATTCAAATAATTATTTGTATATTGCAGAAAATTTGAACGGTAATGGAACAGTCAAAGCAGACTTACAAGAAGCAGGGCAACATCAGCCTTTTCGATAGCGAAGATACTATGGACAAGCTCAATTCTCTGGGCAATCCGCTGGAGAGGCTTTCAAGAGTTGTTGATTTTGAGATGTTTAGGGAGGATCTGGAAACGGGGCTTTACAAGGAGAAGTTCACCAATGTTGGTGCCAAACCTTACGACTATGTGCTGATGTTCAAGATTCTCGTGCTCCAGCGCATGTACCATCTCAGCGATGAGCAGACCGAGTACCAGATACGTGACAGGCTGTCGTTCCGCGACTTCCTCCGTCTGGCCAGCGGCGACAGGGTGCCCGATGCCCGGACTATATGGGTGTTCAGAAAAGAGCTGACGGAGAAGGGGCTCTTTGACGTGCTGTTCGACAAGTTCAACCAGTACCTCAAGGACAACAATCTGATTATGAATGAAGGGATTATCATTGACGGCAGTTTTGTGGAGGTGCCGCGCCAGCACAACACACGCGAAGAGAACAAACTAATCAAGGAAGACAGGGGCGGCGAGTTGTGGAATCCCGAAGAGGGCGACACTGAGGAAGAGAAGAAGCGCAAGGCCAACAAGAAAAGACATAAGGACACGGAAGCCCGATGGGTGAAGAAGGGCGGCGAGAAGTTCTACGGATACAAGGCACACGCCAGATAGATGCCAAGAGCAAACTGATCAAGAAATGCGTGGCCACAGCTGCTTCGGAGCATGATTCAAAACCCACAAAACAACTTGTGGATGAGAGCGATAGAGGACAGACACTTCATGCAGACAGCGCATATATCGGCAAGGGGGTGAAGCGTGTGATGCGGAAATACAACCTGAAGGACAGGGTCATCAAACGCAGTGTGAGAGGAAAGAAAATCAGCAAATGGCAGGAAACCATCAACAAGAAGAACGCAAAGGTTCGGGCGCGAGTGGAGCATGTGTTCGGAATCATGGAGGGATGCCTGCACGGGATGAGAAGCCGGGCGGTGGGATTTCTCCGAAATGAGGCCTACATCATCTTCTCCGGACTGGTTTACAACCTCATCAGATACGAACCAATCAAACGATTGGGTATGAATTGAATTTTATAACACACTGAATACCAATATATTACCCCGATAAATTTCAAAAAAATATAGCTAAATTGTTGGAAATGAGAAAATAATATGTAACTTTGCAGCGTCGTTTTCTTTTTGATTTTTGTTTAACGGACTTCGCAAAATTTAGAAGGACGGCGCGAAGTTAATAAAAATAGAAGTCCCCTTAATAACATGAAAATGCTTTACAGTTTTCTATCATTGATGATATTGTCAGTGATGTTCCTTTCCGCGCAATCCGATGTAGTGCCAGTTGGCGGAACAGCAACAGGGAACGGTGGCACGGTCACTTACACCGTCGGGCAAATCGCCGTGCAGACGTACAGCAACGGTGCGGTTTCCATTTCCGAAGGTGTGCAACAACCCTACGAAATCCAAACCATCGGGATTGACAACTACCCAAATATCACTCTGAATGCGGTGGTTTATCCGAACCCGACACTTGGAAATGTACAATTGACAATCAACAATGAACAATTGGAAGGGGAGGTGAAAGTGTTTGATATGAATGGCAAATTCTTGTTTGCAAAGAAGATAGAGGGACAAAACACTGAAATTCCAATGTCAGAACTTGCCGCAGGAACCTACTTCGTGAATGTGATTGATGGCACACAGTTGCTGAAATCCTTCAAGGTAGTGAAGATGGGGAGATAGAGTTTTGGAGTTATAGAATTATAGAGTTTTGGAGTTATGGAGATGGGGATTATGAAGTTGGGGATTTTAAGTGTGGTGGGTTATTCTTGTAAGCGTTGGGGGTGGCGGCGGGGCATACCGTTGATCATTTTCCCTATGATTTCAATTTGCTCTTTAACTTCGGAAAATTGTACTGCTGAAATATACTTCAAATCGCTTGCCAAAATCAATTGACAATAAACTTCCATTAAAGAACCATACGAATAGTCAATGAAACGCAACTGCTCTTTCGCCGATATTCTTGCACTTCCTTCCGCGATGTTGGAAGGAATAGATATAACCGCCCTCCGAATCTGGTCACACAAACCAAAACGCTCAAAGGAAGGGAAACCGGACAATAATTGATAAACATCTGAAACCAATTTTCTGGAATGTTTCCAAACGTCCAGATTCTCAAAAGGATAAGCAATCATAATTAAATAATATTAACAGAAATAAAAGTTTGCAAATATACTATGAATCTATAAATATTTTCAAAAAATCACAATTCCACAATTCTAAAATTCTAAAATTCAATAATTTTATAATTCCAAAAAATGAAAAAACTAATCCTTTTCCTTCTCATCGCAGTGGTGGCAGTCACCGCCGCGTTTTCCCAAGTCCCGCAGAAATTCACCTACCAAGCAGTGGTGCGCGATGCGGGCAACAACCCTGTAGCCAACCATTCCGTTTCCGTCAGGATTTCCATCCTGCAAGGGGATGCGAACGGCGTGGCCGTGTATGTAGAGAATCAGTCTGTGACGACCAACGCTAACGGATTGATGACCCTTTCTGTGGGTGACGGTACCGTGGTGGGAGGCAGCATCGCTGCCATCGACTGGGCGAATGGTCCGTATTTTTTGAAAACCGAGACCGACCCGACGGGCGGCACCAACTACTCCATCGTGGGCAGCCAGCAGCTGATGAGCGTGCCGTACGCCCTGTATGCGGGCAACAGCACCGGCGGCGGCTTCAGCGGTGACTACAACGACCTGATCAACACGCCGCAGATTCCGACCGTGCCGACCAACGTCAGTGCCTTCATCAATGACGCGGGGTATGTGACATCGGCTCAGATTCCGACCGTGCCGACCAATGTGAGTGCCTTCATCAATGACGCAGGTTATCTTACATCGGCTGAAGTGCAGCAGGCGGCCAATATTCCAACACAAGTTTCTGCTTTCCAGAATGATGCCGGTTACATCACGTTGTCTCAAGTTCCTGCTCAGGTGCCCGCCGACTGGAACGCCACCACAGGTGTATCGCGGATTCTAAATAAACCGACACTTTTCAGCGGAAATTACAACGATTTGACCAACAAACCAACGATCCCGACCATCCCGGCCAATGTGAGCGCGTTCTACAACGACCGCGGCTATATCACGGCCTCGAATATTCCAGCCAATGTGTCTGCCTTTTACAATGATGCGGGGTACATCACCAGTGCCGAAGTGCAACAGGCAGCCAACATTCCCACCAATGTGAGTGCATTCAATAATGATGCCAACTACATCACGTTGTCCCAGGTGCCGGCGCAGGTACCCGCCGACTGGAACGCCACCACGGGTGTGTCACGGATTCTGAACAAACCCGCCATCCCGACAGTGCCGACTAACGTGAGTGCATTTTCTAATGATGCAGGCTATGTCACGTCGTCCCAACTGCCGACCGTACCGACTACAGTGAGTGCGTTTATTAATGATGCCGGCTATATCACCAGTGCCGATGTGCAGCAGGCCGCCAACATCCCGACCAATGTGAGTGCATTCTATAATGATGCCAACTACATCACAGCCGCGCAGGTGCCGGCGCAGGTGCCCGCCGACTGGAATGCCACCACGGGCGTGTCGCGGATTCTGAACAAACCCGCTATCCCGACGGTGCCGACTAACGTAAGCGCCTTCGCCAACGATGCAGGTTACATCACCTATTCCAGCATTCCGACCACTGTGAGCTCTTTCGTGAACGACCGTGGCTACCTGACCGCCTCCGACATTCCCGACCAAGTGAACGCTGACTGGAACGCCACGAGTGGTCCGGCATACATCTACAACAAGCCGACCATCCCGACCGTGCCCACCAATATCAGTGCGTTCAACAACGACCGCAACTATATTACACTGGCGCAGGTGCCTGCGCAGGTGAACGCCGACTGGAACGCCACGAGCGGCGCGGCACGAATCTTGAACAAGCCTACCATTCCGACCGTGCCGACCAATGTTAGCGCGTTCAACAACGACCGCGGCTATATTACCGCTTCGAGCATTCCGACCAATATCAGCTCCTTTGTGAACGACAGGGGATATATCACCGCTTCAAGTGTCCCGACCAATGTGGGCGCGTTTGAGAACGATGTGCATTATATTACGGAGGCGCAGCTCAACGCCATCCTTGCCTCCCTGAACTACACCATCGACAGTCTCCGCGAGCGTATCACCGCCTTGGAGACCCTTCCGCCCACCTCTGGCAGCGTGACCACCAGCCAGATTTCCGGCATTACGGAACACACAGCCGTTTGCGGTGGAGAGGTGCTCACCGACGGTGGCTCGGCCATTGTGGAGCGCGGCGTGTGCTGGAGTACCTCCCACAATCCCACTGTGAACAACAGCCATACCATTGACGGCGCAGGTACAGGCACTTTCACCAGCACGCTCACGGGACTGGCCGCCAGCACCACTTACTATGTGCGTGCCTATGTGGTCAACAGTGTGGGTATCGGTTATGGAGGGGAAGTGAGTTTTACCACCCTGACCGATCCTTGCCAAGGGGTTACCACCGTCACCGACTATGATGGCAATGTGTACAATACAATTGGAGTGGGCAACCAATGCTGGATGAAGGAGAACCTGCGTTCCACCCATTATTCCGATGGTGAGCCTGTCGCTCACCAGTCGCTATCGGGAAATATGTACAATGGGAATCGGTACGCATGGGGTGCTGTGATGCGTTACGCTTCATCCAGTATGTCCAATCCGAGCGGTGTACAGGGCGTTTGTCCTACGGGGTGGCATGTGCCGAGCGATGCGGAATGGACCCCACGAACCGGCCACTTGAGCAGTCAGAGCCAGTACGTGTGCGGCAGTGACAACACGTCCATCGCCAAGGCGTTGGCCTCCACCACGGGTTGGAACAGTAGTACTACTAACTGCGCTGTGGGCAATGACCAGAGTGCAAACAACGTTACGGGCTTCGAGGCGTTGCCTGCGGGCGCCTACGGCAGCAACATCCACAACCTTTCCGGCAACGGCGCCTACTTCTGGAGTGCTACCGCGGGTAGCGGTAGTAACGGTAACGCTTACAACCGCGCCCTCTATTACGATAACGCGACGGTGGACCGCATCAACGACAGTATGAGCCGCAGCTGTTCGGTGCGCTGCCTCCGCGATTAAAAAAAAACATTCAACATTCCTCCCCCTGCGACGTAAGGAGCGGGGGAGAGAATGTTACCTTATAAAAAAGCCCGCAAGCGCGGCAGCGCAGGCGGGCGGGAACACCGCGAAGCGGTCGAAATTTTTTTAGAAAACGTTCATTGAAATTTACATGCCTTTATTCTCCGTCTGCCAGAGTCCTGCAGTCCTACGGGATGCGGGAGAGTGCCTTATCACAAGAATTTATATCGGGCAGCCCACTTCCTTTTGGAAACTGAAAATGGAGAATTGAAAATTGAAAACCGAAAATTTGAAGGTCGTTTGTGATTTTCTTACTCTCAACTTTCAACTAAAAAAGGGGAGTATTTAAAATGTCGCGTCGTCCGCAAGGGAGGCAAAGACAACATTTCAGTGGCTGCAAAAACGTGCTTCGGTGCGTTGCCTGCGGGCAGTTACTACAACAGCAGCTACAGCGGTTCCGGCAACGTCGCCTCCTTCTGGAGTGCTACCGAGAGTAGCAGTAGTAACGCTTACCGCCGCTACCTCGAATCCAATACCGCGACGGTGTCCCGCCACTACAGCTCTAAGAGCTCCGGCCATTCGGTGCGCTGCCTCCGCGATTAATTTTTTTTCGGTTATGAGGGGATACGGGGATGCGAGGATACGAGGATACGGGGATGCGCATAACCGCATAACCGAGCAATCGAATAATCAAAATTCAACAAAAGATGAAAAAACTAATCCTTTCCATTCTCGTTGTAGTGGCTGCAGTCACCACCGCGTTTTCTCAAGCCCCACAGAAGTTTACTTACCAGGCCGTGGTGCGCGATGTAGTCAACAATCCCGTAATCAACCATTCCGTTTCCGTCAGGATTTCCATCCTGCAAGGTGGCGAGAACGGAGTGCCCGTGTATGAGGAGAGGCAGACAGTCACCACCAATGCCAATGGTCTGATGACCCTGTCCGTGGGTGATGGCACCGTGTTGAGCGGGGATTTTTCTGCCATAGACTGGGGCAACGGCCCCTACTTTTTGAAAACCGAGACTGACCCGACAGGCGGCACCAACTACTCCATTGTAGGCACGCAGCAGTTGTTGAGTGTACCTTATGCCCTGTACGCGGGCAACAGTGCTGGAGGGTTCAGCGGAAGTTACAACGACCTCACCGACCAGCCTGCACTCTTCAGTGGCGACTACAACGACCTGACCAACCAGCCGCAGATTCCGGAAATCCCGGAGAATGTTTCTTATTTTCAGAATGATGCCGGTTACATCACGATGGATTCTGTTCCGGAAATACCTGAAAATGTGTCAGCGTTTACCAACGACGTGGGTTACATTACAACGAGTGACTTGCCCGCCTACCAGGTGTTGAGCATCAGCAATGACACCCTATATTTGAGCAATGGCGGTTATGCGGTGCTTCCCGCCGGCTTTGATGGGAACTACAACAGTTTGTCCAATCGTCCCGAACTCTTCAGCGGCGATTACAACGATTTGACCAACGCACCGACGCTGTTCAGCGGGAATTATAATGACTTGACCAACCAGCCCCAGATTCCGCAAATTCCTGAAAATGTTTCTTATTTTCAGAATGATGCTGGGTACATTACCATGGATTCCATTCCGGAAATTCCCGAGGATTTGAGTGCTTTCAACAATGATGCAGGTTATTTGACCGAATACATTGAACAGCAGGTGTTGAGCATCAGTAACGACACCATCTATCTTACGGGCGGAAGTTTCGTGAAACTTCCCGCTGGTTTCGATGGAAACTACAATAGTTTGTCCAATCGTCCCGATCTTTTCAGCGGCGACTACAACGATTTGATCAACACGCCGACCCTGTTCAGCGGGAATTATGATGATTTGACGAACAAGCCGACGATTCCGACCGTGCCGACCAACGTGAGTTCCTTCACCAACGATGTCGGCTATATCACATTGTCGCAGGTGCCCGCACAGGTGAACGCCGACTGGAACGCCACCTCAGGCGTATCGCGGATTTTGAACAAGCCGACACTGTTCAGCGGAAGTTATAATGATTTGACCAACAAACCGACACTATTCAGCGGGAACTATTATGATTTGACGAACAAGCCGACGATTCCGACCGTGCCGACCAACGTGAGTTCCTTCACCAACGATGCCGGATACATCACCTTGTCGCAGGTGCCTGCGCAGG